>CAXSGT010000038.1:5681-20307 GCA_964236835.1 uncultured Polaromonas sp.
AAGCGTTCGCGGTTGACGAAATAAGCTTCGCAGGCCACGGCGAAGAATTCAGCCGGCGACGTCCCGCCATACGCATCGAGCCAAGGCGGCTCGGCGCCGAAGCGTTCAGCCCGCGCGACCTGTTCGCAAAAATCGTCGTAAGCCTGCTTCATCACTCTGCGCCAGGTGGCGTGGGCGGCGCGCGAAGGCAGCGGCGGGCAGCCATCGGCCGCGCCATCCCTCATGTCGATTTTGTGGATGAACTCGTGTATCACGACGTTATGGCCTTGCTCGGCCAGCCGGCCCGAGGCGGATACGTCCTGCCAGCTCAGCGTCACCGGCCCGCCCTGCATCGCCTCGCCCAGCAGCGCTTCCTGGTACTGATGCACCACGCCGGCGGCATCGCGCTTTTCGCGCCGCGCCAGCATCGCGCCCGGATGCACGACGATCCCGGTGAAATCGTCATACCAGGCAAGCCCCAGGCGCAGCACCGGCAGGCAGGCTTGCGCGGCGATGGCGACGGCCATTTCATCGGTCACCACAAGCCCGTGCGCGCCGGAAAATTCCTTGTGCTTCAGAAACCTGCCGGACAAGGCGCGCAGCTGCTCCTGGTCGCCAGCAGGCCGCGCGGCCAGAAAGGGATGGTTTTGCAGGGTCGCGCGCCACAGCGCTTCAGGAATGGCTTTGGGCTTGCCGGCCCATAGCGCCGCCACGGTGCGAAGCCAGCGGGGCATATCGTCCACCCTCTAGGTGCCGAGCAAAGAGATACGCCGCAGGCCGGCCGCGTCCAGCCGCAGCACGTCGGCGCGGGGCGCGCCGGCGCGCGCGTCCCAGTCGCTCAGCACGACACGCGACAAGCCGCCGCCCAGGTCGTGTTCCGCCGGTTTGTGGGTGTGGCCGTGGATCAGTGTGCGGGCATCGGCGGCTTCGAGCCATTCGCGGGCGGCGCCGGCGTCCACCTCGCCGTAGTCGATGCCCGAGCGCTTGCGCGCTTCGCTATGCCGGCGGATATCGCTCGCGATGTCCTGGCGCTCGGCCAGCGGGCGGGCGAGAAAAGCGCGCTGCCAGTCCTGCCCGCGCACTTCCCGGCGAAACTGCATATAGTCGGCGTCGCCGGTGCAAAGCGCGTCGCCATGCGACAGCAGCCAGCGCCGGCCGGCGAAGGTCAGCACGGTCGGGTCGCGCAGCAAAGTCGCGTCGCAAAGCGCCAGGAAGGCCGGGCCGATCAGAAAATCGCGGTTGCCGTGCATGAAAAAAAGCGCCAGCCGGCTTGCCGCCCGAACCAGCGCGCCGGCGCAGCGGCCCTCGAATGTTGCCGCCGCGTCGGTTTTTACCGCGTCGTCGCCCACCCAGACCTCGAACAAGTCGCCCAGGATGACAACGGCATCGGCCGGGGTGGTTTCGAGGTAACGCTGAAACGTGGCGAAGGTGGCGTGATCGCCGGCGCCCAGATGCAGGTCGGCGATGAAATCGACCGTGCGCCAGGCGGGCGGCGCGGCCAGTTCGGCCACCGGGTACGCGATCGGCGAAGTCACAGCCGACGGGCGCCGGAAATCAAAGCGCCACGGCTTTTTCGATGACCACGTCTTCGATTGGAACGTCGGAGTGGCCGCCCTTGCTGCCGGTCTTGACGGCCTTGATCCTGTCGACCACGTCGGCGCCGGAGACGACCTTGCCGAACACCGCATAGCCCCAGCCCGACGCGCTCGGCGCAGTGTGGTTTAAAAAGCCGTTGTTGGCGACATTGATGAAAAACTGCGAACTCGCCGAATGCGGGGCGTTGGTGCGCGCCATGGCGACGGTGTAGTTGTCGTTTTTCAGGCCGTTGGCCGCTTCGTTCTCGATCTCGCCGTCGGTCGGCTTTTGCTTCATGCCGACGGCAAAACCGCCGCCCTGCACCATGAAGCCGGGAATCACGCGGTGAAACACCGTGTTGTCGTAATGGCCCTTGTTGACGTAGCTCAAAAAGTTGGCAGTCGACTTGGGCGCCTTGGCCGCGTCAAGTTCGAGAGTGATGACGCCGTAGTTGGCGATATGCAGTTCTACTTTGGGATTGCTCATGGATTTCCTAAAAAAGGTGGTTAATTGACGAGGGTTGCGGATTTGATGACGACGGGCGTCCTGGGAACATCGCTCGGGAACGGCCCGCCGGCGCCGGTCGGCAGCGCCTTGATCCTGTTGACGACGTCCATGCCGCCGACGACCTTGCCGAAGACGGTGTAGCCCGGCGCCTGGGTGGACGGATCGAGGAAATCATTGTCCCTGACGTTGATGAAAAACTGCGACGACGCCGAATCGGGGTCGCTGGTGCGCGCCATGGCGAGCGTGCCGACGACGTTTTTCGCGCCGCCCCTGGCGAGCGCCTCGCGGCCTTCGTGAACGACCGGCGCGCGGGTCTTCTTCTCGACATAGCGGCTGTCGTAGCCGCCGCCCTGCACCATGAAATTGTCGATCACGCGGTGAAAGATCGTTCCGTCGTAATGCTTGTCCCTGACGTAGCGGAGAAAATTCTCGACCGTTCTGGGCGCCTTGTCGGGATAGACCTCGACCAGAAAATCGCCTTCGCTGGTGGCGAATTTGACTCTGGGCGCGACCGCGTCGGCAGCGGCCGCGGCCGTCGCCCCGACGCCGAGGGCCAATGCGGCCACGGCGGCTACGGCGGCGAGCACTTTGGTCGCGGCGCGGCGGGTCGGCCTTGTCATCGTGGGTGTCATCAAACGAATTCCTTTGCAAGTCAGGTCGGGGAGGTCAAGGGGGTTTTACCGGGTTGGCGCTTGTCGCGGGCGGCGCCAGCAGCTGGTTGATCAGCGCCAGCTTCGGCGACAGGCCCGCGTTGCCGGCGTCGAGCCGCAGCGCCCGACTGTACGACTCGCCGGCAAGGCGCGCATGGATGTCGCCCAGGTTCTCATGCGCGATGGCGTAGCCGGGGTCGATGCGGATCGCCGTTTCCAGCGCCGCCCGCGCCTTGTCGAGCTGGCTCTGGCCGGCATACAGCGCCGCCAGATTGTTGTACGGCTCGGCAAGCTCGGGATAGTCCTCGGTGATCTTGGTGAAGGTTTCGATGGCGTCGCCGGCCTTGCCGGTCTCGCTCTGGATCACGCCCTTCAAGAAGCGCATCTGCGGGTCGCGCGGCTTGCCCGCCAGGTACTGCTCGGCCCTGGCGAGCGCCTGCGGAAACTGCCGCGCGCCGATCAGCCGGCCGACATCGCCATAGTCGTCGGCGCGGGCGCCGAATGCGCCCAGCAGGGCCAGAAGCACAGCCAAGCCAAGCAAGCCGCGCGCCACCAGGGGAAAGCGTCCACAGTGAAAAAAGGCTCGCATCGGCATAAACTCTCGTTGTTTTTTTGAGGCCGGGGCCCACGCTGCTAGCCAAGTGACAATAAAACAACCCGCCGGCAAAAGCCGTTGCCGGCGGGGTCACAGGTGCTTACACTGGCTCGACACACCGGCCAATTCTATCTGAGGGGTACCGCTGATTTCATTTCGCCGCCGCCCATACACCAAGGAGCGCCCAGGGAGCGGCGGCGCATTTTTCCCGCTTCCGATCCGTCATCGTCAGAGACATGCAGTCAGACATTTTTCATGAGCCTTCGCATTTACAACACGCTGTCGCGCGCCGTGGAAGATTTTTCTCCCCTCGTTCCCGGCCAGGTCCGCATGTATGTGTGCGGCATGACGGTCTATGACCTGTGCCATCTGGGCCACGCGCGCGCCATGGTGGCGTTCGACGTGGTGCAGCGCTGGCTGCGGGCGGGCGGTCTGGACGTCACCTACGTGCGCAACATCACCGACATCGACGACAAGATCATCCGCCGGGCGCAGGACAACGGCGAGACGATACGCGCCCTGACCGACCGGATGACCGACGCGCTGCACCAGGATGCCGACGCGCTCGGCGTCGAGCGCCCGACGCACGAGCCGCGCGCCACCGACTATGTGCCGCAAATGCTGGCGCTGATCGGCGTGCTCGAGCAAAAGGGCCTGGCCTATCAGGCGCTGGACGACGTGAACTACGCGGTGCGCAAATTTCCCGGCTACGGCAAGCTGTCGGGCAAGTCGCTCGATGAATTGCGCGCCGGCGCGCGGGTCGAAGCGGCGGCTGGCAAGGACGATCCGCTGGACTTCGCGCTCTGGAAAAGCGCCAAGCCGGGCGAGCCCGCCGACGCCCGCTGGGACAGCGGCTACGGCCCCGGCCGGCCCGGCTGGCACATCGAATGCTCGGCGATGGCGTGCGCGCTGCTGGGCGAGTCGTTCGATATCCACGGCGGCGGCGCCGACCTGGAGTTTCCGCACCATGAAAACGAAATCGCCCAGTCCGAAGGCGCTTTCGGCAAGCCGCTGGCCAAGGTGTGGATGCACAACGGCTTTGTCCGGGTGGACAACGAGAAAATGTCCAAGTCGCTGGGAAACTTTTTCACGATTCGCGACATTCTGGCGAAGTACGACGCCGAATCCGTGCGCTTTTTCATCCTCCGCGCGCACTACCGCAGCCCGTTGAACTACGGCGATGCGCATCTGGACGACGCGCGCGCGTCGCTCAAGCGGCTTTACACGGCGCTAGACCTGGTGGCGCCGGATGACGCGGCGCTCGACTGGGCCGATCCGGTCGCGGCGCGTTTTAAGGCCGCGATGGATGAGGATTTCGGCACGCCCGAAGCCATCGCCGTGCTGTTCGAGCTGGCTGGCGAGGTCAACAAGACCCGTTCGGCGGAACGGGCGGGGCTGCTGAAAAGCCTGGGAGCGCACCTGGGGCTGCTGCAAGGCAATCCAAGCCGTTTTCTTCAGGCCGGCGCCGCGCTGGACGATGCGGCCATCGAGCAATTGATTGCCCAGCGCGCCGAAGCCAAAAACTCCAAAAACTTCGCGGCGGCAGACCGCATCCGCGCCGACCTGCTGGCCCAGGGCATCGTGCTGAAAGACTCGCCTCAGGGAACGACATGGGAGGTGAAATCATGAAAATTTCCAGTGTTTTAGGCATTTTTCGCATACTGGGCGGGCTTTACCAGCTATGAAAAAAATAGTAAATGCCGATCCGCCCGCCTTGCCGCCCATCGAGGTCACCGACAAGTCCGGCGCGCCCGAGCCTACCCTCATCCTGCCGCCCTACTGGGACGACGCCTGCCGGCATCTGGTCGAGAAAGACCGGGTCATGAAGCGGCTGATTCCGCAGTTCGGTCACACCTGCCTGCGGTCGCGCGGCGACGCTTTCAGCACGCTGGCGCGCAGCATCGTCGGCCAGCAAATCTCGGTCAAGGCGGCGCAGTCGGTCTGGCACCGCTTCGCCGCGCTGCCGGCGGAGATGACGCCGGCCCATGTGCTGCGGCTCAAGGTCGATGACATGCGCGCCGCCGGCCTGAGCGCGCGCAAGGTCGAGTACCTGGTCGATCTGTCGATCCACTTCGACGCCGGCCGCGTCCACGTCCAGGACTGGCAGGCGATGGACGACGAAACCATCATTGCCGAGCTCGTCGCCATTCGCGGCATCGGGCGCTGGACGGCCGAGATGTTTTTGATGTTCTACCTGACGCGGCCGAACGTGCTGCCGCTCGACGACGTCGGCCTCATCAACGGCATCAGCCGCAATTATTTTTCCGGCGAAGCCGTCAGCCGCAGCGACGCCCGCGAAGTCGCCGCCGCCTGGACGCCGTACTGCAGCGTCGCGACTTGGTATATTTGGCGCTCGCTGGACCCGCAAGCGCCGCCCCAGGCGCCGATCGCGGCGCCCGCTGGAGTTCAAGAACAAGCGTAGAGGAGCCGCCATGGCGAAAAAGACATTTCTCGACTTCGAGCAGCCGATCGCCGAGCTGGAGGGGAAAATCGACGAGCTGCGCTACGTGCAGACCGAGTCTGCGGTCGATATCTCGGACGAGATCGACCAGCTGGCAAAAAAAAGCCAGCAGCTCACGAAAGACATCTACAGCGTCCTCACGCCGTGGCAGATCACGAAAATCGCGCGCCACCCGGAGCGGCCCTACACGCTCGACTACATCCGCGACATCTTTACCGATTTCGTCGAGCTGCACGGCGACCGGCACTTCGCCGACGACCTGAGCATCGTCGGCGGGCTGGCGCGCTTCAACGGCAGCGCCTGCATGGTGCTGGGCCACCAGAAGGGGCGCGACACCAAGGAGCGCGGGCTGCGCAATTTCGGCATGAGCAAGCCCGAGGGCTACCGCAAGGCGCTGCGGCTGATGAAGACGGCCGAAAAATTCAAGCTGCCGGTGTTCACCTTCGTCGACACGCCCGGCGCCTATCCCGGCATCGAAGCCGAGGAGCGCGGCCAGTCCGAAGCCATCGGACGCAATATTTTCGAAATGGCGCAGCTCGAAGTGCCGATCATCACCACCATCATCGGCGAGGGCGGCTCGGGCGGCGCGCTGGCGATCTCGGTCGCCGACCAGGTCGTGATGCTGCAGTATTCGATCTATTCGGTCATCAGCCCCGAGGGCTGCGCGTCGATACTCTGGAAAACCTCGGACAAGGCGCAGGAAGCGGCCGAAGCGCTCGGCATCACCGCGCACCGGCTGAAGGCGCTGGGCGTCATTGACAAGATCGTCAACGAGCCGGTCGGCGGTGCGCACCGCGACCCGAAGCAGATGGCCGCTTTTTTGAAGCGCGCGCTGAACGACGCGTTCCGCCAGGTCAGCGACCTGAAGGGTCGGGAACTGCTCGACCGCCGGTATGACCGGCTGCAAAGCTATGGCCGCTTCAACGACACCAGGGCAGAGGCCGGCGGCTAGCGAGCAGCTCGTTGGCGCGAAGGCAGGTCGCTGCACCACCTCGGATGGCGTCAATCCCGCCTTGACGGCGCTACAGCGGCTACGGCTCGACGGGCCGCTGGCCGTGGCCTACAGCGGCGGCGCCGACTCCACCGCGTTGCTGCTGGCGGCCGCCGAGCGCTGGCCGGGCCAGGTTCAGGCGATTCATATCCACCATGGGCTGCAGGCGGCGGCGGACGGCTTCGCTGGCGTATGCGAGGCGGTCTGCGCCGGGCTTGCCATTCCTTTGCATATCGAGCGCGTTGATGCCGCGCCTGTGAAAGGGCAAAGCCCGGAGGACGCCGCGCGGCGCGCGCGCTATGCGGCATTGGCGAGCGCGGCCAAGCGGCTGGACTTGAATTCCGTCCTGCTGGGCCAGCAGGCCGATGACCAGGTTGAAACCGTGCTGCTGGCCTTGAGCCGCGGCGCCGGGCTGCCGGGGCTTGCCGGCATGGCAGCCAGGTTCGAGCGCGGCGGCGTCGCGTTTCATCGGCCGCTGCTGCGGGTTCCGGCGCCGAGCCTGCGCGACTGGCTGGTGCGCCGCGGCGTCGCTTTTGTCGACGACCCGAGCAATCGCGATGAACACTACACGCGCAACCGGATTCGTTTGGCGCTGCTGCCAGCGCTCGCCGACGGGTTTCCGGCCTTCCGCGAGACTTTCGCTCGCAGCGCCGGGCATGCCGCGCAGGCCCAGGCGCTGCTGGCCGAAATTGCGTCCGAAGACCTGGCGCGCATCGGCGTGCCGCCGCCCATCGAGGCGCTGCAAACGCTTTCCAGCGCGCGCCAAGCCAATGCGCTGCGGCACTGGCTGCGCACGGCGCACCAGGCGACGCCAAGTGCGGCGCAGCTGGCGCAGCTGCTGGCGCAAATTGCCGCATGCAGCACGCGCGGCCACGGTATCGACCTCAAAATCGCCGCCGGCCGCGTCTCGCGGGTCGGCACGGTGCTGCGCTACACCCCGCCCTGAGCCCAAGCGCCGGCGCCAAACCCGCGCCCCGCGCTGGTTATACTTCGACGCTTTGCCTGTGGCGCCGCAACGTCCGCGGCGCCGGGCGCTTTCCGCCGAACGACCGCAGATGCAAGCCCACAAAAAATCCTTATCGATTGACCACCGCCATGGCCTTGATCGTTCATAAATACGGCGGCACCTCGATGGGCTCGACCGAGCGCATCCGCAACGTGGCCAAACGCGTCGCGAAATGGGCGCGCGCCGGACACCAGATGGTCGTGGTGCCGAGCGCGATGAGTGGCGAGACCAACCGCCTGCTGGCGCTGGCGAAGGAACTGGCGCCGGCGCAGACCGACGACGCCCACGGCCGCGAACTCGACGCGCTGGCCGCCACCGGCGAGCAGGCGTCGAGCGCGCTGCTGGCGATCGCGCTGCAGGCCGAGGGCATGCGGGCCGTCAGCTATGCCGGCTGGCAGGTCACCATCAGGACCGACAGCGCCTACACCAAGGCGCGCATCGAGTCGATCGACGATGAAAAAGTGCGCGTCGACCTGGACGCGGGGAAAATCGTCATCATCACCGGCTTTCAGGGCATGGACGAGCGCGGCAACGTCACCACGCTCGGGCGCGGCGGCTCTGACACGTCGGCCGTGGCGATCGCCGCCGCGCTCAAAGCGCATGAATGCCTGATTTATACCGATGTCGATGGCGTGTACACCACCGACCCGCGCGTCGTGCCCGAAGCGCGCCGCCTGCACACCGTCAGCTTCGAGGAAATGCTCGAGATGGCGTCGCTGGGCTCGAAAGTCCTGCAGATCCGCTCGGTCGAGTTCGCCGGCAAGTACAAGGTGCCGCTGCGGGTGCTGTCGAGCTTCACCGCTTGGGACATCGCGATCGAAGAAGAAGCCGCGTCCGGCACGTTGATCAGTTTCGAGGAAGACGAAAAAATGGAAAAAGCCATCGTATCGGGGATCGCGTTCAACCGCGACGAAGCCAAGGTGTCGGTGATCGGCGTTCCCGACCGGCCCGGCATCGCCTACCAGATTCTGGGCGCAGTGGCTGATGCCAATATCGAAGTCGATGTCATCATCCAGAACATGGGCAAGGGCGGCCTGACCGATTTCAGCTTCACCGTGCACCGCAACGACTACGTCAAAACGCTCGATCTGCTCAAGGCTAAGGTGCTGCCGGCGCTCGGCGCGCAAGAGGTCGCAGGCGACGCCCGCATCTGCAAGGTTAGCATCGTCGGCATCGGCATGCGCAGCCATGTGGGGATCGCCAGCAAGATGTTTCGCGCGCTGGCCGAGGAAGGCATCAACATCCAGATGATCTCGACCAGCGAGATCAAGACCTCGGTCGTCATCGACGAGAAATACATGGAGCTCGCCGTTCGCGCGCTGCACAAGGCGTTCGAGCTCGACCAGCCGGCGGCCTGAATTCAGCTTGATCTCGTGACATAATCCCAGGACTGGAAACGTGACCGAGTGGCCGAAGGTGCTCCCCTGCTAAGGGAGTATGGGGTGTAGAGCCTCATCGAGGGTTCGAATCCCTCCGTTTCCGCCAATAGAGCCTTTAAAAAGCCCCGTAAACTTAGTGTTTATGGGGCTTTTTTGTTTTTGGCGTCCGAAGGGCAATATTGCCAGCATGCGCCTTTTGGGGGCAGGCATGAGGGTATCGTCTGAAGCATTACCTTGGAGCCTTATGTCGATGACGGACACGCTGGCCACGCTCGGCGCGCTCACGCGCGAGTACGCAACGCCGGCCGGCAGTAACCGCCTGGCTAGCCTCACGAGCCCGGCGCGTGCCTTGGCTTACGACAGCACCGGCGACGGCGCCGGCTAGAGCGCCGCCGCGGGTGTGCAAGGCCATGTTAAGCGCTGCGGCGACAAGGTCTGCAGTCATCCGAACCCCCAAAGCCCATCCCACCACTTTGCGGCTGCGGGCGTCGGTGACCACGGCCAGGTACAAAAACCTTCCCAGGTCGGCGCGTACGTCATGTCCGCCACCCACAGCTCATTGATGTTCTGGGCAATAGACACTCGTTTCACCAGATCAGGCGCTGGGCGCTGGCACTTGTTTCGCTCGGTGGTCACGCACCAGGCGTGCCGTACGTCTTACGGGCACAAGGAATGGGCGCAAGACTTCGATAGCGTCGTCGTTGGTTGCACCGGTCCTCGGTGCTACACACTGGATTCGGCGGGTCCTCTCAGTGCCGACTGTTCCTTGATGGGCGGCATCCCGAACTTGCGACGGTATTCACGCGTGAATTGCGAGAGGCTTTCATAGCCGACGGCAAAGGCCGCATGACTTGCCGTGTGACCCTCAGACAAGACCATCCTCCGCGCCTCGATCAGGCGCAGTTGCTTTTGATACTGCAGCGGCGATAGCGAAGTTGCCGTGCGGAAGTGACGGTGAAACGCAGACACGCTCATCCGGGCCTTGGCTGCAAGTCGGGCCACCGGCAGCGGATTTGCGAATTCGGCTCGAAGCAAAGCAACTGCACCGGAAATACGTTGAGTCGATCCTTGCAGCCACCCTAATCGGCGCATCGTAGGCCCGTGGGTTCCCGTGAGCAGCCAGTAGTGCAGTTCTCGCACCCGCGCCGCTTGAAGAATCGGCAACGATGCCGGTCGTTCGACCAAGTTCAGCAGCCGCAGCGCTGCGTCTTCAACCTCGTAATCCATCGGCGTCACGGCCAGTCGAGCGGCCGGCGCTGGCTCGATGGCGTTCATCTCCATGGTCAGTTCTGCAATCAGCGCCAAATCCAGATCGAAGGCCAGGGACACATACGGCTTCGTTGCACTCGCCTGAATGACTTGACTGACCGTCGGCGAGTCGGCGGCAAGCAACAACGAATCGCCGGCAAAAAATGTGACCGTCTGAGCGCCCGTCGAGACGCGCTTCTCACCCTGCAGAAGAAGGCAGGCATGCGGCTTGAAAATGTCATGAAGCAGGCCTGACGGGCGCGATGCGCAAATGGTCGTCAGGCCGGCGATGGACGTTGCAGCGGTTCCATCCAGCGTTCCTTGAGCCCTTGCATGGCGGAGGACTGCGTCGAGCAATGTGTCTGGCATGCTGGACCTTAACCCATATGGGGTATCTCAAACATCGCCCTTGGCAGGAACAGGCAAAAACTCGATAGTTCTGTGCAAAGCTCAGATGGGTGTCTGCCGACACAATGAACGATGCCTGAAGAATCATCGTTCGGAATAAGTCGCCGTAGTCTGCTGAAAGACGCGGCGCTGGCAACGGGTGTTACCGCCGTCGGCGCATTCGTTGTGACTTCAGCCGCCGCTTCGCGGAAGTACCCAACATCGGGAGGGTAAGCGGCGAACTATTGGTTGTCAGAAGATGATTTACTAAACAAAGGAATTTGAAATGAATGCTCTCATGGTTCTCACGTCCCACGACCGGCTGGGTGATACCGGCAAGAAGACTGGTTACTGGTTTGAGGAACTGGCCGCCCCTTATTACGTGCTGATGGATGCCGGCGTCAAGGTTACCCTTACCTCCCCCAGGGCGGTCAGCCGCCTCTCGATCCAAAGAGCAACGAGCCCGAAAACCAAACCCCGTCGACGAAGCGATTCAGCACGGACACCGCTGCGCTGGCTGCACTTGCCAAGACAAAGAAGTTGTCCGACGTTGCCGAGGGCGATTTCGACGCCGTCTTCTATCCTGGCGGGCACGGTCCGATGTGGGACATGCCAGACAACGCGACGTCGATTTCGTTGATCGAAGCTTTCGTCAAGGCCGACAAGCCCGTCGTCGCCGTGTGTCACGCCCCGGCCGCGCTGCTCAATGTCCGCGATAAGGACGGAAAGTTCTTGATCAAAGGCAAGCACGTCGCCGGTTTCACGAACGACGAGGAGGAAATGATGGGCACCACCGCTGCCGTGCCTTTCCTGTTGGAAGACCGCCTCAAGAGCGGAGGTGGCATCTACAGTAAAGCCGCGAATTTGGCTCCGTACGTACAAGTCGAGGGCAAACTGATCACGGGCCAAAACCCCGCCTCGTCGGGCCCGGCGGCCAAGGAGTTGCTGAAGCTGCTGGGCGTCGTTTGACCCGTCACATGGACCGCCGGACCGACTGCTTGATTGTCGGCGGGGGTCCGGCCGGGCTGACCGCCGCCATCTATCTCGCGCGTTTCCTGCGGTCGGTGGTCGTCGTCGACGCGGGCGCTAGTCGGACACGCTGGATTCCGACCTCGCAGAACCACGCCGGGTTTCCCGATGGCATCACTGGACCCGAGCTACTGCGCCGTATGACCGAGCAGGCCAAGCGCTATGGCTCGGTCATACACCGCGGCAAAGTCGATCACATCGCTGCGACCGATGACGGCTTCGAAACCACGGTCGAAGACCAGCAGATTACCTCGCGCGCCGTGCTGATCGCGACGGGCACGACGAACTACCGCCCACCCGGACTCGACGCCGTGGTGCATGATGCTGCGGTGGCGGCTGGGCTGCTGCGTTATTGCCCGGTCTGCGACGGCTTCGAGGCGCGTGGTCAGCGCATCGCGGTGCTCGGCAGCGACAAGCACGGTGCTGCCGAGGCGCAGTTCCTGCGTCACTACAGTGCCGCGGTAACGCTACTCCCGGCCCGCTTCTCCGACCTTGATGCGATGCAGCGCGCTTCGCTTACCGACGCCGGAATCACCGTCGTCGAGGCTGCGGTTGCCCACCTTGAATTTAGCGGCGGCGAGATCAGCGCCGTCCTCGCTGACGGCCGGTGTCTGACCTTCGATACGGTGTACGCCGCGCTCAGCAGCAGGACGAACTCGCGGCTGGCTGAGGAGCTGGGGCTTACTCTCATCGACGAGGCCTGCATCCCTGCCGGTGACCATATGAAGACATCCCTCGAGGGTGTCTGGGCTGCGGGCGACATCGTCGTCGGGCTCAACCAGATTAGTGTCGCGATGGGTCACGCCGCAGTCGCCGCAACGTCGATCCATAACTGGCTGCCCAAGCCCAAGCTGCTCTCGAGCAGCTATGTCAATCTAAAACGTGTGTTGGCCTAGAGCGGATTTCAAAATAACCGAAGGAGCGGTGCATGACGCCACGCCCAAAAACTGGGGCCGCAACGTCACGGTGCTGGGCTCGCTGTCTTGTCAAGGACTCGAAGCAGTAATTGAAGAGTCGAGGACGCGACCGACGCGGCCGTGTTTCGCGCCTACGTCGGCGAGGTTTTGGTGCCAACGCTCAAGCCGGGCGATGTTGTGATGATAGACAACCTGGGCGCACACAAAGTCGAAGGAGTTAGGACTGCCATTGAGGCAAGCGGCGCCGCTTTGATGTACCTGCCGCCGTACTCGGCCAGACTTCTCACCGATCGAGCCCTGCTGGTCCAAACTCAAAACCTGCCTGTGAACCGCCCCGGATTTCATGGAGGCCATTTGGTTAAAGTGAAACCTGGGTTCCGGTCTTCTCGGCGAGTTGCCGATAGTAGTTTGCCTCAGCCTCGGCCGGTGGAATATATCCAATCGGCTCGAGCAGTCGGTGGTGGTTAAACCAGAACACCCATTCAAGGGTGGCCAGCTCCAGTGACTCTTTCGTTTTCCAGGGAGCACGGCGGTGAATCAATTCAGCCTTGTACAGCCCATTGATGGTCTCGGCCAGCGCGTTGTCATAGCTGTCGCCACGACTGCCCACCGAGGGATCTATCCCGGCCTGCGCGAGGCGCTCGGTGTAAAGGATAGAGACGTACTGGGAACTTCTGTCGGAGTGATGGATCGGGTTACTCGAGCGATCTGGCTGACGGTCATATAAAGCCTGCTCCAATGCATCGAGCACAAAGTCCATCCGCATGGAACTGCCGACACGCCAGCCGACAATGCGTCGGGCAAACACGTCGATCACAAAGGCCACGTATTGCCAGCCCTGCCAAGTCGAAACGTACGTGAAATCCGACACCCACAACTGGTTCGGCCGGTCCGCCTTGAATTGCCGATTCACCCGGTCCAGCGGGCAAGCAGCTTTCGCCTCACCAATGGTGGTGCGCACGACCTTGCCACGCCTGACACCCTTCAAGCCCGAACGCCGCATGAGTCGCTCCACCGTGCAGCGGGCTACTGCAATGCCTTGCCGGTTCAACTGGTGCCAGACCTTGTCCGCGCCGTAGACCTGCATGTTGGATTGCCAGACTTGATGGACCAGAGGCAGCAGGATTGCATCCTGCTTGGCACGCATACAACTCAGTTCTGGGTTTCGCACTCGGGCGGCATGGCAACGGTACCCTGAAGGGGCAATCTGCAAAACCTCGCAGATTGGCTCGACCCCGTAGGTATGGCGATGCTGGTCGATGAAGTCTCTTAAGACTTGAGTCGGCGGTCGAGCTCCGCCTGGGCAAAAAAAGCACTTGCGAGCTTCAGGATGTCGTTGGCCCGGCGCAGTTCCTTAACTTCGCGCTCCAGCGCTTTGATGCGGTCGCGTTCTTCGCTGGTGACGCCATCGCGCAGACCCGCGTCGATTTCCTGCTTACGTACCCATTCATGCAGAGTTTGGGGCACACAACCCCGATCTTGGGAGCAATTGACTCAATGGCGGCCCATAGCGAGGGGTACTCGCCACGGTGCTCTCGCACCATGCGTACAGCGCGTTCACGAACTTCCGGGGAAAAACGATTTGATTTGCTACTCATGACTCCATCTTCTCAAAGGTTGGAGCCTCCTGAATTGTCGGGGCGGTTCACCTGCGCGCCCTCAAGGCCCGTACCCGGGAAGCGCTCGACAGCGCACTGGCGCACGCCATCGACACGGTGAGCGCCTCCGTCCGACGCACGAGGGTGGTTTGGCCATTGCGGCTACGCCTTTGACTAACTTGAAATCCGCTTTAATAGATTTCTATGGTGGTGAAAGAGCGCGTTACATCGCCAGCGCGCTGGCGATGCAGCTGGGCGAACTTCGCCGGCGGCATGCGCTGACAACTGCTGTGCGGCCGGACCT
>CAXSGT010000039.1:0-13086 GCA_964236835.1 uncultured Polaromonas sp.
ACGTCGAACAGGCTGTCAGGACTGACATCGACGCCGGTGCTGCGTTCGATATACGCCGCCAGCCGCGCCTTGTTGGCGCGCTTGATCGCCATGAATTTTTGCTGGAAAGCGGCGTCGGCGCGGTAGTCGTCCAGCCGCCTGAGCTGCTCCAGATCGAGTCGCCAGCGCTGGCCCAGCGTGTCGTCGAGCAGCGTTGCCAATTCCGGGTTGGCCTGCGCCAGCCAGCGCCGGGGCGTCACGCCGTTGGTCATGTTGACGAAGCGATCCGGCCAAAGGTCGGCGAAGTCGGCAAAAATAGTCTGCACCAGCAGGTCCGAATGCAGCGCCGACACGCCGTTGACCTTGTGGCTGCCGACGACCGACAAATGCGCCATGCGAACGCGGCGCTCGCCGTGTTCGTCGATCAGCGACAGACGGGACAGGAAGGCGTCGTCGCCCGGCCGGTGGCGCGCGGCGATTTCGAGAAATTCCTTGTTGATGCGGAAAATGATCTCCAGGTGGCGCGGCAGCACCTGCTGGATCAGGGCGACCGGCCAGGTCTCGAGCGCCTCGGGCATCAGCGTGTGGTTGGTGTACGAAAACGTCTTGCCGCACAGCGCCCAGGCCTCGTTCCACGGCATTCGGTGCTCATCGCACAGCAGCCGCATCAGCTCGGCGACGCCGATGGCCGGATGCGTGTCGTTCAGGTGAATCGCAACTTTTTCGGCCAGGTTGTCCAGCGCCCGGTGCTCGTCCAGATGGCGCTTCACCAAATCCTGAATCGACGCGGCGACAAAAAAATATTCCTGCTTCAGCCGCAGCTCGCGCCCGGCCGGCGTGCTGTCGTTCGGGTAGAGCACCCAGGAAATATTCTCGTATTCGTTCTTCGTGCTGGCCGCGCGCGCATAGTCGCCGGTGTTGAAGGCGCTCAGGTCGATATGCGCCGGCGCGACGGCTTTCCAGAGCCGCAGCGTGCTGACCAGCGGCGTGCCGTGGCCGGGAACGACCATGTCGTAGGCCTTGGCGGCGACTTCGCCGGCATGGCGCCAGACGGGCGCGCCATCGACCTGCTCGACCCAGCCGCCGAAACGCACCGGGTAGCTGATGCCGGCGCGAGGGAATTCCCACGGCGTTCCGTCCTGCAGCCACGGGTCGGGGTATTCGACCTGTGCGCCATCCTGGATTTGCTGCGCGAACATGCCGTATTCATAGCGGATACCGTAGCCGAACGAAGGCAGGCCGAGCGTCGCCATCGAATCGAGAAAGCACGCCGCCAGCCGGCCCAGTCCGCCGTTGCCCAGGGCGGCGTCGGCTTCGCGGTCGGCGATGTCTTCGAGCGTCTGCGCATGCTGCAGCAGGCCCTGTGCGGCGCCGCCGGTCAGGCCCAAGGCCGCCAGCGCGTTCGACAGCGTGCGGCCCATCAGGAATTCCATCGACAGATAGACCACGCGACGCGCTTTTTGGCCGCGCTGCAAGGCCTGGGTTTCGACCCAGCGCCGCGACAGTTGCTGGCGCGCCACCTGGGCGACAGCCTGCATCAAATCGGTCGAGCTGGCGTCTTCGGACGCGACGCCGACGGTGCCAAGCAAATGCGCTTCGATCTCGGCCGCCAGGGCGTGCCGGGCAATGGGTGGGTTCATGTTCAAGGCGGGATCCTTCGAGGTTGGCAGACAGGCATGGCCGCCCGCAAGGACCGGGCCAGCTGTCGAATCCGGCTGATTTTCGCATGCACAAAATGCCCTCTTGCGGTAAACAGAGCCTAAGATTGCAGCGCCAATCCCTCCCGGCAGGACAAAAATGACACCTCACGAACTTGCGCAAAGCCTCGACTTGCCGAAGCGGGCGATCGCCCTGGTGCTGGCGGGCGGGCGCGGCAGCCGGCTGTACAACCTGACCGACAGCCGGGCCAAGCCGGCGGTGTACTTCGGCGGCAAGTTCCGCATCGTCGATTTCGCGCTGTCGAACTGCCTCAACTCGGGCATCCGGCGGATCGGCGTCATCACGCAGTACAAATCGCACAGCCTGCTGCGGCATTTGCAGCGCGGCTGGGCTTTTCTGAAAACCGAAATGAACGAGTTCGTCGATCTGCTGCCGGCGCAGCAGCGCAGCGGCGACGAGAGCTGGTACCGCGGCACGGCCGACGCGGTGCACCAGAACTACGACATCCTGGAGAGCTACGGCGCCGACTACATCGTGGTGCTGGCCGGCGACCATATCTACAAGATGAATTACGCCCTCATGCTCGCCGACCACGTCGCCAAGGGCCGCGACTGCACCGTCGCCTGCATCGCCGTGCCGCGCGGCGAGGCCAGCGCCTTTGGCGTCATGGCGGTGGACGCGCACAGCATGGTGACCGATTTTCTGGAAAAGCCGGCCGACCCGCCCGCCATGCCGGGGCGGGACGACATGTCGCTGGCGAGCATGGGCATCTATATCTTCAATGCGCAGTATCTCTACAAGGAGCTGGCGCGTGACATTGACGACCCGACGTCGAGCCACGACTTCGGCAAGGACATCATTCCGCGCGCAGTCAAGAACGGCGAGGTCGCGGCGCATCCGTTCGCGCTGAGCTGCGTGCCGGCCAGCGACGTCGCCGAGCCGTACTGGCGCGATGTGGGAACCATCGACGCCTACTGGGAGGCGAACATCGACCTGACCGCGACCGACCCCGAACTCAATTTGTACGACCAGCACTGGCCGGTCTGGACCTATCAGGCGCAGCTGCCGCCGGCCAAGTTCGTGCACAACCAGGACGACCGGCGCGGCATGGCGATCGAATCGACCGTCTCGGGCGGCTGCATCGTCTCGGGCCAGGTGTTCCGCTCGGTGCTGTTTTCCAGCGTGCGGGTCCATTCCTACGCCAGGGTCAACTGGTCGGTGCTGCTGCCGGGCGTACATGTCGGCTCGGGCGCGAGCCTGAACCGCGTCATCGTCGACCGGGGCTGCGCCGTTCCCGACGGCCTGGTGATCGGCGACGACGCGGCGCTCGACAGCCGGCGCTTTCACCGCAGCCCGAACGGCATTACGCTGGTCACGAAAAGCATGCTGGCAAAACTGACGACATGACTCGCCGCATGAAGGTGCTGCATGCCGCCGCCGAAATCTTTCCGCTCGTCAAGACCGGCGGGCTGGCCGACGTGGTCGGCGCGCTGCCCCAAGCGCTGATCGCGCACGGCGCCGATGTCCGGCTGGCGCTGCCTGGACTGCCGGCGATTATGCAAGGCGTCGAGGGCCAGACAACGGTGTGCGAGCTGGGCGCCCTGTTCGGCGCGGGCCGCGTCACGCTGCGCCTGGGCCGGCTGGCGCACAACGGCGTGCCAGCCTATGTGATCGACGCGCCGTACCTGTACCAGCGGCCAGGCAACCCTTATCTCGCCCCCGACGGCAGCGAGTGGCCCGACAACCTGCAGCGCTTTGCCTTGCTGGGCTGGGTGGCGGCGCACCTGGCCGCCGGCGAACTCGACCCGAACTGGACGCCCGACGTGCTGCATGCGCACGACTGGCATGCGGCCATGGCCTGCGCCTATGCCACCTGCCATCCGGCCACCGGCGCGGCAACGGTGTACACCATCCACAACCTGGCGTACCAGGGGCTGTTCGACGAGGCCGATTTTTACTTGCTCGGTTTGCCGTCGCGCCTGATGGTGCCCGGCGGGCTGGAGTTTCACGGCCAGCTTTCTTTCATGAAGGCCGGCCTGAAATATGCCGACCGCGTCACGACGGTCAGCCCGAACTACGCCCGTGAAATCGCGACCGACGCTTTCGGCTGCGGCCTGGACGGCGTCATCCGGGCGCGGGGCGCGGATGTGTCGGGCATCCTGAACGGCGTCGATGGCGCGGTTTGGAACCCTGCCACCGATACTTCGATCGCCGCGCGATATTCGGCCAACTCGCTGGAGGGCAAGGCGGCGTGCAAGGCGGCGCTGCAGCGCGAACTCGGTCTTGCTGTCGATGCCGGCGCGCCGCTGTTTGCGGTCGTCAGCCGGCTGACTGAGCAAAAAGGGCTCGACCTGCTGCTCGACGCCTTGCCCGCGCTGCTCGACTCGCCCGCCGCTGGCGGCGCCCAGCTGGCGGTCGAAGGCAACGGCGATCCGGCGCTTGAAGCGGCCTTCGCACACGCGGCGGCGCTGCATCCGGGCCGGGTCGCGGTCCGTCTGGTGTATGACGAGGCGCTGGCGCACCGCATGGTCGCCGGCGCCGACGCCTGGCTGGTGCCGTCCCGGTTCGAGCCCTGCGGCCTGACGCAGCTGTATGCGCTGCGCTACGGCGCCGTGCCGGTGGTGCGGCGTGTCGGCGGCCTGGCCGACACCGTCGTCGATGCCGGCGCCGCGGCGATCGACGCCGATCTGGCGACCGGCTTTATGTTCGGCCCGGCGACGCCTGCCGCTCTGGCCGATGCGCTGCGCCAGGCCGTGCTCGCCTACGGCCAGCCGGCGCTCTGGCGCCAGCTGATGCGGCGCGGCATGGCGCAGAACTTTTCCTGGGACGCCGCCGCCGGCCGGTACATGGCGCTTTACGACGAGGCGCGGTGCGCGCGCGGCGGGCCTTAAAGCGCCGGGGCCGTGGATAGAATTCAGCGCCACTACAAGAGGGTTACACCATGCAGCCAGCCGCATCGATTTTCAAGGCCTACGACATCCGGGGCGTCGTTCCCGCCACCGTCACCGAGGAGGTCGCCGAGGGCATCGGCAAGGCCTTCGGCACGATTGCGCTGGCGCAGGGCGAAGCCGTGGTGGCGGTCGGCCGCGATGGCCGGCTCAGCGGCCCGGCGCTCGCCGGCGCCCTGACGCGCGGCCTGATGGCGGCCGGCGTTGAGGTGATCGATATCGGCATGGTCACCACACCGATGCTGTACTTTGCCGCCGCCACGCTGTGCACCAGCGGCATCCAGGTCACCGGCAGCCACAACCCGAAGGACTACAACGGCTTCAAGATGGTGATGGCCGGGCGCGCCATCTACGGCGACGACATCCAGGCGATTCGCGCCATGATGGAAGGCGAAACCTGGGCGCTGAAGGCGGGCGGCGAGGTGCGCGGCGTCGATGTCACGGCCGCTTACCAGGCGCGCATCGTCTCGGGCATTCAGCTTGCCCGGCCGATGAAGATCGTCGTCGATTGCGGCAACGGCGTTGCCGGCGCCACCGCGCCGGCCATCTTTCGCGCGCTCGGCTGCGAGGTCACCGAGCTGTTCAGCGAGGTCGATGGCAATTTTCCCAATCACCACCCGGACCCGAGCAAGCCGGAAAACCTGCGCGATTTGATCGCCGCGCTGCAAAGCGGCGACGCCGAGCTCGGCCTGGCCTTCGACGGCGACGGCGACCGGCTGGGGATTGTCACGAAGGACGGCCAGAACATCTACCCCGACCGGCAGATGATGCTGTTCGCTCGCGACGTGCTCGGCCGCGTGCCGGGCGGCACGATCGTCTATGACGTGAAATGCTCGCAGCGGCTGGCGCCCGAGATCGAGGCGGCCGGCGGCGTGCCGCTGATGTACAAGACCGGCCATTCGCTCATCAAGGCGAAGATGAAGGAAGTCGATTCGCCGCTCGGCGGCGAGATGAGCGGCCACATTTTCTTCAAGGAGCGCTGGTACGGTTTCGACGACGGCACGTATGCCGGCGCGCGCCTGCTCGAGATCGTCAGCCGCGCGCTAGATGCTGGCGCGCTGCTCAACAGCCTGCCGACGAGCTTCAGCACGCCCGAGATCAACGTGCCGTGCGCCGAGGGCGAGCCGCACACGGCGGTCGAGGCGCTGATCAAGTCGGCGAAATTTCCCGCGCCGGCCAAAATTTCGACGATCGACGGTGTTCGGGTGGACTGGCCGGACGGTTTCGGGCTAATTCGCGCGTCCAACACGACGCCGGTGCTGGTGCTGCGTTTCGAGGGTGATACGCCCGAAGCGCTGGCGCGCATCCAGGCCGACATGCTCGCTTTGCTGCACCGCGTGAAGCCCGACGCGGTGCTCGCCGCGTCGGCGCATTGATGCCGGCTGCGCCCGGCATCCCCCGTGAACCTCCTTCTCGTCAAGCTGTCGTCGCTAGGCGATGTCGTCCACGCCCTGCCGGTCGCGCAGGACATCCGCGCCGCCGTTGCCGATGCGCGGATCGACTGGGTCGTCGAAAAATCATTCGCGCCGCTGCTGGCGCTGAATCCAAACCTGCACCGCGTCATTCCCTGCGAAATCCGGCGCTGGCGCAAGTCGCCGCTGGCGGCGGCGACGCGCCAGCAGTGGAACGCCTTCAAGGCCGAGCTGCGGCAGACGCCGTACGACGCGGTGATCGACCTGCAGGGCCTGACAAAATCGGCGCTCGTCGCGCGGCTGGCGCGGCTCGCGCCCGGCGGCAAGCGCTATGCGCTGGCGAACCGGACCGACGGCTCGGGCTATGAAGCGCCGACGCGCTGGGTCGCCGACGTGGCGATTCGCGTCGAGCCGCGCAGCCCCGCCGTGCGGCGCTCGCGCGAACTCGCGGCGCGGGCGCTTGGCTACGCGCCGGCATCAAACGCGGATTTTGGGTTAAAAACGGCTTTTACGCAGGATGGGCGGGATAAGTTAGCTCCTGAAAATATAGCAAACAAGATTGCCTTCGTTCACGGCACGTCGCGCGCCGACAAGCAGTGGCCGCTGGCGCATTGGATCGAACTCGGCCGGCGCTTTATCGCGGCCGGCTGGCAGGTCGCGCTGCCGCACGGCAATGCCAGCGAGCTGGCGACCAGCCTGGCCATCGCCGACGCGCTGAATGAATCCTCGCCCGGCGGGGCCGCCGTCTGGCCCTTGCTGGCGCTTGACGCGCTGACGCAAGAACTGGCGCAGTGCGCCGGCGTGATCGGCGTTGACAGCGGCGTCAGCCATATCGCCGTCGCGCTGGGCTTGCCGCATGTGCAGCTCTACAACTTCGACAGCGCCTGGCGCACCGGGCCGGATTCCGCAAGCGGGCGGCAGGTCAGCGTGTTCGCGCAGCCCGCGCCCGATGTGGACACCGTCTGGCGGGCCTGGCTGGCCTGCCTGACGTGCTTTGAAGCCAGCGCATGAGCCGCTGGGCGCGCGGGCTGTATTCGGCGCTGATGACGCTGGCCCAGCCGCTGCTGCGCCGCAAGCTGGCGCGCCGCGGCCTGCGGGAGCCCGGCTACCTGGAGGCGGTGGACGCGCGTTTCGGCCACTACCGCCAGCCAGCGGAAAGCGCGTCCGAGCTGGTCTGGGTGCATGCCGTCTCGCTGGGCGAAACCCGCGCCGCCGGCGTGCTGCTCAAGGCGCTGCGCGCGCACTACCCGTCGCTGCGCCTGCTGCTGACGCACGGCACCGCCACCGGGCGCGAAGAGGGGCGGACGCTGCTCAGGCCCGGCGACATCCAGGTCTGGCAGCCTTGGGACAGCCCGGCCGCGGTAAACCTATTTTTCGATCACTTCAAGCCGCGCCTGGGGCTGCTGATGGAAACCGAAATCTGGCCGAACCTAGTGGCCGAGGCCCAGGTACGCGCGATGCCGCTGGCGCTGGTCAACGGCAGGCTGTCGGCAAAGTCGCTCAGGCGGGCGGAGCGCCTGGCGCCGCTGTCGCTGCCGGCATATGGCGCGCTGTCGGCGGTGTATGCGCAGACCGAAGCCGACGCGGGACGCTTTCGCCAGCTCGGCGCCCCGGTCGCCGGCGTGTTCGGCAATTTGAAGTTCGACGCCACGCCCGACGCTGGTCAGCTCGCGCAGGGCCGTGCCTGGCGGCAGGCGCTGGCGCGGCCGGTGCTGATGTTCGCCAGCTCGCGGGAAGGCGAGGAAGAGTCATTTTTGGAAGAAATAAAGGCTTTTTCGCAGATGGGGCAGGCGAATTCAGCTATTAATTCAGTAGCAAACGTCCCTCAACTGGTTTTCAAGGCCCTGATCGTTCCACGGCATCCGCAGCGCTTCGACGAAGTGGCGGCGCTGATCGAAAGGCACGGCCTGCGCGTGGCGCGTCGCTCGCAGTGGACCGGCGGCCCCGCGGTCAGCGACGACGCGATGAACGCCGACATCTGGCTCGGCGATTCGCTCGGCGAAATGGCGCTGTACTACGGCTTGAGCGACGCAGCCCTGCTCGGCGGCAGCTTCGCGCCGCTGGGCGGGCAAAACCTGATCGAAGCCGCCGCCTGTGGCTGCCCGGTGGTGATGGGGCCGCATACTTTCAATTTTGCCGAAGCGGCGGCGCTGGCCGAAGGCGAGGGTGCCGCGCTGCGTGTGGCGGGGATGGCCGAGGCAGTGCGGGCCGGGGTGGCGCTGATGCGGGATTCGGCCGCGCTGGCGAAAGCGGCGAGCGCCGGGCTGGCGTTCGCCGCGCGGAATCGGGGGGCTGCGGTCAGGACGGAGGAAGCGCTAAGGAAGTATTTGTAAGCCGGCCATAAGCAATGGGTTATGGGGGCTAACTTGTGCATAAAATTCTTACGCAAGAATTCGGTTTCGCTACTTTTTCCATAGGCACTCTTAAGTTTGTTGGATTGAGAGGCATGCGATACTGCTTTATCAAATGCGGGACACCGCAATTGCCACAGTCGCTTTGATGGTCAAAGTGGCTGTCGATCAAGGAGAAAGCGCACATGAAATCCTATCCGGCGGGCTGGCCGTTCTGGAAGATTGCGGCTCGCGCTGGTTTTCCCATCGGAATCAGCGTATACGTCATACGTGACGATGAGGCAGGCGTTTACGTGGCCTGCCGGTCGAACTTAAAGGGGTTGGTGGCGGAAGCCCCAACGCTTGATGAATTGCATAAA
Source organism: uncultured Polaromonas sp. (assembly GCA_964236835.1). GTDB lineage: Bacteria > Pseudomonadota > Gammaproteobacteria > Burkholderiales > Burkholderiaceae_C > Polaromonas. The sequence continues at coordinate 8,709 of CAXSGT010000039.1, forward strand.
AACCTCGATGCGGCAGCTGAAGATTTATTGATGCACTATTTGCATCAGCCACCAAGGCGTCATCATGTCACCAGAATGACGCTGGACGCCGCCTGTCCCATATGAACGGTTATTACGTATTACGAACGAGTCCTGAAAGCCCTGAAAAATCAGGGCTTTTTTCTTGTTCCAGGTGGAAAAGGCTCTCATGAAAAATAGACCAATGGAAAGCATGTGGCTATTGTTCCATTCAACTGCCACTCACGACACACGGCAAATGCCATTTTAAAAGATGCGGGAATTAGCAAGCGCTTTTGAGATGGGCGGGGTACAAGGCCATTGAGATGACCCGGTTGTCTTGATTCTTGAAGTAATTGTCGAGATAGTAGGCCGAATCGCGCTCGCCCTGAATGCCTTTTTTCAGGCGCATCAGTTCGTCGCGCAGCCACTTTTTTTGCATTGAATCCAATATCGACGAGCGTTGCAGACCTTCGAGCAGCGCAAGCCTCTTGGACTTGTCATCGGCTGATTTCAATATCATCGAGTCGCTCCTGAACTTGTTTGGCTGAAAACGCTTGCCGCCGATTATCCGCATGAAAAGTGATACGCCACTGGAAATTGATTCATGCAAATGACCGAATTTTCGATCCATTTCCAGGTGGGCGCCGGCATGAGCCGCCGCGCCCGGCCGCCCGAGTTTCGCCGTCGGGAGCGAGCGTAGTGCTTTATCGCCTCAAATCCCACCTGCGACAGTTCCGCCTGGCGATGCGGCCGATGCGCGAGCGCGGCTGGAGCGTCCTTGCCACGTTGTTCATGCACATTCCAGCGGCGCTCGCGCTGCGCGCCTGGCGCCGGCTGGCGCGGCCGGTCAATGGCGGCTTGCTGCGTCGCGCTTTCAACCAGCCGCGTTTCGGCAGGTTCCAGGACAGCCACCCGGCAACTGGCGGACTGCCGCGGTTTTATGTGATCGTGATGCCGTTCACGCTGCACTTTTTGCTGCCTTGCCTGGCGCTGCTGCGGGGCCGCGCCGAAGTCGTGCTGCTGGGCAACGGCGCCCGCCGCTGGGAGCGGCGCTTGCTGAAAGAGCGTTTTCCGGCGCTGCCGATGTTCGAGTTGTGGACGCTGCCGTTTTCAAGCGTGGCGCACGGCGATGTCATCAGCCTGCTGCTGCGGGGCGGCCGCGGCGACTTCGGCCTCATCGACCACGACTGCTACATTTTCGACGGCGCCGTTTTCGAGCAATTGGCGCCCGCCGGCGACGAATGCCTGCTGGCGCTGTTCGGCGAAGTGAGCGCCAGCGTCGCCATCACTTTTCCGCTGACTTATTTCCTGTACTTCAACACCGCGCCGCTGCAAGCGCTGATGCGGCGCCACGGCGTCGACGCCCGGATTTATCGCGGGATTCCGGCAACGGCCATGGGCGCGATGGCGCGCGCCGGGCTGGGGCCGGGAATCTTCTGGAAGCGCTACCACGATTTTTACGACACGCTGCATGTGCTGCTCGCGGTGGCGCTGGCCAACGGGTTGAAGTTTCGTTTTCTATCGCAGCGGGGCGACAGGCCGCCGGCCGTCCATGTCGGCGGCACCAGCATTGGCACGCACCATGCGAAAAGCTTGTATGCGCTTTACCTGCATTTGCGCTTCCTTGAATTGCTGGACGATCCGCTGTTGCGCCGCCGCTATGCCTTCCTGACCGCTCCGCTGCGCTCGTCGGCGCAGGCGCTCGCCCGCGCCGATTTGGCGGCAAACCCCGAGTGGCAGGCGCGAGCGGCCGTCGAGTCGCTAATCGAGCGTTTGCAAGGCGCGCTGAAAGCGCCGCCAGGGTTTGTCGATCGGGAGCGTCCGGCTGGTGAACACCAACGCGGCTGATTCGCCAGGCGTGCGCGGCTTGCGGCCGATCACGCGGGCTGCCAGCCGATTCCGGTCACTTCGCGTTTCGTGACAAGCGGATCAGCGGCAGCGAGTGCGAAGGCCGGGCGGCGGTTTCGTCGAACGGATGAATCAGCGCGCCGACCGACTTCACGATGCGCTGCACATAGGCGCGCGTTTCCTGATAGGGCGGAACGCCGCGGTAACGCTCGACCTTGCCCTCGCCGGCGTTATAGGCGGCGGCCACCAGCGACACGTCGCCCTCGAAGTACGCCAGCAGCCAGCGCAGATAGGTCAGTCCGCCCCGGATGTTTTGCGCCGGGTCGAAGGGGTTCTTCACATTGAAGCGTTCGCTCGTCTCCGGAATAAGCTGCATCAGGCCCTGGGCGTTCTTGGGCGACAAGGCTTGGGTGTTGAAGTTCGATTCCGCCGAAATGATCGCCAGGGCGAGCTGCGGCTCGACCTTGTAGCTCGGCGCCAGCTTCATCACCAGGTCGAAAATCTTCTGCGGCGCGACGGACCGGTAATCGACGCCCTGCTTCAACGGCGCGCCCAGGGCCGAAGGCGGCTCGGCCGCGGGAGGCGGCGCAGGGTCGCGCATGCATTCGGGTTTTTCGGCAGGAGCGACGCCCCCGACCACTTTCAACATGCGCTGCGCGGCTTCGAGCCCCTGCTCGGCGGCGGCGTTGAAAAAGAACGCCGCCAGCGTGTCGCTGCGTTCGACCCCGCGGCCGTTGGCGTACATCCAGCCCAGGTTGTACTGCGCCTGCGCGTCGCCTAGGCGCGCGCCCTTGCAGTAAAGCGCGGCAGCCAGCACGGGATTGCGCGGCACGCCTTCGCCATGCTCGTAGGCGACCGCTTCCTGGCGCAGCCTGGCGGCCGGATTGCCGTCGGCGCCATCGGCAGCAACGGAACTTTGCGCCTGCGCCGACGCGGCGGCGCCAAGCGTTGCCGCCAGTGAGAAAAGGACAGATGAAAAACGTAGGCTCATGGTGGGGAGTATCGCAACTATCGGCGCTTCTGTCATGCGGGCGCGGCACCGGACCTGTTACAAGCTGGCAAGCAGGGTAACCCTTTAGACCGCGAGGGGTTGGCGCCACGGCTTGCTCGGCGTCGCCGACCACCACGATGACCGCCTCGCTAGCCGCGCGGCACGGCCAGCGCCGTCAGGCTGCCAACGTCGGGCGCGTCGGCAACACGCCAGCAGGCGCGGATCAACTCGCTCGTCGCCGCCGGCCCCAGCACCGGGTCTGACAGGCCGTGGAATTTGCCTTCCAGGCCGGCGTCGGTCATCGGGTTTTGCAGCGAGCCGATGGCGTGCTCGACAAACACATGCACGTGCCGGCCGTCCTGCAGCACGGCGGTGACGTCGGCGCTGGCCTCGTCGATCGAATCGTCGACCGTCGCGACGACCTTGCGGCGCAGCGCGACCATGTCGGCGCGCCTCACCACCGCGTCGGAAAATTCGTCTTCGGCGGCGCGGCCGAACGTGAGTCCGGCGGCGCAGCCGTGATAGACGCTGAACTTGGCCTGCAGGCCGTCGGCGGGCTCCTTCTTGCCGGTGAGTTCAAGCACCAGCGAATGCACCCTGAGTTCGATGCTTTGCACCTGCTCCGGCGTCACGCCCTGGCGGCCCAACTGCACGCAGGCGTCGATGCTCGGGTGAATGACGATTCCGCAGGCAAAGGGCTTGAAGCTGTTGAAGGAGATCTCGAAGCGCTGACCCAGCTCGCTGGTGATTTCATTCCAGTCGTTCTTCGTCGAAACCGTCTGCATCATGCCGCGCGGCGCTTCGAGCGCCTTCGGGCTGGCGGTGAAGCCTCGGCTGGCCAGCAGCGCCGACATCAGGCCGGCGCGCGCGGCGGCGCCAGGATGAAGCGGCTTGGTCATGGTGCCGAACTGCTCGCGCATGCCGACCGGCTGCGACGCGGCAATGCCCAGCGCCATCGCGGTTTTTTGCGTGTCGAGCCCGAGCAGCCGGGCGCACGCCGCCGCCGCGCCCAGCGTGCCGGTCGAGCCGGTGATGTGCCAGCCCCGGTCGTAGTGCTCGGGGTACATGGCGTTGCCGACGCGGCAGGACACGTCGATTCCCAGCACCAGCGCGTCGAGCAGCTCGCGGCCGCTGCTCCCCAGGCGCTCGGCCAGCGCAAGAATCGCCGAAGCGACCGGCCCGGCCGGGTGGATGATGGTCTTGAGGTGCGTGTCGTCGAAGTCGAAGGTGTGCGAGGTGATGCCGTTGATCAGCGCGGCGCTGGCGATATCGACTTTTTCGCTTCGGCCGGGCAGCGTCGCCTGCGGCGCGGGTTGCAGCACCTGCACCGCGGCCAGCGCGGCGTCGGCGGCTTCGTGCCGCGCCGCGCCGACGGCGCAGCCAAGCCAGTTCATGAAGGTGCGGCGCGCGTCGTGGTCGACCGCATCGCTCCAGCCTTTCGAAGGATGGGTGGCGACAAATTGCGCCAGCAGTTGCGTGACTGGCGGGGCATGGTGGTCGGCGGCGACCTGGGTGTTGCGGGCCATGGGTGTGTTCTCC
>CAXSGT010000039.1:13186-20170 GCA_964236835.1 uncultured Polaromonas sp.
CTAGCCGTCGAGCGCGATCTTGCGTTCCCTGGCCAGCTGGGTCCAGCGCGCGATATCGGTCTTGATAAAGGCGCCGAACTGCTCGGGCGACATCGGCATCGGCTCGATCGCCTCGCCTCCAAGCTTGTCGCGCAGGTCGGGCGCGGCCAGCACGGCGGCAAGCGTGTCATTGAGCTGCCTGACGATCGCGGCCGGAATGCCGGCCGGCCCGACGACGCCGTACCACTGCTGCGCGTCGAAGCCCTTGAAGCCCGACTCGTCGAGCGTCGGCACATCCTTGAGTTGCGGATGGCGCGCCAGGCCTGTCACCGCCAGCGGACGCACGCGGCCCGAGCGGATGTGCGGAAGGGCCGCCGCCAGCCCCGGAAACATCGCCTGCGTCTGCCCGCCGATCAGATCGGTAAAAGCCGGCGCGATGCCGCGGTACGGAATGTGCACCATGAACGAGTCGATCTGCTGCTTGAACAGCTCCATCGTCAAATGCGTCAGCGAGCCCTGGCCGGCCGAGCCGTAGCTGACGCGGCCCGGGTTTTTCTTCACATAATCCACGAATTCGCGCACCGTCGTGACAGGCAGCGCCGCGTTGACGACCAGCACATTGGGCGTCGCGCCGATCATGCCGATGGCGCTGAAGTCCTTGACCGGGTCGTAGGGCAGCTTGCGCGTCGCCGGGCTGGTGCCGTGCGTCGCGACATAGCCCTGCATCAGCGTGTAGCCGTCGGGCGCGGCGCGGGCCGTCGTCTGCGCGGCAATGACGCCGCCGCCGCCGCCCTGGTTGTCGACGATGAAGCTCTGCCTGAGCAGGCTGCCCCAGCGCTCGGTCACGGTGCGCCCGACCATGTCGCTGCCGCCGCCGGCCGCGACCGGAACGATGTAGCGAATCGGCTTGGACGGATAGGCGGCTTGCGCCAATGCCAGGCCGGGCGCGTAAATCAGCGCCGGGGCGGCTTGCAGCAAGGTGCGTCGTTTCATGGATTTGCCTTTTTTCGAGCTTGACTTGGACGATGAAGACGACGCCAGCCAGCGATATACCGTTCAGCGCGGACGCGGGCCGCCCTTGATCGCGGCAATTTCGCGCGCCTCGACATCGATCACCTGGCCGGCGCCTGGAGCCGGCCCCATGCGATGCCGCGAAGTGCGCATGCCGCTCCAGATGACGGCAAACGCCGGTTTTTTGCCGGTGGCCAGCCATTTCAGCGAGCTCAAGGCGAGCGCCCCCAACGCCACCAGCAGCACGCTCAAGGCAAAGACGCCAGCGAAAAACGCAAGCATCAATTTCAGGAAAAAACGAACAATCCGACTGGAAAAGCTGGGCACGTGGTATTCCTTAAGGTGCTGCCAGATGGAGGCGCCCCGCGCTGATTTCAAGCGCGCCATCAGCCGAGCAAGGCCTGGGCGAATTCGCGCGCATTGAAGGTTTCCAGGTCTTCGAGCTTTTCGCCGACGCCGATGAAATACACCGCCACCGGCCGCAGCCGCGGCGCGGTTTTCGCCCGCTCGCGCGCCCACAGCGCGATCGCGGCCAGCACGCCGCCCTTGGCGGTGCCGTCGAGCTTGGTGACGACCAGGCCGGTGAGTTCGAGCGTGTCGTCGAACGCCTTGACCTGCGCCAGCGCGTTCTGGCCGGTGTTGCCGTCGAGTACGAGCAGCACTTCGTGGGGCGCCGTTGGGTCCGCCTTTTGCACGACGCGTTTGATCTTGCGCAGCTCTTCCATCAGATGCAGCTGCGTCGGCAGCCGGCCGGCGGTATCGACCAGCACCACGTCCTTGCCGCGCGCCTTGCCGGCGGTGACGGCGTCGAAGGCGACGGCGGCCGGGTCGCCGCCCTGCTGGCTGACGATCTCGACCGTGTTGCGGTCAGCCCAGACGCCGAGCTGCTCGCGCGCGGCGGCGCGAAAGGTGTCTGCGGCGGCCAGCAGCACCGACGCGCCTTCGCCCGCCAGATGGCGCGTCAGCTTGCCGATCGACGTCGTTTTGCCGGCGCCGTTGACGCCGGTGACCATGATGACGGTCGGCTGGAATTCGCCGATCACCAGCGGCCGCTCGAGCGGCTTGAGCAGCACGGTGATGGCTTCGACCAGCGCATTTTTCACCGCGACCGGATGCGTCATGCCGCCTTCCTTCACGCGGCGCCTCACGTCTTCGAGCAGGTGCGCCGTCGCGCCAACGCCGGCATCAGCCAGCAGCAACGCGGTTTCCAGGTCTTCATAGAGCTGCTCGTCGATCTGGCCGCCGGTAAAAACGGTCGAAATGCTCGATCCGGTCTTGCGCAGGCCTTGCTGCAGCTTGTCGAGCCAGCGCTGGCGCTCGGGTGCGACGGTCTGGGCGATCGCCTGCTCGATGTCGATCGGCGTGACCAGCGCGCTGCCGATCAGCGAGCCGGCGGCGCTGGTGGGCGGTTTCGGCCGGGCGGCAGCGGGCGGCGGGGCAGCGTCAGGCGCAGGCGTTGGCGGCGCTGCCGGCACCGGAGACGAAGCCAAACCTAATTTTTTTTTGAAGAAACTGAACATTGCGTAGTCTTGTAGAGTCCACCATTCTATGAAACACCCCATGAGAATTTCCGGCGAATCGCCGCGTTCGACCGCCAGCCGCTTGGGCGCCGTGCTGATCCTGGCCGCGCTGGCGCCCGGCTGGAACGCGCTGGCCCAGGCGCCGGCGCCAGTCGAGCAATTCACGCTGGCCAACGGCCTCACCGTCATCGTCAAGCCCGACCACCGCGCGCCGACGGCAGCGCACATGCTGTGGGTGCGCGTCGGCGCGATGGACGAGGTCGATGGCACTTCGGGCGTCGCGCATGCGCTCGAGCACATGATGTTCAAGGGAACGAAAGACCTTAAAGCCGGCGAATTTTCGCGCCGCGTCGCCGCCCTCGGCGGGCAGGAAAACGCCTTCACCAGCAGCGACAACACCGGCTACTACCAGCAGATTCCCGCCGGCAAGCTCGAGGACGTGATGCGGCTCGAGGCCGACCGCTTTGCCAACAACGCCTGGAGCGATGACGAATTCAAGCGCGAAATCGAGGTCGTCAAGGAGGAGCGGCGGCTGCGCACCGAGGACTCGGCGCGCGCGATGCTGTACGAGCAGGCGGCGGCCGTCACGTTCCTGGCGTCGCCGTATCGCCGCCCGGTGGTCGGCTGGATGAGCGACTTGGGCGCGATGACGCCTGACGATGTGCGCGCCTTCTACCGGCGCTGGTATGTGCCGGCCAATGCCGCCGTCGTCGTCGCCGGCGATGTCGAGGTGGCGCAGGTCAGAGCCCTGGCCGAGAAATACTACGGCGGCATTCCGGCGCGGCCGGTGCCCGAGCGCAAGCCGCGCGGCGAGCCCGAGCAGGCCGGGCCGCGTACGCTCGACTTCAAGGCGCCGGCCAGCCAGTCGTATGTCAGCATGGCGTTCAAGGTGCCCAAAATGGCGCCGGCCGACCTGTACGCCGCGCCCGGCGCCGCGTCGCCGACGGCCCAGGCCAGCCGCGAGGCGCTCGCGCTGACGGTGCTGGCCGCAGTGCTCGACGGCTATAGCGGCGCCCGGCTCGACCGCGCGCTGGTGCAGGGCCAGGGGCAGGAAGATGGGCGCGTCGCCGACAGCGCCGGCGCTTCCAGCGGCCGCGTCGGCCGAGGGCCGCAGCTGTTCGTCCTCGACGGCGTTCCGGCGGCCGGCAAAACCGCGCGGCAGGTCACCGACGCGCTGCGCCGGCAAGTCGCGGAGATTGCCCAGGGCGGCGTGAGCGAGGCCGAACTCAACCGCGTCAAGACGCAGTGGGCCGCCAGCGAAACCTACAAGCTCGACTCGGTCTTCAGCCAGGCGCGCGAGCTTGGCTCGAACTGGGTTCAGGGCCTGCCGCTCGACGCCAGCGCGCGCCTGATCGCCCGGCTGCGCAGCGTCACCGCTGGCGAGGTGCAGGCGGTTGCCGCCAAATATTTCAGCGACGACCAGATGACGCTGGCGACTTTGCTGCCGCAGGCGGCGGACCCGAATCGCAAACCGCGCCGGCCCGCGCCGCCCGCCGGCGGCGACCTGCGCTAAGCCGCACTTTTGAACCGGAACACATCGATTTATGTTGATTGCTAAAAAAACCATAGCTGCTCGCGCCCTGTGCATATGCGCAGCAGGCCTTTTTTATCACCTAAATGCGCTGGCGACGATTCCCGTGCAGCACTGGACGCAGCCCAGCGGCGCGCAGGTTTATCTGGTCGAAAGCCCGGCCATCGCCATGCTCGATGTCGAGATCGATTTCGACGCCGGCAGCCGGCGCGACCCCTCGGCCAAAGCGGGGCTGGCGAGCATGACGGCCGATCTTCTTGAAAAAGGCGTGCGGGCAACAGACGGTCAACCAGCCCTAGACGAAAACGCCCTGGGCGAGGCGTGGGCCGACCTGGGCGCGCAGTTCGGCGCCGGCGCGTCGTCCGACCGAATGAGTTTTACGCTGCGCTCGCTGACCGACCCGGCGCTGCTCGACCGGGCCGTCGCGCTGGCGGCGCGGCAGATCGCCGAGCCTTCTTTTCCCGACGCTGTCTGGCAGCGCGAGCGCCAGCGCCTGCAGGCCGCGCTGAAGGAGTCGTACACCCGGCCCGGCAGCGTCATCGGCCGCGCGTACTCGCAGGCCGTTTATGGCAGCCATCCCTACGGCTATGAGATGACCGAGGCGACCCTTGGCAGCATCGGCGTGGCGGACCTGCGGGCGGCCTACGCCGCTGGCGTTGTCGCCTGCCGGGCGCGCGTCAGCATGGTCGGCGCCGTCACGCGGGCGCAGGCCGATGCGATCGCCGTGCGCCTGCTGTCGCGGCTGCCGCAGGTCGCTTGCGCCAGCCTGCCGCCCTTGCCGCCCGTTCCTGAAGTCGCGCCGCTCGCCCAGGCGCAGGAAAAAACCATTCCCTTCGATTCGGCGCAGGCGCATGTGCTGATCGGCCAGCCAGGCTTCAGGCGCGCCGATGCGGATTATTTCCCGCTGATCGTCGGCAACTACATTTTGGGCGGCGGCGGTTTTGTCTCGCGCCTGACGAGCGAGGTGCGTGAAAAACGCGGCCTGACCTACGGCGTTTCCAGCTCGTTCTCGCCCGGCCTGCATGCCGGCGGCTTCACCGTTGGCCTGCAAACGCGCCCCGACCAGACGGCGCAGGCGGTGCAGATTGCGCGGCAGGTCGTGCGGGACTTTGTCGCCGACGGCCCGACCGAGGCCGAGCTGAAAGCCGCGAAAGACAACCTCATCGGCGGCTTTGCGCTGCGCATCGACAGCAACCGCAAATTGCTTGGCAACCTGGCCAGCATCGCCTGGAACGACTTGCCGCTCGACTACCTCGACACCTGGACGCGGCAGGTCGAAAAAGTCACCGTCGCCGACATCAAAGCGGCCTTTGCGCGCAAGCTGCAGCCCGAAAAAATGGTGACCGTCATCTTGGGAAGCGCGTCATGAAATACACGCCCAAACCGTCTGCTGATGAAGCCGGCGCCAAACCGTCCGCCAAGGCGAACACCGTTAAGCCCAAGGGCACGGCGCACCTCAAGCCGCCGGGCGAAATCCGCATCATCGGCGGCATTTACAAGCGCAGCAAACTTGCAGTTCCCGACAAGCCCGGCCTGCGGCCGACGCCCGACCGGGTGCGCGAAACCCTCTTCAACTGGCTCGGCCAGGACTTGACCGGCTGGCGCTGCGCCGATGTCTTCGCCGGCACCGGCGCGCTGGGCTTCGAGGCGGCATCGCGCGGCGCCGCCGACGTGCTGCTGTGCGAGCAGGACCCGGCGCTGGTGCTGCAGCTCAGGGCGGTGCAGGCGCGGCTCAAGGCCGGCGCGGTGCGCATCGAGCGCGGCGACGGCGTGAGCGCGCTTCGGCGCCTGGACCCGGCCAGCATGCAACTGGTGTTTATCGACCCGCCGTTCGACTCGAACGTGTACGAGCCGGCGCTTAAAGCGGCGGCGGCGGCGATCAGCCCGACCGGCCTGGTTTACCTGGAAGCGCCCCGCGCCTGGAGCGATGAAGAATTGCTGCCGCTCGGCCTGAAGCTCCACCGCAGCGCGAAAGCGGGCGCGGTGCATTTCCACTTGCTGGCCAGGGACGAGCCGCCACCGCGATAATCGGGCCATGTCCACGCCGCGCATCGCCGTCTATTCGGGCACTTTCGATCCGTTCACGCTCGGCCATGAAGACGTGGTGCGCCGCGCCGCCGGCTTGTTCGACCGGGTTATCGTCGCGGTGGCTGTCGCGCATCATAAAAAAACACTCTTTTCGCTGAATTCGCGTGTCCAGCATGTGAAGTCAGCTATTGAAAGCATAGCAAACGTTACGGTGCTGCCGTTCGACGGCCTGATCGTGGATTTCTGCTCCCAGCAGGGCGCCTGTGCCGTCGTTCGCGGCATCCGCAACATCACCGACTTCGACTACGAAGCGCAGATGGCGACGCTGAACCGCAAGCCGCGCCCGCAGGTCGAAACCGTGTTCTTGCTGCCCGATGCGCCCTTGCAATGCATCAGCAGCACGCTGGTGCGGGAGATCAGCAAGCTTGGCGGTGATGTCGGCCAGATGGTAAGCCCGTCCATTGCCGCCGCACTTGGCGAGACTAATGCCGGCGAGGGAGGGTGACACTATGGCCTTGTTGATCACCGACGAGTGCATCAATTGCGATGTCTGCGAGCCCGAATGTCCGAACGAGGCGATTTTTTTGGGCGAGGAAATTTACGAAATCGACCCGAACAAATGCACCGAATGCGTTGGCCATTTCGACGAGCCGCAGTGTGTGCAGGTTTGTCCGGTGGCGTGTATTCCGGGCGATCCATTGCGGGTTGAGAGCCGGGAGACGCTTTGGGAGAAGTATCGAAGCTTGCAGACCGTGATTCCAATTGTTGCGGCGAGGGGTTGGTAGCGTTCGAAGTGGTTTATTGGCTGTTTTCTGGCTGTCCAATACCTCGCGGTATAAAAATCGCAGTCCTCTTAAAGCTTGGTTAAGCTTCACAAATGCTCCTCCGGTGTCCGCCTTCGGTTCGCTTCTATGC
>CAXSGT010000040.1:0-20088 GCA_964236835.1 uncultured Polaromonas sp.
TGGCGCTTGGATGCAAACACCTTACAACATCTGGAGGTGATGTGGCCCCCACGCTGTTCACTTCGTGTAATGCGCTGCCCCCCGAGGGGGCTGCTGCGCCTGCGGCCCATGCTTGGAAAGAGTCCCTTATATGACACCGTTTGGTACGACATCATCATGAGTGCGGTTGCCTCTGTCAAAGATTTTGTTTCTAGCTTCATGTTGACCGAGCTGTTCAAGGGCATGGCCCTGACCGGAAAATACATGTTCAGCCGCAAGATCACGATTCAATTCCCTGAAGAAAAAACGCCGCTGAGCCCGCGTTTTCGTGGGTTGCATGCGTTGCGCCGCTATGAAAATGGCGAAGAACGGTGCATCGCATGCAAACTTTGCGAGGCGATCTGCCCGGCGCTTGCCATTACGATCGAGTCCGATGTGCGTGACGACGGCAGCCGCCGCACTTCGCGCTACGACATCGACTTGACGAAATGCATCTTTTGCGGCTTTTGCGAGGAAAGCTGCCCGGTTGATTCGATTGTCGAGACGAATATTCTGGAGTACCACGGCGAAAAGCGCGGTGACCTGTATTTCACCAAGGACATGCTGTTGGCGGTGGGCGACCGCTACGAAGCTGAAATTGCCGCCAGCCGCGCGGTGGACGCAATCTACCGCTGAAAACACCGGCTGCGCTGCTCGCTTGCTCAAGAAGGAATTCACTCCCACATGGACGCTAAAACAGGTCTCTTTTATGTCTTCGCGGCGATCTTGCTTTTTGCCTCTTTCCGGGTGATTACCGCGCGCAACCCGGTGCATGCGGCGCTTTTTCTGGTGCTGGCGTTTTTTCAGGCCGCCGCCGTCTGGATTTTGCTCAAAGCCGAATTTTTAGCGATTACGCTGGTACTGGTCTATGTCGGCGCCGTGATGGTGCTTTTCCTGTTCGTTGTCATGATGCTCGACATCAACCTGGACAGTGTGCGCAAGGGCTTCTGGAGACATTTTCCGCTGGCCGGCGCGGTCGGCGCCATCATTGCGCTGGAAATGTCCTATGTCCTGATGGGAGGGTTTCGCGAGCCGCCCAACAGGAGCGGGTTGGTGGGAACCATGGATGGCCAATTGTCCAACACCAAGGAACTGGGCAAATTGCTTTATTCGGCGTATGTCTATCCCCTTGAGATCGCAGCGGTTATTTTGCTCGTCGCAATCATTGCCGCCATCGCGCTGACGTTGCGCGAGCGCAAGGATTCCAAGCGGACCGATCCCGCCGATCAGGTTCGAGTCAAGCCGCAAGACCGGGTGCGCTTGGTCAAGATGAGGGCGGTGCTTCCGATGCCGGTGGCTCCGATCGTTCCTGCGCAAGCACCGGTCGAGGAAAAAAAATGATGACGCTGACGCTGGGACATTTTCTTTCGCTGGGCGCCATGCTGTTTGCGTTGTCGGTCATTGGAATATTCCTCAACCGCAAAAACCTGATCGTGCTCTTAATGGCGATCGAGCTGATGCTGCTTGCAGTCAATGTGAATTTCGTCGCTTTTTCTTACTTTCTGAACGACATGGCGGGTCAGGTTTTTGTTTTCTTTATCCTGACCATCGCCGCTGCCGAGTCAGCCATTGGGCTGGCCATCCTGGTGCTGTTGTTTCGTAACAAGTCCAGCATAAACATCGATGAACTCAACACGCTTCAGGGTTAAAACGATGAGCCGCCACGCATTTCACTTCGTCTATTCGCTATTTCCCAGGGTGGCATTACCTGCTCTTGAGGCGACCCTGCGGGCGGTTGAATAATGAGCCGAACCCTTGTTGCTTCGACCCTGCTGGCGGTCCCGCTCGCGCCGCTGGCCGGTGCCATCACCGCCGGCATTCTGGGAACCACCTTCGGAGGCAACTGGGTGGGCCGCCGGCTTGCGCAGACTCTTACCATTTTGGGTGTATTCGTCGCCTTCATTATTTCGGCCATGACGCTGCAAAGCGTTGCCATGGACGGCGCGCGCTTTAGCCAAACGCTCTATACCTGGATGACGCTGGGCGGCCTGAAAATGGAAATCGGGTTTTTGATCGATGGCCTGACCGCAATGATGATGTGCGTCGTTACCTTCGTCTCGCTCATGGTGCATATCTACACCATCGGGTATATGAAGGAAGACGCGGGCTACAACCGTTTTTTCGCCTACATATCGCTCTTTACCTTTGCCATGCTGATGCTGGTGATGAGCAACAATTTGCTGCAGCTCTTCTTCGGCTGGGAAGCGGTGGGGCTGGTTTCGTATCTGTTGATCGGCTTCTGGTTTGACAAGCCGAGCGCAGTATTCGCCAACCTGAAGGCCTTTTTGGTCAACCGGGTCGGTGACTTCGGCTTTATTCTCGGCATCGCGCTGATCGCCGCGTATGCCGGAACGCTTAGCTACGCTGAGCTGTTCGCCAAGGCCGACGCGCTTTCATGGTTGCTGCTGCCCGGCACCGGCTGGATGCTGATCACCGTCATCTGCATCTGCCTTTTCATCGGCGCCATGGGCAAATCGGCGCAATTTCCGCTGCATGTGTGGCTGCCCGACTCGATGGAAGGCCCGACACCCATCTCGGCGCTGATTCATGCGGCAACGATGGTGACTGCCGGCATTTTCATGGTGGCGCGCATGTCGCCGCTGTTCGAGCTAAGCGACACCGCTTTAAGCTTCGTCATGGTGATCGGCGCCATCACGGCGCTGTTCATGGGTTTTCTCGGCATTATCCAGAACGACATCAAACGGGTCGTGGCTTATTCCACCTTGTCCCAGCTTGGCTACATGACAGTGGCGCTTGGCGCTTCGGCCTATTCCGTCGCGGTGTTTCATTTGATGACCCATGCGTTCTTCAAGGCGCTGCTGTTTTTGGCCGCCGGCTCGGTCATTGTCGGCATGCATCACAACCAGGACATTCGCTGGATGGGCGGCGTTCGCAAGTACATGCCGATCACCTGGATCACTTTTTTGCTCGGTTCGCTGGCGCTGATCGGCACACCGCTGTTCTCTGGCTTCTACTCCAAGGACAGCATTATCGAAGCGGTTGCCGAAAGCCGCGTTTGGGGCAGCGGCTTTGCCCATTTCGCCGTGCTGGCGGGCGTCTTTGTCACGGCTTTTTATTCTTTTCGGCTGTATTTTCTGGTGTTCCACGGCAAAGAGCGCTACGACGAGAATCCCGAGGCGCATGTCGGCGCGCATGATGAGCACGGCCATCACGGCGAGCACGGTGACAACCATGAACCGCATGAGTCACCCTGGGTCATCACCTTGCCGCTGGTCTTGCTGGCCATTCCGTCGGTCGTCATCGGCTTCATAACAATTGAGCCGATGCTGTTCGGCAACCTGTTCAAAGATTCGATTTTTGTCAACATCGAGCGGCATCCGGCAATCGAAGAGTTGGCCAAGTCGTTTCATGGCCCGCTGCAGATGGCGCTGCATGGCTTGGCATCGGCGACATTCTGGCTGGCGCTTGCAGGCGTGGTGCTCGCGTATTACCTCTATCTGGTCAATCCGGCGCTGCCGTCAGCGATCAAGCGTAGGTTTCATCCGCTCTACACCCTCCTTGAAAATAAATACTACTTCGACTGGTTCAATGAAAACGTACTGGCCCGCGGCGCGCGCGGGCTTGGAATTGTCTTTTGGAGGGTCGGCGACCAAAAGTTGATCGACGGCGCGCTCGTCAACGGATCGTGGAAGCTGGTGGGCTGGCTCTCAGGCGTAACTCGAAGGCTGCAGACCGGGTATATCTACCACTATGCCTTCGGCATGATCCTTGGCGTCTTCGTATTGATGACGTATTTCGTCTGGCTCAATCGCTAATAAAACAATCTTCAAAAAGAAAGATACGCAAACATGGGATTGTTGAGCCTTGCCATCTGGACGCCGATTATTTTCGGTGTCGGCTTATTGGCGCTGGGAAGGCAGGACCAGGCACCCACCGTGCGCTGGATCGCGCTGATAGGTGCCGTCGCCGGGTTTTTGGTCACTTTGCCGCTATACAACGGCTTCAGGCTTGATACCCCGGCCATGCAGTTTGTCGAGAACGGCAACTGGGTGCAGCGCTTTCATATGCACTACCACCTGGGAGTCGATGGTATTTCGATGTGGTTTGTGCTGCTGACGGCGTTCATCAACGTGGTGGTCGTCATTGCCAGCTGGGAAGCCATCACGCTGCGCGTGAACCAGTACATGGCATCTTTTCTGATTCTTAGCGGGCTGATGATCGGCGTTTTCGCTGCGCTCGACGGCATGCTGTTTTTTGTCTTCTTCGAAGCCACTTTGATTCCGATGTACCTCATCATTGGTATATGGGGCGGACCGAACAAGATTTACGCGGCATTCAAGTTCTTCCTGTACACGCTGCTGGGGTCGCTGCTGATGCTCGTTGCGCTGATCTACCTCTACAACAAGTCGGGCGGCAGTTTTGACATCCTGACGTGGCATAAATTGCCGTTGACCAGTACTGCGCAGACGCTACTTTTCTTTTCGTTCTTTGCCGCCTTTGCCGTCAAGGTGCCGATGTTTCCAGTGCATACCTGGCTGCCCGACGTTCATGTCGAAGCGCCCACCGGCGGCTCGGCGGTGCTCGCGGCGATCATGCTCAAGCTGGGCGCATACGGCTTTTTGCGGTTCTCGCTGCCGATCACGCCCGACGCGTCGCGCCAATGGGCCTGGCTGATGGTTGCGCTGTCGCTGATCGCGGTGATTTATGTCGGCCTGGTGGCGCTGGTTCAGCGCGACATGAAAAAGCTCGTGGCTTATTCGTCGGTCGCGCACATGGGCTTCGTCACGCTCGGTTTTTTTATCTTCAACGACCTCGGCATGTCCGGCGCAATCGTGCAGATGATCGCCCACGGTTTTGTTTCAGCCGCCATGTTCCTGTGTATCGGCGTGTTGTACGACAGGGTGCATTCGCGCGAAATCGCCAGCTATGGCGGCGTGATCAACACCATGCCGAAATTTGCCGCGTTTTCCATGCTGTTTGCCATGGCGAACTGCGGCTTGCCGGCCACGGCCGGTTTTGTCGGCGAATGGATGGTGATTTTGGGCGCTGTGAAATCGAACTTCTGGATCGGTGCCGCGGCAGCGACGGCGCTGATTTCGGGCGCTTCTTACACGTTGTGGATGTACAAGCGGGTTTACTTCGGCCCAATTGCCAATGACGATGTTAAAAACCTGGCGGACATCGACAGCCGTGAATTCCTGATGCTGGCCTTGTTGGCCATCGCGGTGCTGTGCATGGGCATCTACCCGAAGCCGTTTACCGATGTGATGAATACTTCGGTGGCCAACCTGCTCGGGCATGTGGCGATGACGAAGCTGAACTAGGCAAACTCAAAGAATTTAGATGATTGACAAACTCGGCTGGGTCGCGGTTTACCCCGAAATCGTTCTTTTGGTCATGGCGTGCCTGATTGCCATGGTCGATCTGGGCGTGAAGACGCGCTATCGCACGCTCACGTATGCGCTGACGCTGCTGACGCTGGCCGTGGTTGCCGTCATGGAAGCTTTTTATGCGGTCGGTGGCCAAACGTTCTATGGTTTTGGCAACATGGTCGTCGTCGATCCGATGGGCAGCTGGCTAAAATGCTTCTCCTGCATCGCGTTGATCGTCACGGTGATTTACGGCAGGCCTTATGCGGCCGATCGCGACATGCTGCGCGGCGGAGAATTTTTCACGCTCAGCCTATTTGCCTTGCTCGGCATGTTCTGCATGATCTCCGGCCACAATTTTCTTGTCCTGTACATGGGGCTTGAACTGCTGACGCTGTGCAGCTACGCGCTGGTGGCTTTGCGGCGCGACAGCGCCACGGCGACGGAAGCGGCGATGAAATATTTCGTGCTTGGCGCGCTGGCGTCGGGCTTTTTGCTTTATGGCCTGTCGATGCTGTACGGCGCGACCGGCTCGCTCAATATCAACGAAGTCTTCAACGCCATCGCCAGCCGCCAGGTCAAGCACCAGGTGCTGGTGTTCGGCCTGGTGTTCATCGTTGCCGGCCTGGCGTTCAAGCTCGGTGCGGTGCCGTTTCACATGTGGCTGCCCGATGTGTACCAAGGGGCGCCCACAGCGGTCACGCTATTGATTGGCGGCGCGCCGCAGCTTGCTGCTTTCGCCATCTGTATCCGCCTGCTGGTCGAAGGTCTGCTGCCGCTTGCGATCGACTGGCAGCAGATGCTCGCGCTCATGGCCATCGGCTCGCTGCTGATCGGCAACCTGGCGGCGGTGGCGCAGTCCAACCTGAAGCGCATGCTGGCGTACTCGACGATTTCGCAGATGGGATTTCTGCTGCTCGGCCTGCTCGCCGGCGTGGTCAACGGCAACCAGCTCAATGCCGAATCAGCCTATGGCGCGGCCATGTTCTATGCGCTGACCTACGTGCTGACGACGCTGGCCGCTTTCGGCATCATGCTGCTGCTGGCGCGCGCCGGTCATGAATCCGAAGAAATCACCGATTTGTCGGGTCTGAACCAGCGCAGCCCCTTGTATGCGGGCGTGATGGCGATCAGCATGTTCTCGCTGGCCGGCGTGCCGCCGCTGGTCGGTTTTTATGCCAAGCTGGGTGTGTTGCAGGCCTTGATTTCATCGGGCCGGACCGGCTATCTGGCATTGGCCATATTTGCGGTGATGATGTCGCTGATCGGCGCTTTTTACTACTTGCGCGTCATCAAGGTGATGTATTTCGATGCGCCGCTCAGCCACAATGCCCAGCCGGTTTCAGCACCGGCGGATGCGCGGGTCGTGCTGGCGATCAACGGGGCGCTCATCCTGATTCTCGGTCTCGTTCCCGGCGGCTTGATGACGCTGTGCGCACAATCGATCAACAGCATCGTCAATTCGCTGGGCAGCTGAAATTTCTCCCATGAGTCAAACCGACTCCGCCTGGTTGGTCATCCTGTTGGCTCTTTTCATGGCCAACATGCCGTTTCTCAGTGACCGTCTTCTCGCTGTCTATTCACTCAGAGCCCCCAAAAGTCTCGGGCTCCGGCTGGCGGAGCTGCTTGTCTGGTACCTGCTGGTGGGCGGAGTCGGCTTGTATCTTGAACAGCGCGGTGGGCAAATCGCTCCTCAGGGCTGGGAGTTCTACGCCATCACGGGAACGCTGTTCATCACCCTTGCATTTCCCGGCTTCATCTACCGTTATCTGTTCAGGCGCAGGGCATGACGCAAGCGGACGAATCAGGCGACGATCTCACGCACCGCGATGCCCATCTGGTCGAAACCCAGGTGCGGTCGGAAGACGTTTTCAAAGGGCACTTCCTTCAGGCGCGGCGCGATATCGTGAGGCTGCCCGACGGCAGGCATACTCCGCGTGAATATGTGGTTCATCCCGGCGCCGCCATGATCGTCGCCCAGCTCGATGACGGGCGCCTGATTTTGGAGCGCCAATACCGGTATCCGGTCCGCTCGGTCATGATCGAGTTTCCGGCGGGCAAGCTGGACGCGGGCGAAGCGCCACTGGCGTGCGCGCAGCGCGAACTGCTCGAGGAAACCGGCTACACCGCGCGCGAATGGGCGAGGGCGGGCGTGCTGCACCCGGTAATTTCCTATTCCACCGAGTTCATCGACATCTGGTTCGCGCGCGGCTTGACGCCGGGCAAGCGCCGGCTCGATGTCGGCGAGTTTCTCGATGTCTTCACCGCCACGCCTGCCGAGCTGCTGAACTGGTGCGGCACCGGTCAGGTGACCGACGCGAAAACCCTGACCGGAATGCTGTGGCTGCAAAATGTGTTGTCGGGCGCGTGGACTTTGAAATGGCAGCCCGCGGCGCAGTAAGCGCCTGGCCATACTCGTTCCATGAAAGTCCTGAATCTGCAGTGTTCGCAGCAACATTCGTTCGAAGGATGGTTTGCATCGGAAGATGATTTTCAAAGTCAGCTGGCGCGGCGACTGGTCGAGTGTCCGTTGTGCGCCGACGCCGACATTCAAAAACTACCGAGTGCTCCGCGACTCAATCTTGGCGGGCATGCGCTGCCCGGCGCCCCATTGTCAAACGGCAACCAGCCGGCTCACCCGAGCGTCTCGGCAACTGAGTCAGGCCCTGCGGGAATCAGCCACGCCGCAACAGGCCTTCAAGTCGGCCCGAGACTGGCCGAGGAGGCCGCTTTTTTGAAAGCCTTGCGACGTGTCGTGGCCGAGACGGAAGACGTTGGAACGCGATTCGCCGAAGAGGCGCGAGCGATGCACTATGGCGATGCGCAAGCTCGCAACATCCGCGGCCAAGCCAGCCCGCAGGAAGCGATCGGCTTGCTGGAGGAAGGGATCGAGGTGTTGCACCTGTCCTTGCCGGCGGCACTGAAGCAGACGCTGCAGTAAGCGCATCCTTGCCCGGCACGAGCGCAGTGAAGCGCATCGATGTTCCTGATGTAACCTTTTCCCTCCAGATCGGTATAAGGAACAGACAGTCCCGTCTGCCTTTGAAAGATTTGCCGATATGAAAAATGGCCCACGCCAACAGCCGGACAAGCGCGCAACCGCACGGAGCCACGATCACCACGCCGGTATCTATGGGGACGGCGATTGACCTTGCAGGCCCTCCTGCAGCGTGTTGCCGCTGGCGAACAAAAGGCGTTTGCCGAGCTGATCGACGTCTATAAACGCCCGCTGTTCGGCTTTTTAGGCCGCATGGGAATCGCTCAGGCGCAGGCCGAAGACATTGCCCAAGAGACTTTTTTGCGCGCCTGGACGCATCTGCACAGCTTTGAGCCGAAGCGTGCGCAGTTTGGCACCTGGCTTTTTACCATCGCACGCAATCTGGCTTGCGACGCGCTGCAAGCTTCGCCGCTGTGGCACGAAATTCAGGGCGACGAAACATCCGAGCAGGCCTGCAAGCACCCCGGCCCGGCGCAAACGCTGGAACGCGCGCAACAGCATGCGCTGCTGCAATCTGCTCTGCGTCGATTGCCGATGGCAGATCGCACTGCGCTGGCGCTGGTGTATGTGCATGAACTGGCACTGGCTGATGTCGCCCGCATCGAAGGCGCCAGTCTTGCCGCCATCAAAACCCGCTTGCACCGCGCCAGAGAAAAACTACGCGACTTGCTGCCAGCAAATTTTCGATTGGAAAGCCGCCATGAATGACGACCTGGAGATACTTTTGCGGACCGATTTGCTGCGTCCTCCAAACGACTTTACCCAACGGGTCATGCAGCGCATTCAACCGCGGCAGTACGCCACGACACGCACTTCCATAGGGCTTGAGGAGCGGACCAGACGCTGGAATCGCTTGCGCTGGCTAGCCGCCGCCATGGGTCTGGCCGGCGGCGGCCTGTTGGGACTGAGCCAGCTCGCAAGCTTTGTTTTTGGTTTGTGGCTGGCAAGCGCGGCCGTTTGATCGATGACTCACTTGATTTGAAGGAACCCACCATGCAATCCGCATCAGCTATGCCGGCCGCCAACACATCGCCTCGCAGCCCCGCCATGACGCCGCGAAACCCTTGGATCGCGGCCCTGGCTTCACTGGTCTTGCCCGGCTTTGGCCAACTCTACAACGGCGACCTCAACCGCGCCATCTGGCTGTTCCTGAGCTTTGCGCTGCTGTGTATTCCCGCAGTGGCGCTGGTCACGCTGTACTTGCCCGCCCGCTTGATGCTGCCAACCCTGGCATTGGGTGTCGTTGCGGCAATCGGCGTCTGGGGCTATGCCATCCGGGATGCGTGGCACCGTGCCCGTCAAGACCCGTGCCTGGGGGTTAAACCGTGGCAGATCAGCGGCGTTTACGCGCTGGTGTTCGTGCTGTGCGATTTGCTTGCGCTGCCGCTGCTGACCCTTTATGTCCGGCAGCATCAGGTCGAGCCCTTTCGGATTCCGTCTGAGAGCATGGAGCCGAGCGTGCGCGCCGGCGACTTCATCTGGGCCGACAAGCGTTACAACTGCCCCGGCTGCCGGCAAGGCGTTCACCGCGGCGATATCGCCATATTCGCCTATCCGAACGACCGCAGCGTTCGCTATATCAAACGCGTGATTGGCCTGCCTGGCGACCATATCGAGTTCATGGACCGGAAAATTTTTCTCAACGGCCAGGCCTTGCAACGCGCCACGGCAAATTCATCCGAAGGAGCCGTTACCGAGGCAATCGGCGAGCGCCAGTGGCAGGTGCAATGGAGCGAGCCCCTGGCAACTGCGCCCGGCGCAACGCCCATCGCGCCGATTCCGCCGTTGAACCGCGCTGCAATCGGCAGGGTCGGGAATATGCAGCTCGTCGTGCCGGACGGCCAAGTATTCGTGCTGGGCGACAACCGGCTCGGCAGCATCGACTCTCGCAACTTCGGCACTGTTCCAATGCAGGACATTCTGGGCCGGGCGCGCCAAGTCTGGTTTTCTTCCGATCGGAACGGAGTGCGCTGGGGCCGGCTCGGGCAGGTGCTGGAATAAGCGTTCACTCGCATGGCCAGCAGCGCAGGGGCCTGCGCTTCAAGTGGGGCCGTCAGTTCACCATCACCAGCTTGCCCTTCACGCCGCGCGACCCCATGCGCGCATACGCGGCCTTGAGGTCGGACATCGGCATGGTACTGTCAATCACCGGCTTGATCTTGCCTGCTTCATACCACGCGGCCAGTTCGGCCATCGCGGCGGCGTTGGCCCTGGGCTCGTTTCTGGCGAAGCCGCCCCAGAACACGCCGACGATGGAGGCGCCTTTGAGCAGCGTCAGATTCAGCGGCAGCGACGGGATCGCACCGCCCGCAAAACCGACCACCAGATAGCGGCCGCGCCAGGCGATCGAGCGAAAGGCCGGCTCGGCCATCGCGCCGCCGACCGGGTCGTAGATCACGTCCGGGCCCTTGCCATCGGTCAGCGCCTTGATCGCTTCGCGCAGGTTTTCACGGCTGTAATTGATCGCCGCGTCGGCGCCGATCGATAGGCAAAGCGCGCATTTTTCATCGCTCGAGGCGGCAGCGATCACGCGCGCGCCCAGCGTCTTGGCGATTTGAATTGCCGAGGTGCCCACGCCGCCGGCGGCGCCCAGCACCAGCACGGTTTCGCCGGCCTTGAGCTGCGCCCGGTCCACCAGCGCATGGTGCGACGTGGCGTAGATCATGATGAATGCCGCCGCATCGATAAATGAGAAGCTGGGCGGCAATGGCATGCACAGCGCCGCTGGGGCAATGGCGTGGGTCGCGAAGCCGCCGGTGCCGGCCAGGCAGGCAATGCGCTGGCCGACGTGCAGGTGGACACCGCCAGCGCCAACGGCCCGCACCACGCCGGCGTACTCGGAGCCGGGAACGAAAGGCAATGGCGGCTTCATCTGATACTTGTTCTGCACGATCAGCAGATCGGGAAAATTCAGGCTCGCCGCCATGATCTCGATGAGCGCTTCGCCGGCTTGGGGCGCCGGCGTGGGCAGCTCTGTCCAATTCAGGGCATCGACGCCGGTGGGGTTTTCGCAAAGCCAGGCATGCATAAGATCAGTTTCCATAGAAAAGGCCACGCCGGACTCACGCTAAGTCGAGGCGACTGGCGCAATCGCGCCGACCTGCGAATGATAGGCAGATTCGCACGTTGCCTACCCCGACAAACCCGTACTTTTTGTCACAGCCGTAACCTTAGAATGCAGCATGAAAATTTTGCTCTGCAACGACGACGGCTACCAGGCCAGCGGCATCGTTGCACTCCACGATGCGCTGAAAAGTGTTGCGGATGTCGAAGTGGTCGCGCCGGAGCAGAACAACAGTGCCAAGTCCAACGCGCTGACGCTGCATTCGCCGATGTATGTGCAGACGGCGGCAAACGGTTTTCGCTACGTCAACGGCACCCCCGCCGACTGCGTGCATATCGCCCTGACCGGCTTGCTGGGCTACCGGCCCGATCTGGTGCTGTCGGGCATCAACAACGGCGCCAACATGGGCGACGACACCATCTATTCAGGGACGGTCGGCGCCGCCATGGAAGGCTATTTGTTCGGCATTCCGGCTATCGCATTTTCCCAAACCGAGAAAGGTTGGGGCTATGTCGATGTGGCCGCCCGGCGCGCCGCCGAGCTCGTGCGTCAGCTGTTGCCGTCGCTCGAAGCCGTTGCCGACGGCAGGCAGCCGACGCTTGCGCCCTGGCTGCTGAACGTGAACATTCCCAACCTGCCAGACGATCAGATCAAAGGCGTCAAGGTCGCCAGGCTCGGCCGCCGGCATGCCGCCGAGCGGGTCATCACGCAAACCAGTCCGCGCGGCGAGACCATGTACTGGATCGGCGGCGCCGGCCCAGCCAAGGAGGCGGGCGAAGGTACCGACTTTCATGCCACGACGCACGGCTACGTGTCCATCACGCCGCTGCATGTGGACCTGACCGACCACGAAAGGCTGCCCTACTGGGCGCAAATCGCCGCCCGATTGACCCGGGAGCGCTAACAGGTGTCAATTTAATATGAAGCCACCGCCCAAGCCGAAGCTCGATCCGTCCGCCAAAACCGCGGCTGTCGCGACCCGCCCGGCATTCCCGGTCCGTCTCGATACCGGTTCGGGAAAACCTGACGCTCCTAAATCAATAGCTGCTTTCACAAGCCCTGTAAGCGCAAACGGCATAAATCATTCGAAAAATGCTTCGCAAACCGGTATTCCAAACGGTTTCGGCCTGGGCCCGGCGGTGCGGGCCCGGATGACACGCTCGCTAGTGGCGCACGGCGTGTCCGATGCGCGGGTGCTGGCGGCGATGGGGTCGGTCGAGCGCCATCGTTTCGTCGATACCGCGCTGGCGGGTCTGGCCTATGAAGACACCAGTCTGCCGATCGGGCTGGGCCAGACGATCTCCAAGCCCAGTGTGGTGGCGCGCATGCTCGAGCTGTTGCTGCGCCAGGGCTCGCACGACAAAGCCGGCGCGCTCGGCCGGGTGCTTGAAATAGGCACTGGCTGCGGCTATCAGGCCGCTTTGCTCAGCCATCTGGCGACCGAGGTTTACAGCATCGAGCGGCTGCGCGGCCTGCACGACAAGGCGCGCGAGAACCTGCGCGGTCTGCGGCTGGCCAATGTGCATTTGCTGTTCGGCGACGGCATGGCCGGCTTCGCCAAAGGCGCGCCCTACGCGGCCATCATCGCCGCGGCGGGCGGCGAGACAATACCGGACGCCTGGATCGAGCAGCTCGCCATCGGTGGGCGCCTGGTGGCGCCGCTGCAGAATCCCGACGGCTCGCAGGCGCTGGCGGTGATTGACAAAAGCGTCCACGGAATCCGGCGGACTTTACTCGAAGCCGTCCACTTTGTCCCCTTAAAATCGGGTACGAGCTGAAACCCGGGCGAGCTGCGAAGGCTAGGCTGGAATCGGTGTAGATAAAAAAGTGGAAAAAGCTATGAGTCATTACAACTGGACAGTTGAGACCGCATCCGTTGTCGTGCCGCGATCCGATCGGCATGCGCGCCTGAGCTGCACGCTGGCGCTTGCCGCGGCCGTGTTGCTGGCCGCCGGTTGCGGTTCACGCTCGCTGACGAATGTGCCGGTGGAAGATCGCGGGACGGGCGCCTCGCGCACGGCGCCCGGGCCGGGCGACGCGGCAGCCAGCGCCATCAAGCCGCCGGCAGGCGCGGAAAACGCTGGAAAGCCCGGCTACTACACGGTAAAGCCGGGCGACACCATGATTCGCATCGGCCTGGAGAATGGCCAGAACTGGCGCGATATCGTCCGCTGGAACAGCGTTGAAAATCCGAATCTGATCGAAGTCGGACAGGTGCTGCGCGTGCTTCCGCCCGTCGGCGAGCCCGGCCAGGCGGTGACGCGGCCGGTGCCTTCGGGCGCCGTCGCGACCGCGCCGGTTCCGTCCGGCAGCGCGACACGGCCCGCCATCGGCGCCAGTGCCGCGCCAACGCCAACGCCAGCGCCTTCCGTTGCGTCGGTTGCACCGCCGACCGCCGGCGACGAAGACGTGGGCTGGATCTGGCCCGCCCAAGGTTCGCTTCTCATGGGCTTCGACGACGCCAAGAACAAGGGGCTCGATATTGCCGGCAAGGCCGGCGACGCGGTGATCGCCTCGGCCGATGGCCGCGTCGTATACGCCGGCGCCGGCCTGCGCGGCTATGGCAACCTGATCATCCTCAAGCACAACAACACCTTTCTGACCGCCTATGCGCACAACCAGGCGCTGCTGGTCAAGGAAGACCAAACCGTCAAGAGGGGCCAGAAGATCGCTGAAATGGGCAACAGCGATTCTGAAAAGGTCAAGCTTCATTTCGAGATTCGCCGCCAGGGCAAGCCGGTCGATCCGGCGAAATACTTGCCGCCCAAGTAACTGCCTGTTGTCAGGCAAGTCGCTGAAACAGCTGCGGTTTTGAACGGGCACCGCCCCTCTTCAGGGCGGCTCCAGCAATTCGTCATAACCCCGGCCCCTGAATTCGAGCAGGTCGATGCCATGCCCGAACGGATCGGCCAAACCGGCGATCCGTCCCCAGACATGATCGGTCACCGGCTTTTCCAGTACGGCTCCCAACGCGCAGTCTCACTCCTTCGGTGTAGAACGCGACCGCGCCATGTCATCGACGTCGATGCAAATTCGCACCTCCATAAGACTGCTCCTAAGCCATATCGGCGAAATATTAACTCGGCCTGAGACAATTGCGGCATGATCGATTCGACACATGCCAGAGAATATCCGCCCGATCTGCTCACCGTAGAGTCGCTCGACATCGAAGCCCAGGGGATCGCCCACCGCGCCGACGGCAAGGTCGTTTTCATCGAGGGCGCACTCCCTTTCGAGCAGGTTACGGCCAATGTCTATCGCAAGAAAAGCAATTTTGAAAAAGCCGTCCTGACGGCGATTCACCAGGAATCGCCGCAGCGCGTGCGGCCGGCGTGCCCGCACTTCGGTCTGCACACCGGCGCCTGCGGCGGCTGCAAGATGCAGCATTTGCACATCGGCGCGCAGGTCGCCGTCAAGCAGCGCGTGCTGGAGGACAACCTGCGCCATATCGGCGGCGTCGTGGTCGGCAACATGCTGCGGCCGATCGAAGGGCCGGCCTGGGGCTACCGCCACCGCGCCCGCCTGTCGGTGCGCTATGTGCGCAAGAAGGGCGCGGTGCTGGTCGGTTTTCACGAGCGCAAAAGCAGCTATGTCGCCGACATCCGCGAATGCCATGTGCTGCCTCGGCATGTCAGCGACATGCTGCTGCCGCTGCGCGAACTGATCGGCGGCATGGACGCCAAAGAAAGCATCGCGCAGATCGAGCTGGCCTGCGGCGACGACGTCACCGCGATGGTGCTGCGGCACCTGGCGCCGCTTACCGAAGGCGACCTGGCCCGGCTGCGGGCCTTCGCCGTGGTGAACCCGGGCTTGCAATGGTGGCTGCAGCCGGGCGGCCTGGACACGGTCAGGCTGCTCGATGCGCCGGCGTTTCAGGATCTGAGCTACAGCCTGCCCGAGTTCGACATCGTCCTGCCCTTCGAGCCAACCGATTTCACGCAGGTCAACCCGCATATCAACCAGGTGCTGGTGGCGCGTGCGCTGCGCCTGCTCGATGTGCGGCCTGACGAGCGGGTCATCGACTGGTTTTGCGGCCTGGGCAATTTCACGCTGCCGCTGGCGAGCCGGGCGCGCGCAGTGCTCGGCGTCGAGGGCAGCGGCGCGCTGGTTGCGCGTGCACGCGAAAATTATGAACGAAATAGCGCTGCAACGCCCGTCCGGCATGCGCTAGCAGCTACGAATTTCGTAGCATGCAACCTTTTCGAGATGACGCCGGCGCTGCTCGTCAAATATGGCGCCGCCGACAAGTGGCTGGTCGATCCGCCGCGCGAAGGCGCGTTCGAGCTCTTCAAGTCGCTTGCCGCGCTGCACCGGCAGCTCGAGGCTGGCGTGCCCTGCGACGACGGCGAGCAGCAGCAGCAAAGCCTGGCCCTTGGCGGCTGGACGCCGCCTCAGCGCATCGTGTATGTGAGTTGCAACCCGGCGACGCTGGCGCGCGATGCGGGCGTGCTGGTGGCGGACGGTGGCTATCGCTGCGCGGCGGCCGGTGTCGTCAACATGTTCCCGCACACGGCGCATGTGGAATCGATGGCGGTGTTCGAGCGGATCGCCTGACAGACAACTACGCATCGCACAGCCAAGAAAAAAGGACCCGGAGGTCCTTTTTGATCGAGCGCAAGCACACCTTTTTTTAGTCGCGTTCGCCGCCCATGATGCCGAGCAGCGCCAGCAGCGCCTGGAACACATTGAACAGGTCAAGGTACAGCGCCAGCGTCGCCCGGATGTAATTGGTTTCGCCGCCGTCGAGGATCTGCTTCAGGTCATAGAGCATGTAGGCGCTGAAAATACCGATCACCGCGACCGACAGAGCCAGCATTCCCGCCGTCGAGCCGACAAACACGTTCACGATGCCGCCCACCATGACGACCAGGGCGCCGACGAAGAGCCATTTGCCCATGCCCGAGATGTCGCGCTTGATCACGCTGGCCAGCGTGGCCATCACGAAGAACACGCCCGCCGTGCCGCCCATCGCCGTCATGATGAGCTCGGAGCCGTTCCTGAAACCCAAGATCATGCCGATCATTCGCGACAGCATCAATCCCATGAAAAAGGTGAAGCCCAGCAGCACCGGGACGCCGGCGGCTGAATCTTTCGTTTTTTCGATCGCGTACATGAAGCCAAATGCGCCGCCGAGAAAAACCACGAGCCCGAGCCAGCCGGTCAAGGCTTGGGTAATGCCGGTCGCCACGCCAAGCCAAGCGCCCGCGATGGTCGGCAGCATGCTGAGCGCCAGCAGCCAGTAGGTATTGCGCAATACCCGGTTGCGTTGTTCGCCTGAAGTCGCGATGCCGCCGTAGGCTAGGTTGGTTACGTTTTCAGCCATTTGAATCCTTTTGAGATAAAGCCCGCGGATGCGAACAGTCTTCATTATTTTAGGCGGCATCGCCATTTTTTCAAGGCGCGGGTTTAGGCATACTTTTTGTAAGGGATCTGTCCAGCGATTTATCGGCGATTGCCCGGCCGGAAGGTTGCAAATCTCGGTATGCTCGACATTTTTCGCCAGTCAACTTGCCAGAAAGAACCAAAGCCCATGAAATCCAAACCCATGCTCGAAAACGCCGACATCAAGGCGATCGCCGTCGCCGCCGAGGCCGAAGCGCTGCAAAACAAATGGGCCGTGACGATCGCCATCGTCGATGACGGCGGCCATCTGCTGCACCTGCAGCGGCTCGACGGCGCGGCGCCGGCCTCGGCGCATATCGCGCCGGCGAAGGCGAACACCGCCGCCATGGGCAAGCGCGAAAGCAAAGTTTACGAGGACGTCATCAATGGCGGCCGCATGTCGTTCCTGTCGGCGCCGCACCTAGCGGGCATGCTCGAAGGCGGTGTGCCGATCATCAAGGACGGCCAATGCATCGGCGCGGTCGGCGTCAGCGGCGTCAAGTCGAGCGAAGATGCGCAGGTTGCGCGAGCCGGCATCGCGGCCATCGGTTTGTGAGCGGAGAAAAACCAGGCGTGGCCCACCGATGGCGCAGCGGCTTGTTCGCCAAGCCCGGGCCAGTCCGAGTTTCCATATTCCCGGCGCTGCCCTGCCTTTTCCTTCGGCGCTTGACAAGCCCGATCGCTCCCAAACCCAACAGCATCAAGCCCAGGCTTTGCGGCTCGGGAATCCGCTGCTGAGTAAATGTCGCGCCCAGATCGGCATCGCTCAGCGCGAAGACGAAAAACTTGTTGCCGCCCGCCACGCTTGGCACGAAGTCGTTGTCGTTGGCGACGAACAAAGTGTGCTGCAGCGCGCCGCCAACCATCAAGTCGTCGCCGAAGGCCAGGCCTTCGATCTTCGACGGTATCTGATCCGAAGCGATGCCGTTGGCGTTCAAGACGTTCACCAGATCGAGCACCAAAGACTTCGGCACCGCGGCGGTTTTGAGCGCTGTCTGATCAATCCCTGATCCGGTCAAGCCGCTTACGTCCGTAGCCCCGGTCAAATTGATTCTGAAAAGCTGCTTGACGCCCGCCACGCTACCGTCGCCCAGGCCCTTGCCGTCGCGCTCATCGACCAGAAACTCGTGGTTGTTGATGGCGACGATCTCGCTCACGCCCGACCCGGTGGTGAGCTGGTAGGCGTATTCGCGCGTCGCGCCCGAGGCGATGTCGATGGTGACGATCCGGACCATCTTGTTCTTGTCCTGTTCGAGCGGCGCCTGCATGATGCCCACGAGCGTCGAGCCGTCGGGCGTGATGGCCAGCCCTTCCATGCCCTTGTTGCTGACGCGGCCGCTCGTATTGCCGGCGATTTCCACATCGCCCTTGGCGCTCAGGTTGGCGATCGCAAGATTGGCGGGCAGCGCGAACGACTTGATGCGCTGGCCGGTTGCGCGGTCGAACTGATAGACGTACGGGCCGTATTCGTCCGACACGAAGACGCTCTTGCCATCGCGCGAAACGCGCACCGCTTCCGGGTCGAGCCGGCCATTGTCCGGATTGGCCGATGTCTTGGCGGCGTCGAAATTGTCCGACCGGCCGGTGAAATAACTGCGGGTGGCGCTGTTTTGCGCCGGCGCGCCGTTGGGCAGCCCCAGGCCGGCGCCGCCGCCGTAGGCCAGCGGCGTCGCGCTAGAAAGCAGTGTCGTTCCCGTCAAGGTCGGTGTCAGGGTGTAGGGCAGGCCGCCGCCGGAGGCCTTCGTCAAGTCGAGCTTGAGCGTCTGAAAACGCGCGATGTACGAGGCGGTGTCATCCACGCCGGCGTTGTAGGCTGTCGCGTTCGGTCCGCGATCCGGCGTGGCGATGAAGGTGTTTCCGCCCGCCCAGGCCAGGCCGGAACCCAGGCCGCCCAGGATATTGCCCGGCAGACCGTTTTCAAGCGCGCCTGTCAAGCCCGACAGGTCGGCGCTTCCGCCCAGCGTGCCGATGGCCAGCAGCGTCGGCGCGGCCTGCGCGGCGTTTGCGGCGAGCACCGAGGCGAGCAGCAGCGAGAGCGTGGTTTTTGGATTCATGAAGTGCCCAATGTGTAAAGGGCCGCCGAAGAAGGTTCCGGCGGCCAGATTTCGAGCTTAGGCAGCCTTGATGAATCTTTTATGACAGTCGAGCCGGCGCGGCCGGCGCGCCGTTCATCCCGAGGGCTTGGCTATAGTCGGCGTCGCGTGGCGTTGCCGAAGTCGCTGCCCGGCCGCTCGCGGCCGAAAAAAAGGCCCGCTCGCGCGGGCCTGAACTCGTTTTACCAGTCAAATTGGCCATTTTCGCATGCTGGGCATAGGTTTTAAGCTATTAAAACGATAGTATTTACCTGGCAGCCGAAGCGTCCGTAGCGGGCGCCGGGGCAGGTGTTGCGGTGGCGTCGGACGGCGGCGCGGCCACGCTGGGCGCCGTCGGCGCAATGGCTGGCGCCGCGGGCACGACGGGCACGCTCATGACCGTCGGCGCGGTCGCTGGCGGCAATGGCGCCGCAACCGCCGTTCCGCCGTGGAATTTCATCATCAATGGGACGATCAAGAGCGCGACGATGTTGATGATCTTGATGAGCGGATTGATCGCCGGACCGGCCGTGTCCTTGTACGGGTCGCCGACGGTGTCGCCGGTCACGGCGGCCTTGTGCGCTTCCGAGCCCTTGCCGCCGTGGTGGCCGTCTTCGATGTATTTTTTCGCGTTGTCCCAGGCGCCGCCGCCGGTGCACATCGAAATCGCCACGAAGAGGCCGGTCACGATGGTGCCCATCAGCAGGCCGCCGAGCGCCCTGGGGCCGAGCAGCAGGCCGACCAGGATCGGCACGATCACCGGCAGCAGCGACGGGATGATCATTTCCTTGATCGCCGCCGTCGTCAGCATATCGACGGCGCGGCCGTATTCGGGCTTGGCCGTGCCTTCCATGATGCCCTTGATCTCGGCGAACTGGCGCCGCACTTCGACGACCACGGCGCCGGCGGCGCGGCCGACGGCCTCCATCGCCATCGCGCCGAACAGGTAGGGAATCAAGCCGCCGATAAAGAGGCCGACGATGACCATCGGGTCGCTCAAGTCGAAGCTGATGGCGCGGCCATAGCCTTCCAGCTTGTGCGTGTAGTCGGCGAACAGCACCAGCGCCGCCAGGCCGGCTGAGCCGATGGCGTAGCCCTTCGTCACCGCCTTGGTGGTGTTGCCGACGGCGTCGAGCGGGTCGGTCACGGCGCGCACCTCGGGCGGCATGTCGGCCATCTCGGCGATGCCGCCGGCGTTGTCGGTGATCGGGCCGTAGGCGTCGA
>CAXSGT010000041.1:0-11015 GCA_964236835.1 uncultured Polaromonas sp.
CGAAGGTTGTCGCCGATGACTTTTCCCAGATGGAGGGGCGCGAACCGGTGCGGACACCGGTCAGCGAGCGCAACCAGGCTTCCTTGCTGGGTACGGTAGAAGACGATGTCTTGTTCAAGCAGCGTCCTCATCACGGGTTTGTTCTCGAAAGTGTCAGCGAAGCCCGCTGCGTACCATGCGTTCAAGAGGAATTTGGCTGCCACAAGAAAGCTCCGGGTTTCAAGGATCGGCTTTACAGCACAGATGCCACCGGCGCCGGCCCGGTTACCGGGCCTTCGGCTTGCAATAGCTGCGACAGGTGGCGCCGCACACGAATCGCCGCCACGTCGTTGATGCCCGAAAGTTCATTGCGAGAGTCGGCAAAGCGATCGGCATACTGTTCGATCAGACCAAGCGCTACCCCGTCCTCCTCACGGGTCTTCGAAACCGCGTCCTTGAGCCATTCATCGAATGCGGGCGAGTCCGGCTGAAAATCGCGCACCAGGGCGCTGAATCCGAGAGTGCTGCTTCTCGATTCAGGAGTGACCCCCTGGTAGTGGTACGACGTTCCTATGAGGTGCCTGGGACTCGAGCCGGTTTCGTAGAACCGCAAGAAAGTCACCATAAAGCCGGGCGTGAAGAATTCGGTACCGAACTCTACGTCAACAGGAGCCTGCCGGCCCGGGAAGGCATTCTTGACATAGGGCATCTTCGCGTCCTGTGCCGGAAGGGTCCGTGTCACCCTGAAAGCCGAAGCGTCTGCAAGTTCCGGAGGAGCTTCTCCCGCGTCCGGAGCCGCTATCGTCTTCAGGTGAAGAAATCCGATGTGGCTCAGGTCCATCAGGTTGTCGATCATCAGCGGCCACCTGGCCGGAATCACTGTCAGCTCGTTCGGCACCATAACCCAGCCGGTTTGATCCGCCCCCACCTTGTCGAGGGGAGGCATGAGGGCACTGTCGGCTTTTGCCGCGTCCCCCATCCAGAGCCAGACGAGGCCGCTGCGTTCGATGCATGCGTAGATACGTTGCCGGAAAGACTTCGGGACCGTGGACTGTCCGGGTATGTGGCGGCACGACCCGTCCGCACCGTACCGGTAGCCGTGGTAGGCGCACTGGATATCGTCACCAACCATTCGCCCTTCCGCCAGCGGAAAATTGCGATGCGCGCAAAGTCCCCACATGGCGCGCGCCTCGCCCGCTTCGGTTCGATAAAGAACAATCGGCTCATCCATGATCGTTCGCTGACGGAGCTGGCGCGACACTTCGCCCGAAAACGCAGCGACGTACCAGGCGTTGCGAACGTAACTCTGATGACTGGAAAACGGATACATGGTTTCAGTATTGAAGCGTTACGTTATTGGCAACCTACAACAGCGAAGTCTGCGCGGCAGCGACTGGTCACGGCGGCGCTGTTGAGCCGAAACTATTCGAGCGAGATGTTCGCCGACTTGATCACCGGCTCCCAGCTGGCCAAGCCCTCCCGGATGACCTGCTGAAACTGGGCGGGTGTGTTGGCTATCGGCACGAAAGCCCGCTCTGCGAACTCTCTGGCAATGTCCGGAGAATTGACCACCGCGGTGATGGCCTGCCTGAGACGCTCCACAACCGGCCCCGGGGTTCCTGCCGGAACAAGGGCGCCTAGCCACGAGGAAATGTCATACCTCGGCACGCCACTTTCTTCCATGGTCGGCAGATCGGGCAGTTGCGCAAGACGCGTACTGCTGCTGCATGCAACAGCGCGCATCCGGCCGGTGCCCGCAAAGGCCTTCCAGTTGCTGTAGTCGGTAAACATGGCATCGACCTGCCCAGCGAGCAAATCCTGGTGTGCTGGAGCGGCGCCCTTGTAAGGCACGTGCAAAAGCTTTGTCCCGGTGCGTTGCGTAAGCAACTCCGTCATCACATGCGTGATGCTTCCTGGCCCAAAAGACGCATACGAAAACTTACCCGGCGCAGCCCTCGCCAGCGTCAGGAAGTCGGCAAACGAAGTGACAGGGATCTTGTTTGGATTGATGACCCAGAGCCAGGAGTTTTTGCACATCATGCTCACCGGCTGCAGGTCCTTCAGCGGGTCGTACGGGATCGAACGCATCAGGTGGGGTGTCATGGTCAGCGCTCCCAGTTCCCCCGATGCGACGGTGTAGCCATCCGGTGGGGACTTTGCCAGCAGGCTCAACCCGATGGTGCTGGCGCCGCCTGGACGGTTATCGACGAGCACCGGCTGGCCGAGATGGTTTCTGAGCCGGTCAGTGATGGCGTGGGTTATCCAGTCCGCGCCGCCTCCCGCTGGAAAGGTCACGATCCAGCGGATCGGCTTGTTCGGATACGCCGAGTCCTGGGCATGGACAAATCCCGCAGCGACCGACGCTGCCGTGCCAAGTATAAGTTGCCGCCGATGTAGTTGAGTCATGGTGTCTCCGTTATTTATGCTTGAGAAGGAAAGCGGGCACATTCGTACGCCATGATGTGTCACGTCGGAGTTTGTGGTCGGAAGCGGTTCCATGATAAACCCAGGTTCTGGCCTAGAAAACGGAAGTCTGGTCATGGCCCAGCGAGCGGAATGCCGGTTCTCCTGATCTTCCTGATCTAATTGCTTTAGCTTCTTGCCCAGGAGCAGTGAGAGCCATATAAAAATCACTGGCACAGGAAAGTTGCGCCGATGGAAATCGGATACGTACTATCGATATGCCGGGTTGCGCCATTGACCAGGTTTCAAAGTTCATTTATGTCGAATTTCGAGACGCTGTTGAAAAACAAATGGAGCGATGTACAGGCGCCTCTCCCGAAGTTCTAAGCGGTCAATTGCCGTTTCCAGCTTCAATCGATCTTCACGCCGATATCCCTGACCACTTTGCCGTACTTGTCATAGTCGGCGCGGATCATGGCGGCGAATTCTTCGGGCGTGCTGACGAGCGGTTCGAGCGCCCCGGTGCGGGCGAACTTTTCCCGCACATCGGGCAGGAGAAGCGCCTTGTTGATTTCCGTTCGCAGCCGGCCAAGCACCGGCTCGGGCGTGCCGCGCGGCGCGCACAAACCCATCCAGATGCTGTTGCTGAAGCCGGGGTAGAACTCGGCGATGGCGGGAACATCGGGAAACGCGGCGAGGCGCTTCCTGCCGGCGACCGCCAGCGCGCGCAGCTTGCCCGCCTTGATTTGCGGGCCGGCATTGGCGCCGGCGAATTCGACCGGCACCTCGCCGGCCAGCAGCGCGACCGTGGCGGGGCCGGAGCCTTTGTACGGCACATGCGCCAGATTGATGCCGGCGCGCGTTTTCAGCATTTCCATCGTCAGCTGATGCTGGCTGCCGTTGCCGCCCGACGCATAGTGCAGCGGCGGATCGGCCTTTTTGGCGTAGTCGATGAATTCGCGAAACGTCTTGAAGGGTTGGTCCGGATTGGCGGCGAGGAAAAACTCGTTGGACGCCAGCGTCGCGACCAGAACCAGGTCCTTCATTGGATCAAACGCCATTTTCGAGTAAACGTGCGGATTGATCACGACCTGGCTGTCGACGCACGCCAGCAGCGTGTAGCCGTCGGGTGCCGCCTTGGCGACGATTTCGCCGGCGATGTTGCCATTGGCGCCGGGGTGGTTTTCGATGACAACCGGCTGCCGCATCGCCTCGCCAAGCTTTTCGCCGACGACGCGCGCGGCGACATCGGGAGCGCCGCCGGGCGGAATATGCACGAGGATCCTGATCGGCCGGTTGGGATAGGTTTGCGCCACTGCGCCGAACGATGCCAACGCGAAAACCGCCGCACCGAGCAGCCTGAGTGCAAATGCTTTTCGTTTCACGCGCCTGACCTTTTCCGGCGTTTAGATGACGCCTTCGTCTTTTGCCTTCATGTTGTAGAAGGTCCACATCTTGGCGACGACTTTAGGCTGCCATATCTGGCTCTTGGCGTCGGCCAGCTCAACGCCCGTGAGCGGTATCGGCGTGCCGATCTGGCTGGCGCGAAACAGCCGCAGTGCGTTGTCCTCGAACATGACCGATGCGACAAAGGCCTCTTCGATGCTTCGCCCGACAATCACCGCGCCATGGCCGCGCAGGATGACCGCGACGCGGTCGCCGAGCGTCTGCGCGAGCGCCACGCCCTGCTCCGGCCGCTGGATCAGCGTCGGGTCCGGATGCACCGGCACCGTTTCCCCGAAGGGCGCGCCGGTTACGCCAACCGGCAGCAAGGGCTTGCCGACGACGCTGAACAGCGTGGCGTAGTTCAAATGCAGGTGAAACACCGCCATCACGTCCGGCCGGGCGCCGAACACGCCGGTGAATATCGGCGTTTCGCTCGGCGGGTTGTTGCTGCCCGCCGTGCGTTTGCCCGACGCATCGACGACCACCATGTCGTCGGCTTCCATCAACCCGGGATGCCGGCCCTCGGTGCCGCGCATCTCGCGCGGATTGAGCACCAGCCCGCCCGTGCCGGGCACGCGTGCGCCGACAAGGCCGCCATGATCGATAAGGCCTTCCATATAGAGCAGTTTGCAGGCAAGCGCGAGTTTTTCTCGGGTTTCCAGGGAGGTGTCCATGGTGTCCATTTGTCTCCTCAAATTTTTAGACAGCCTGCCAGCACCTCAGCCCAGTTTCAAATTCACATTCTTGGTATAGGTGAATTCCAGCAGTTCGGAGAAACACTCTTCGCGCCCGATGCCCGACTGCTTGACGCCGCCGAACGGCGCGCCCATGAAGTGCTGGCTCGAATTGTTGATCCAGACATAACCGGTGTGGATGCGTTTGGCGGCGCGGTGCGCGGTGTTGATGTTCTGCGTCCAGATCGAGCCGGTGAGGCCGAAATCGACACCGTTGACCGCATTCCACAGCGTGTCCTCATCGCTCCACTTGAAGACCGACATGACCGGGCCGAAGACTTCCTCCTGCGCCAGCCGCATGTGCGGCTGCATGTCGGCAAAGACGGTGGCTTCGTAGAAAAACCCATCTTTCAATGCCGCGTCGTCGGGCTGCTTGCCGCCGCACACCAGGCGGCCGCCATCTTCAAGGCCGACGGCGACATAGCGCATGACTTTTTCCAGCTGGGCACGGCTGACCAGCGAGCCCATGGTGGTTTTCGGGTCTGTTGGAATGCCGGGCTTGTGGCGCTCGGGCAGCAATTTGACGACCTTTTCCAGCACTTGGTCGTGAATGGACTCGTGCAGGAACACCCGGCTGGTCGAGCCGCAGCTCTGGCCCGACCAGGTGAAATTCATTCCGGCGATGATGCCATTGACCAGCTTGTCCAGGTCAGCGTCGGGATAGGCGACCAGGGCGTTCTTGCCGCCGAGTTCGAGCAGCACCGGCTTCAGGTTGTCGGATGCCGTTTTCATCACCGCCTTGCCGGTGGGCACGCCGCCGATGAGCGTGATCTTGGTCACCAGCGGATGCCGGCCCAGCGCGTCGCCGCAGTCGCGGCCGCCGCAGAGGAAATTGGCCACGCCGGGCGGGAAAATATCGCCGACCAATTCCGCCAGCCGCAGGATCGACAGCGGCGCCTGGTCGGGCGACTTCACCACCACCGTGTTGCCGGCGGCCAGCGGCGCAGCCAGCCGGGCGGCGGCGAACATAAAGGGATGGTTATACGCGACGATACGGGCGATCACGCCCATGGGTTCTTGCAGCGTGTAGTTGAAGTTGCCGTCGCCCATCGGTATCGTCTCGCCCTTGATCTCGGTCGCAAGCCCGGCGAAATATTCCAGGCAGTCGGCGGCGAAACCCGCGTCCATGGCGAGCGCCGACACCGGGTTGCCGTTGTTCAGCGAATCGAGCTGCGCCAGCGGCATCGCGTGCTCGCGAAGCACGGCGGCGGCGCGGCGCAGGTAGCGGCCGCGCTCGACCGGCGTCGTCGCAGCCCAGGCCGGAAAAGCGGCGTGAGCGGCGCGAACCGCCGCATCGACGTCATCGGCGTCGGCGACCGGGGCCGTGGTGATGGCTTCGTTGTAGGTCGGGTTGATCGTGTCCAGGTAAACACCGGCCTTGGGCGCGTGCCAGGCGCCGCCGTAGTACAGGCCGCGCTGGGTGGGCAAAATGCCTGGGGGAATCTGGTTGGCTCTCATGGGATTTCCGTTCGTTGGTATTGGGTTGGGCGGCGGTTTGCAAGACCTTCATATTTCCAGACTCAGGCGATCTTGAACACTCTTTCGGCATTCGTCTGGAAAAATTTTTTCTTGTCCTCGGCGCTCATGTTCATGTTGTCCAGCGCGATCACCTCGGTGGCGTCGTATTGGTACGGATAGTCCATTGCATACAGCACGCGATCGACGCCCAGCTCCTGCTGCGCGAATTTGATCGTCGGCTCCCACGCGATGCCGCTGCTTGTGATGTAAAAGTTCTCGCGGAAATAGGCGCTCGGCTTCTTCTTCAAGGGCTTGATGCACTCGTAGCGCGCCGACGCCACCGTGGCGTGATGCATGCTGTCGAGCCGGTAAAGCCAATAAGGCAAAGTCTCGCCCATATGGCCGAGCACGACCTTAAGCTTCGGAAACCGGTCGAACACGCCAGCCAATATGATGCGCAGCGCGTGCATGCCGGCGTCAACGCCAAAGCCGAAGATCGCGCCGTCGAGCCCGCACTCTTCAAAAGCCTTGAACATGCTTGGCGGAAGCGTCGTGGGATGCAGGTAGATCGCAACGTCATGCGCTTCGGCGGCGGCAAAAATGTCCCAGAATTTCGGATCGGACAAATATTCGCCATGCGTATGCGAGTTGATGATCACCGAGTTCATTCCCAGCTGCGTCACGCCGCGTTCGATCTCCTTGGCCGCGGCGGCGGGGTCTTGCGGCGCGATGGCAATCATGCCGACGAACCGGGTCGGATGGCGGCGAACCGCTTCGGCCAATTGGTCGTTCGCAAGCCGGGCAAAAGAAACGGCGCTGCCGGTGTCCAGAATCTGTACGCCGGGCGAAGTCAGGCCGATCACCTGCATGTCGATACCGGCCTCGTCCATATGCTGCAGTCGAATCTGATCCAGATCGGGCATGCAGCGAATGATGTGCTGGGCGCGCGGCGTCGAACTGCCTAAGTAAAAGCCCATCAGACCCTTGAAGCCGAGATCGACGTCGCTGCGCGCCGCGACCGTGCGGTAGGTCTCGAGCAGTTCCGGGGGAATGAATGCCTCCTCGGTGGCGATACGTTTGTACGCGGTCGATTTCGGCACCAAAACTTTAACGGTCGAATTCATGAAATGCCTCTGGTTGGCTATCAGGTTGGATTGCTACTCTGAAGTGGCGCCGGTGCGTTTGATCATGTCGGCGTAGAACAAGGTGTCCTTTGCCATGACGGCTGCAAGCGTTGCAGGCGCTACCGGATAGGGAACGAAGTCATAGGTGGCGAATTTCGCAACCACGTCCGGCTGGCGCAGCACCTCGTTCAAGGTTTGATTCAACACCGCGATGGCCGCCGCGGGCGTGCCCTTCGGGGCAAAAAGCGCGACCCAGCTGGGAGCGGTCAGCTCGACAGGACCGCCGGCTTCCCTGAACGTCGGAACGTTGGGCTGCGACACCGAGCGGACGGTGTCGGCCACGGCAAGAAGCCGCACCTTGCCGGACTGCAGCAAAGGGCCGACTGTCGCCAGGCTGCCCATGGCCCAGTCAACCTCGCCGGTCGATACCGCGATATAGCTCTGCAATATTTCCTTGAACGGGACATGCAGCATCTTCGTTCCGGTCGCGGCTTCGACCTGCGCGCCGCCGAGATGGATCGGCCCGCCGACCTGATTGGACGCGTAAGAGATTTTGCCCGGCGCGGCCCTGGCCGCGGCGATCAGCTCCGTGACCGAGCGAAAAGGGCTGTTGGCGCCCACGACCATGAAGAACGACGTGCGATACAGGCCGCCGACAGGAACGAAGTCCGCCTTGGGGTCATAAGGCAAATTCTTGAACAATCCCGGATTGATCGACATATGCCCGACGGCCGCGAGCAAAAGGTCATTTCCGGTTGGCGCGGCCCGCTTGACCGCGCCGACGGCGATAAAACCATTGGCGCCAGGCCGGTTGTCCATGACAACCGGCTGCTTCCAGATGGCGCTGAGCTTGTCCGCGACAATCCGGCCGGTGATATCGGGGCCGCTACCGGGAGAAAACGGCGAGATGATGCGCACCGGCTGGCTGGGAAAAGTCTGCGCCTGGCCTTGAGTGCCAAGCAACGCCAGGCAAGCGCCTGTGCTGGCGAAAAAAATTCCCAAAATTCTACGTTTCATGCTGTCTCCGTCTTGCAATGAAGAAAATTGACCGCCCGAGACCGGTGTCCGAGCTTGCGCATCGTGGATTTCGCGCTGAATTATTGCGCAGCCGGTCAATCCTGCGAGCGCGTCAGGCCGGCGGTCATCGCCGCGCTGTAGCCGGTGCTGACAATCACGTCGAGCACGATGGCTTTGCCGCCGCGCACGGTCTTTACAGCCTCGGCCAGCGCCTTTTCAAGGTCGGCGCCGGTCTCGATGGGCCCCACGCCTTCCATGCCCTGGCCCCTGGCCATCATCGCGAGGTCTGGCGCCGGGTTGCTGATACGCTGGCCGATCCATTTGTTCTCGACCGGCCGGCCGCGCTGGCGCGCCACGCGCTCCTGGTGCACTTCGTCGTTGAAGAAGGAGCGGTTGTTGACGACGATGATCAGCAGCGGAATCTGCGCATTGGCGGCGGTCCATAACGCATTCACGCCCATCATGTAGTCGCCGTCGCCCATCACTGCCACCGGCAGGCGATCGCCGCCTTTGAGGGCGAGCGCCGAACCGATGGAAATGCCGGGACCGGCGCCGACACCGCCGCCGCCCTCGTAACCCAGGAAGTCCAGCGGATGTTCGATGTCCCACATCTCGCCGCTCCAACTCAACGGCGCGCGAATCAGGCTGACTTTCTGGCCCTTGAGCGCGGCTTTGAGCGCTTTGGAGACCATAGGCACCGTCAGCGGCGCGCCCTGGATCAGGTCGGTGACTTCAGGCATCGGCGCCCGCGGATGCGACACCGGCTGGCGCGGCTCGACGCGCTCGACCAACAGCTTGACGACAGGTTCGGGCTCGCACATCAAATACAGGTCGATCGGCGGCAGGCCCTGGTGGTCCATGCTCCAGCCGTTGTGGCTGTACTGGTCGACCGACACTTGGATGATTTTGCTGCCGACGGCTTCGCTGCCCCAGGCCTGCGTAAGCGTTCCGGCCAGGTCGGTCCAGTCAAGGCTGAGCACCACGTCGGCGCCCTTGAGCACCGCCATCGCGCCGGCCGAAAGGAAAGTGCCGGCGGGTGCGGCATTCAGCGGGTGGGTGGTCGGAAAAGCCGCGCCGACTTTCAAATCGGTCAGCACTTCGGCATTGAGCTTTTCCGCGAGCCTAATGCGGTCAGCCCAGCCTTCTTCGCTGCGCGACACCCGGCCCATTAGCAACACCGGGCGGCGCGCATTCGACAGCAGCCGCGCGGCCTCGTCGATCGCCTCGTCCGACGGGCGCGCCGGCGCCGCAGCCTTATAGCGTTCCGGGTCGGGTAGCGCGGGCATGGCGTCGAGTTTGGACTCCTGCAGCGCGGCGTCGAAGCAGACGTACACCGGCCCCTGCGGCGCTGTCGTGGCAATTTGCACGGCGCGCAGCAAGGCTTCCTGTGCGGCGGCGACCGAAGCCGGCTGCGCATCCCACTTGATGAAGTTGCGAATCAAGGCGCCCTGGTCCTGCGCGGTGTGGATCCAATCGATCCAGGGCCGGCGCTTGGCCGCGTCCACCGGGCCGGTGGCGCCAAGCACGATGACCGGCATGCGGTCGGTCCAGGCGTCGAAAATCGCCATCGAGCCGTGCATCAGACCGACATTGCTGTGCAGGATGGCGATCAGCGGCTTGCCGGTGACCTTGGCATAACCCTGCGCAATCGCCACCGCATGCTCCTCGTGCAGCACCACGACCATCTGCGGCTTTTCGTTGCCCAGGTGGTTCACGAGGCTGTCGTGCAGGCCGCGAAAGCTCGCGCCGGGGTTAAGCAGCGCGTAGGGGATGTCCAGCGCGCGCAGCATGTTGGCGATCGCGTCGCTGCCCCAGACGGTTTCGCCGGGCGCCGAAGGTTGCGGAATGTCGCGGCGCACGGCGGCGCCAGAGGGCGTAATCATGGTATTTCCTGACACGAGGGTATTGGCGGGCGTGGTCATGCGGATTTTATTCCGGCACGATATTGGCGGCCTTGATCACGCCGGCCCAGCGCTTCTGGTCGGCTGCGATCAGTTTGGTGAAATCGCCGGCGCCGCTGGATTCGGCATAGATGCCCTGCTCGGCCAGCTTGCCCTGGACATCGGGCAAGGCCAGCGAGCGGCGCAGTTCGGCATTGAGCTTGGCGATGACCGCCGGCGGGGTTTTGGCCGGCGCGACCATGCCGATCCAGATGTCGCTTTCGAAATTGGGAACGGTCTCGGCAATGGTCGGCACGCCTGGCAGCAGCGCCAGGCGTTTTGTTCCCGTCGTTCCCAGCGCCCGCAGCTTGCCGCTGCGGATATGCGGCAGCGCCGAGTTGAGGGGGCAGAACATGACATCGACATTGCCGCCCAGCACATCGACCAGCGCCGGCGCCGAGCCCTTGTACGGAATCTGCGTCAGCCGGGTTCCCGTCATCGACTTGAAGACTTCGGCGGCCATATGCTGCGGACTGCCGGAGCCGGCCGAGGCGTAGGAAAGCTTGTCCGGGCCGGCCTTGGCCAGCGCGATCAGTTCGGCCACCGAACTGGCGGCGACCTTGGACGAAATCACCAGCACCATCGGCACGCGGCCCAGCAGGCTGATGCCTTCAAGGTCTTTGAGTGCGTCGAACGGCAGCTTCGGGTAGAGCACCGGATTGACCGCGACGGTCTGGTTCGGCGCGATGGCGATGGTGTAGCCGTCGGGCGCCGCCTTGGCGGTGTAGTCGGTGGCGATGTTGCCTGCCGCGCCGGGCTTGTTCTCGACGATCACCGGCTGGCCGAAGGCCTCGGACATTTTCTGGCCGAGCACGCGCGCCAGCACGTCGTTCGAGCCGCCGGGCGGCAGGGGAACGACGATGTGGATGGGCTTGACCGGATAGTCCTGCGCATGGGCCAGCGGACTGGCCAGC
>CAXSGT010000041.1:11025-19991 GCA_964236835.1 uncultured Polaromonas sp.
CGTGGCGGCGAGCAGGCAGCCGGCTGCAATTCCTCTGCGGCGATTCAATTTCATTGGTGTCTCCTGAAGATAGCTATGAACGCCCAGCCATCGTAATGATGAAAACGCGATTATCCAATCCTCAAGTTTGTATCAATGTAAGGTTTTGCCGCCCGCTAGCGGCTGGCGAGACGTCCGGCCGGCCACCGGCCGTCGAGCTTATTCCGCGCGAATGGCGGCCTTGCGAACGATGGCGCCCAGGCGCTCGGCATCGCGGTTGATGGTCGCGCCAAAGGCTTCCGGCGTCCCTCCGACCGGCTCGAAAAATTGCGCCGCCATCGTTTTCTTCATCTCGGGCGATTGCAGCGCCTTGTTGATCTCGACGTTGAGCTTGTTGATGACATCCTGCGGCGTGCCTTTCGCCACCAGCAGCCCGAACCAGGCTTCGACATCGAACTCCGGATACCCCGACTCGGCAATCGTCGGCACATCGGGCATCAACGGCGAACGCTTTTTCCCGGTCACCGCGATCGGCACGATGCGGCCCGATTTGGCGTTCGTGATCAAGTGCGGAATGCTGGCAAAAAAGAGCGGAACCTCGTTGGAGAGCACATCGGGAAGCGCCGGGCCGCAGCCTTTGTAAGGAATGTGAACAATGTCGATTCCCGCGACCGATTTCAAGTATTCGGCGGCGATGTGCTGCGGCGAGGCGATGCCGCAGGAGGCGTAGCTCACACTGTTTTTCCTGGCGTAGGCAAAAAATTCCTTGATGTTTTTGACGGGCAGCTTGGCCGCCACGGAAATGCCCACGGGCGACGAGCCGACGTTGGCCACGGGCGCGAAATCCTTGATCGGGTCGAAAGGCAGCTTGTCGTAGAGCACGCTCAAGATCGACAGGTTGGCCGGCATCATGACCATGTTGTAGCCGTCTTTTGGCAGGCGCGCGACCTCCCCCATGCCGATGGTTCCGCCGGCGCCCGCCTTGTTTTCAACGATGAACTGCTGGCCCATCTGCGCCGAGAGCTGCTGCGCGATGACGCGCGCCATGATGTCCGTCACGCCGCCCGCCGCATAGGGCACCACGATACGCACCACTTTGCTGGGATACGGCGCCGGCGCCTGCGCATGCGCCAGCGTGATCCCGAGCGCCATGGCGGCGAGCAGTTTGCCAGCGGTTTTTGTCAGATGTTTATTCATGGTTGTCCTGTGTGGTGGTTGATTTCCGCGTCCTGGCGGCTACTGGCTTGAATGCGGCGCCGCGGCCGCTGCTGGAAAATGCCGGCGTCAATTCGCTCCGCCGGGTGTTTCGAAGATTTCGCTCCATCGCGCATAGGCGCCCGCGCGGCTGACTTCGCCCATCAGCGCGGGCGATGCGATTCCTTCGAGCGACTGCGGCAGGGCGCCGCT
Organism: uncultured Polaromonas sp.; assembly: GCA_964236835.1. GTDB lineage: Bacteria > Pseudomonadota > Gammaproteobacteria > Burkholderiales > Burkholderiaceae_C > Polaromonas. The sequence goes on from CAXSGT010000041.1 coordinate 12,412, forward strand.
GCGCAAAGCCCGGTAGGCCAGCTGCAGCGCCTGAACGGACGCGGCGATCGGCTGATGCCCCTGCAGGCAAATCCGCACGCCGTGCGCCGCCAGCTGGTTGGCGTCGGCCATCAATTCGGGTCCCGCGTTGCCCAGCAGCAGCGGAAGCTTGATCGCGGCCCGAACCTGCGCGAGTTGTTCCCAGCTTTTCACGCCCACCAGAAAAACGCCATCGACGCCGGCCGCCTCATAGGTTTGAATGCGCAGCAGCGTGTCGGCCATGCCGCTGATCTGCAACGCGCTGGTGCGGCCGATCACGCATAAGCCGGCATCGCCGCGCGCCTCGAGCGCGGCGCGCATTTTCGCCGCGCCCTCTTCGATCCCGACAAGCGCGGCCTTGCCGTGGGCGCCAAACGGCGCGGGCAAGAGCGTGTCCTCGATCGTCAGCGCCGCAACGCCCGCGTGTTCGAGTTCTTCCACGGTGCGCATGACATTGAAGCAGCCGCCGTAGCCGTGATCGGCATCGACCAGCAGCGGCAGGGAGCAGGCGCGGCAAATGCGCCGCGCCTGCTCCGCCAGCTCGGTGAGCGTCAGCACGATCAGGTCGGGCGCGGCCAGCACCGCCAGCGCCGCGGTCGAGCCGGCGAACATGCCAACTTCGAAGCCGGCGTCTTCGGCAAGGCGTGCCGACAATGGGTCGAACACCGATGCCGGATGCAGGCACTGCCGGCCGGCAAGCAGTTCGCGAAAGCGCTGCCTCGCGTTTTGCGCTTTCATGATTTTTGCCCCGACGGTGTGGTGATAGGCACGCCGCCGGCAAACACGGGTTTGAGCAGATGCGACGCAAAACGCCACAAGCCGTCATCGCCGCGCACGCATTGCGCGCTGACATCGGCAATCAGGATGGGCGGCTTTGACTCCAGCACCGGCACGCCATCGGCGGCATAGAGGCACATGATGGCGTCAAGCTGGGCGGTATCGCCGCCCTGCGGCACAACGCGGATATTCGACACCACATGGCGCGCGGCGCGGGCGCCGCGGCTTTCACGCCAGCTGTAAAAGGCCCGAATCGCGTCCGGTCCATTCATTAGGTCGTCACCGATGGCGAAGACGCCGTCGTCGCGGTAGAGCAGGTGGGCGTGCCGGCCCCAATGGTGGTCAACGTCATGCCAGTAGTCGGCCAGCAGCGCCGACAGCGGCACCAGCAGTTCGGCGGACGTTGACGATCGGCTAGGAAACGTCTGCATGTCAGATCTCGCCGTCGATGTTGAGGTCATGGAGCGTCTGGCGCGTCAGTGCGCGCGCGGCTTGCCGCGCGGCATCGGGTCTGGACAAAACGATGGCGTCTATCAATGAGTTGATGTGGCCGCGGCTTGTTTCGGCCGATTTCGACCGCATGGAAAGATTCACGTACACCAGCGTTTGCAGCATGGCGGTGTTCCACAGCTGCTGCATCAGAGTATTGCCGGCCACAGACAGCAGCCAGCGCGAGAGCTGTCCGCTGAACGACGGATGGGCCGACGCCTTGTCGCTGATGTCGTCGAAAGCCTGGTTAAGTTGCTCTTTCAGGACGGCGGCGTCGGCAATCCCCTGGGCCGTGATCTTTCGCGCCGCCAGCTCGGCCGCATATTCGAATAGCGCCAGACGAACCTGGAACAGCTCGAGCAGCTTGGCCTTGTCGAGCTCGACGATGCTGACGCCGCGCCAGGGTGCGCGTTCGGCGATGCCGTCGGCGACGATCTGCTGCAGGGCCTCGCGGGTCGGGCCGTTGGAAATCCCGAACTCGCGCTGCAGCGCGGCTTCACGGATGCGTTCACCGGGCCGGTAAACGCCTTCGACGATGCGCCTGCGCAGCACGTCGGCCAGCCAGTCCGCGCGCGTCGCGCTGGGCATGGCGTCGGCGGCTTGCTCGACCACCGGGTCTGAACCCGCGGAGCTGGAATTGAGGTTGCTCACGACCGCGCCTTATTTGAAAAATCGATTTTGATAGGTGTGCTCATCTACTGGCTGCTTCATCGCCCAGTCGCCGAGTTCCTCGTGGCGCGCAAACCAGACGTCGGGCTGCTTCTTGAAATACTTCAAAATCTGGTCGAACACCGACACAATCATCGGCCTGCCGCCGAAGTGCGCATGCAATGTCACCACCAGCAGACTGCCCGGCTCGTTTTCATAGAGGTAGTCGAAGGTGTTTTTGTACACGTCCATCAAATCGTTCGGACTCGAGCGCAGCACGCGGCTGTCGGTGAAGTCGCTATTGGGCACGCCGGCGATATCGCCGTTGGCGGTATGCACCTTGTGCGGCAGGTCGGTATAGGTCACGTCGGCCTGCCACTTCAGTCCGGCCTTCACCAGGAAGCCCGCGGTCTCGGGCGTGAAGGCGAGCACCGAACTGAGCCAGCCGGTGGGCCGCTTGCCCGTGACCGAGCCGAGGATGTCGATGGATTTGTCGATCGTCGCCTGCTGCTCCTCATTGGACATATAGGTCAGCAACCCGTCCTGGGTGTAATTGTGGCCGCCGACGTCATGCCCGGACGCAACGATCTGCCTGACCGATTCCGGAGCAATTTCGGCGCAGCGCGCATTGGTGAAAAAAGTCGCCGGGACCTGGTTGTCGTCGAGGTTGCGAATGATGCGCCAGATGCCGTTGCGCACGCCATAGGTGGACCAGGCCTTGCCGGCATGGTCGATGGTTCCGGGCTTGAGGCCGGTCGCCTGGACGGTATAGGAAGGCGACTTGCCTTCGGACCAGGTTTCATACATCACGGTGACGGCAACCGCGATGCGTTTGCCGTTGGGCCAGCTCTGGACTTGAGACATAAAAAGCTTTCAGTGGATTGAAATAGGGCTGAAGAAACAGTCTTCGCAGCCATCGATTGGATAAGAACTGAAGTTTATTATTAATAATGAGGTAATCAATACCGAAAATTCGTTCATTCCTTGGGGTTTACCCGTGCAGTCGCCCGGTGTGGCCCAAATTGCATATTCACGGCATGCAACACGTCAGCGCGCTGCGATCATGAAAATTCCAACGAGCGTGAGGGCGCTGCCCGTCAGGATGGCGGCACTCATCTTTTCCTGTCCCTTGAACAACAGATGGCTCAGCGGAAAGACCAGGACCGGCGTACAAAGCGTCACGAGCGCGGCGATGGCCACTGGGATGTAGCGCATCGACCAGATCGTCAAAATCTGCCCCGTGATCGTGCAGCTGCCTATAACCGCGTACAGCAGAACGCCGCTGCGGCTGGCGCTGCGAAGGCGCGTCCAAAGGCTTTTTTTGTCAGCGCTGAAGACAATGTGCAACAACAGGCCGCAGGCTGCGCCCACCAGGGCGCCGAGCAGCGGCTCATTCCAGCTTCTGATGGCGGAGCCGCGAAGCAGGTTGCCCACCGCATAGGCCAGCGCGCTGCCCAGGCCCATCACCATCATCGACTGCGACAGGCGGCGCACAACCTTCCACTGGCCAAAAGCATTCGACGCTGTTTCAACCGGTGCGACTTCTTCCCCGACACCTGCGACTCGAGGCGAACGTGAAAACACGTCGGGCTTGCAGCTGACCAGCATCAGCCCGCCCACCGTCAACGCCATTCCAAGCACCATTTGTGGAGCGAGCCGCTCGCCAAGAAACAACCAGGACATCAGCGCGGTGAACAGCGGGCTGCTGACCTGGAAAATACTGGCCTTCGACGGGCCGAAGCGCAGCACGGCGTCATAAAAAAACCAGCGCCCCAGGTAGGAGGTGAACGCGCCGGCGAGCGCAAACATCCAGAAGGCGGCACCGTTCCACTGCAAGGTGTCCTGGCGAAGCAGCAGCTGCGCCAGCAGCGCCACGCCAGCGAAAACCACATTGGTCGCGGTTGCGACCAGGAAGCCAAGGCCGAGGCTGATATGCCTCGAGGCGACTTTCGTTACCAGGATGCCTGCGGAGAACACCACCAAGCCCAAACCGCCCAGAAAGTAGCCCAGAAAGGTGTCAGACATCAAAATACACTATGTTTTATGCCGTTTCCGCAATAGCAGCTTGCAAAGTATGCTATAAAAAACATAGTAAATAAACAAATGAGGTCGAGTCTTGGCAAAGTCCTCGAAAGCTAAATCTTGAACGCCTCGAGCGACTCCGGCGCGAACAGCTCGCGCGGCTCGAGCAAGCGCTTCGACAACCCCTGCTCGAACGAGTAGCGCAAAAAAGTCTTCAGCGTCGCTAGGTTCTTTTCAAAGCCGTAGGGCCAGAAGTCTGCGCCCATTTCATTTCTGACCTGCTCGACATGAGACGTCAGCCACGGCAGCATGACCTTGAGCGCGGCGGTCTCGTACAGCTCCTCGTAGGCCAGGCGCTGCGACGCTTCGAGCGCCTTCATCATCGAGCGCGCAATCCAGCGGTTCGCCTCGTACAGGTCGCGCCGGATCGCCACGGTGTGCATGATCGGGAAAATCTTCGTTTCCCTGAAGTAGTCGCGCTCGACCTGTTCGTAGTCCTCAAACAGGCGCTTGATCTTGCCGCCGCCGGTCAGAAAGCTCGACGGCATGCGCGCCGTGTAGAGCGCGTCGATCTCGCCGTCGAGCAGCATTTGCGCCAGCGTCTGCTCCGCACCGATCCGCTCGACCTTGATATTCGGCGGCAAATCGAGCCTGATTTTTTCCGACCGGCCGGGCTCTTCTTCGCCGCCGGTGAAGTACGTCACGCTGTCCACCGGCACGCCGTAGTGGTCCGAGAGAATGCCGCGAATCCACAGCGGCGCGGTCATCTGGTACTCCGGGTTGCCGACGCGCTTGCCGATCAGGTCCCTGGCCTCGCGGATGCCCGAGCCGGCGTTGACGTAAATGCATGAATGCCGAAACACCCGCGACGGGAACACCGGAATGGCGATGAACGGCCGCGCTTGGCTGAAGAGCGACACCGTATAGGATGACAGCGACATCTCGGCGACGTCGAACTCCCTGTGCCTGAGCATGCGAAAAAAGGTTTCCTCCACCGGCATGTTCAGGTAGTTCAAGTCGATGCCGTCGGGCTGGACGCTGCCGTCCATCAGGGCGCGGGTGCGGTCGTAGTTCCAACAGCCGAAGGTGAGTTTGAGTTTGGACATGGCAATCGATCTATTCGGCCTTGATGCCTGCGGAGGCGATGGCTTTGGCCAGCCGCTCGTTTTCGCCAAGGATGGCTTTGTTGTATTCAAGGGGGCCAGCGCCGATCGAATCGATGCCGGCTTTGTTCAGCGTCTGGATGACTTCGGGCGTTTTCGCGACCAGCGCCATCTCGGCGCTGATGCGGTCGATCGCGCTCGCCGGCGTGCCGGTCGCAGCCAGCACGCCGACGATCGGCGCGAAATCAAAACCCGGAATGATTTCCGCGATCGCCGGAATGCCGGGCTCCTGGCTCGAGCGCTGCGCGGCGTTGGTCGCCAGCAGCTTGACCTGCCCGGCTTTCACAAACCCCGCCAGCGACGGCAACGCCGAAAACAGCACATCGACCTGTCCGCCGATGAGCGCCGGCACCGACTGCCCGGTGCCCTTGAAGGGCACATGCGTCAGTTGCAGGCCGAGCGATGATTTCATCGCTTCCATCGTCAGGTGATGGGTGCTGCCGATGCCCGAGGAGCCGTAATTGAGCGTGCCGGGTTTGGCTTTGGCCAGGGCGATAAATTCCTGCAAATTGTTGGCCGGCACCTTCGGATGCACCGCCAGATAGAGCGGCGCGCGCGCCGCCAGCGACACCGGAATGAAATCGCGCTTGTAGTCGTAGCCCAGGTTTTTGTAGATCGCCGGGTTGATGGAAAACATCGACCCGTCGGTCACCAAAAAGGTGTAGCCGTCCCTGGGCGCGGTGGCGAGCGCCTGCGCCGCGACCACGCCATTGGCGCCCGGTCGGTTGTCCACCACGACCGACTGGCCGAGCCTGTCGCCGAGCCGCTGCGCGAAAATGCGCGCCACCGTGTCGGGCAAGCCGCCGGGCGAATAAGGCACGACAAATCTGATTAGCCGGCTGGGATACGCGTCCTGCGCTTGGCCGGCGAAAGAAAGCAGGAGGCCGCCGACTACGCCCAAGGCGGCGCCGAGCGTGACAAAGCGACGTGCTTGCATGGAAGGTCTCCCGGCGGTTGAATGGTTTTTGCACGACACGCGTTGGCGCGCGGTCGTTATGCTGTTTCGGACGTTGAATACGAAGGCTCGAGCGCCGGCGCGACCGAATCCCACACATACGACGCATCAAAAAATCGCCAGTCAGTGGTTTTCGGAACGATCGCCTGAAACGCGCAGACGGAGCGCGGAATGCGCGCCTCGCCCGTGCCGATGGCGGGCGCGCCGGCCTGGAACGCGCGCACCGCCTCGAGCATCTGCCGGCGAAACGCGACCACCGCCACGTCGCTCGCCCCCAGTCGCTCATGGCTGCGGTCGGCAATCGGCCCCATCGTCACCCACATGGCAATGTCCTGGTTCGGAAAACCGCTGATGCCGGTGAAATTTCCGGCCTTCATGGCGGCGCGGTCCTGCCAAAACAAATTTTCGCGGTTGCGCAGTGGCCGGTAGTTGTCATCCAGGTCCGGTCCGAGCTGCTGGCCAAGGAATTTGCGCCAGGCGCCGGTCGTCGGCGTCTGCGACGGATGGCCCCAGGCGATGAAATAGAACGCGGTGTGGGTGTCGTCCAATGGCACGTTGATGTTGGCGACGTTGTACAAGTTGTTGGGTGGAATCAAAGCGGCGGCGGGGGCGACGAAAACCGTCGAGCGCACATAGTTGGCCGCGTCCGCGTTCTTGATCGGCCGCCGGATCGCCGCATAACGAAAACCATAACCGGCGCGCTCGATCTGCATGCGCGGCGCCTTGTCGGTCGAGGGGCGCAGCCAGTTGGTGTCGGTCGCTTCGGCGCCTTCGACCCGCGCCGGCACCATGTCAGACGAATGCAGACTGGAGCTGTGCGCCGAATCGATCGCGCCCTCCAGAATCTGCGCCCAGTTGCACGGAATGATGGCCTTGGCGATCACCACCCGCGCATCGGCCGTCGGCGCCCAGGCCGGCGGCTCGAATTCACACTGCGTCTCGGGCGGCCCCATGTAGGCCCAGACAAAGCCGCCCCACTCTTGCACCGGGTACGCCAGGTGCTTGACCTTTTGCGCCATGCCGGCGGCCGCCGGCTCCGACACCCTCTCGAGCACATTGCCTTCGACGTCGATTTTCCAGCCGTGGTAGAGGCAGCGCAGGCCGCAGTCTTCGTTGCGGCCGAACACCAGCGAGACGCGCCGGTGCGGACAATATTCGTCCATCACGCCGACACGGGCCTCGGTGTCGCGGAAAACCACCAGGTCTTCGCCGAACACCCGCGCCTTGACGGGCGTGCCGTCCGGCTCGCTCACTTCCTCGATCAGGCACACCGGCGTCCAGTGCCGACGCATGAGCTGGCCCATCGGCGCCTTGCCCTCGACGCGGCACAACAACTCGTTTTCTTCATGGGTCAGCATTGCGGGCTTCCTTCCAGCAGCGGCGTCGATTTGTCTCGCTAAATAGCGCTTGCCTATTCACGGCTTCGGTATTATTCTTAGATGACTAAGATTATTCCCGATCTCAAGATTTGTCAACTGTATTTTGTGGAGACAGCCATGCGCGTAACT
>CAXSGT010000042.1:0-19952 GCA_964236835.1 uncultured Polaromonas sp.
GAAGCTGCACGGCGTGCCGGAGTTGCGGCTTTGCGTCAGTGCCGGCGAGGCGCTGCCCGACGCGACGCGCCAGCTGTGGAAGGACGCGACCGGCATCGAGATCATCGACGGCATCGGCGCGACCGAGATGTTTCATATCTTCATCTCGTCGAGGCCCGAAGACGTGCGCCGGGGCGCCATCGGCAAGGTGGTTCCGGGCTACAGCGCGAAAGTCGTCGATGGCGAGGGCGTCGAAGTGCCGCGCGGCGACATCGGCCGGCTCACCGTGATCGGTGTGACCGGCTGCCGCTACCTGGACGACGAGCGCCAGCGCAAGTATGTGAAGGGTGGCTGGAACTATCCCGGCGACGCCTTCCGGCAGGACGCAGACGGCTATTTTTTCTACCAGGCGCGCGACGACGACCTGATCATCACGTCGGGCTACAACGTCGCCGGCCCGGAAGTCGAGGATGCGCTGCTCAGGCATCCGGCGGTCGCCGAATGCGGCGTGGTGGGTGTTGCCGACGACGACCGCGGCATGGTCGTCAAGGCGTTCGTCGTGCTCAAGCCCGGCGAGACCGGCGACGCGGCGATGGCCAAGGCGCTGCAGGACCATGTGAAAGCCATGCTTGCACCGTTCAAATACCCGCGCCAAATCGAGTTCCGGGCACTATTGCCGCGCACCGAAACCGGCAAGCTGCAACGCTTCAAGCTGCGCCAGCCATGAAATTCACGACGCAAAAACTCGTCCGCTTCCACCACTGCGACCCGGCGGGAATCGTTTTTTATCCGCAGTTTTATTATTTGCTGCACGAGGTGCAGGAGGACTTTCTGGCGCATATCGGCTTTCCCGAGCATGGCCTGATCGCTGGCGGGCACGGCGTGCCGATCGTCGATATGAAAACCGAATTCCTCGGCATGTGCCGCAACGGCGACCTGCTTGCGATGACGCTGGAGCTCACGCGCATCGGCGGCGCAAGCATGACCATGCACTATGAAATTCACTCGCTGGCGCAAGCTGGATGGGCGCCACCAGCTATTAAATTAAGAGCAGACGGTGTTGTGGTCTATTCGACGGTGCCGCAGGGCAAGCCGCTGCCGATCCCGGACGATTTGCGCGCCGCGCTGCTGCCCTACCTTCGCACGTCATCGGAGGCAGCATGCTGACAAGAATCCAGCCGCCCAACTGGGCCGAACCCAAAGGCTACGCCAACGGCGTCCTGGCGCGCGGCGCGCTGCTGTTCGTCGGCGGCCAGATCGGCTGGAATGCGCGCCAGCAGTTCGATACCGACGATTTCGTCGCGCAGACGCGCCAGGCGCTGCAAAACATCGCCGCCGTGTTGAAAGCCGGCGGCGCCGGGCCGGAGCACATGGCGCGTATGAGCTGGTATATCGTCGATCGCGCCGAATACAACGCCCGCCTGAAGGAAATCGGCGTCGTGTACCGCGAAGTCATGGGAAGGAATTTCCCGGCGATGACGTGCGTTCAGGTGGCGGCGCTGGTCGAGGCGCGGGCGAAGGTCGAGATCGAGGTGACGGCCGTAATTCCGGATTGAGCCGGGTCGGGCAAGTCACGCCTGGTCGGCGGCCGTCCAAAGAGCGCAAGCCTCTTTACGTTGCACGCTGACACTTCAGCGACGCGATCAAGTGGTCCCTGAACCAGGTGTGGGATCGCAGACGTTCAATGCGCTCATGCCAAACAAGCTCGTATTTGACGGGCTGAAGGGAAAACGGCGGCTCTCTTATTTGCAGCCCGAATGACTCGGCCACCGCCGACGCATAAAACCGCGGCAGCATCGCCACCAGATCGGTGGACTGCAAAATCGGCGGGACGGAGGTGAATTGACTCACCAGCAAACCGATGGTTCGCTCGATGCCGGCATAGCGAAGCGCGCCGTCCGCATAAGTGAAAAGGGTGCCGTCCGGAGATACGGCAACATGCGTCATGCGTAGAAACGAAGCGACCGTCCAGGGCTTGTGTTCCAGCGGATGGCCGCGGCGAAATACGCACACATGGCGATCCGACCAGAGTTCTTGCCGCCGCATTGTCGGCGGCAAGGAGTAGAAAAGGCCGATTCCAAAATCCAGCGTTCCTTGCGCAATTCGAGACTCGGTGTCGCCGAACACCCGCATCACCATGGCAAGCCGTACTTTGGGCGCGATCTTAAGCAACTGAGCGCACCAGAGCGCAAGCTTGTACTGCACCACGGCGTCGTTGACCGCCAGGACGACGCTGAATTGCGCTGTCGAGGGATCGAAATCGCCAGGCTTTACCGCGCGTTTGAGAACCAGCAAAGCCTCCTGGACTTCCGACCACAAGTCCACCGCGCGCGAGGTTGGCTTGACGCCGCCGACAGCCCGGACAAACAGCGGGTCCTTGAATATGAGGCGCAATCTTGCCAGCGCGTGACTGACCGCTGGCTGTGTGAGCGATAGCCGGTCGGCCGCGCGCGTGACGCTGCCCTCGCGCATCACCGCGTCGAACACTTGAAGCCCGTCCAGATCGACACGGCGATCACGGTCTTCGTTTTTCACCAGACTTCCATGCGGACGATGACTGGCAGGGTTTACTCGACAACCACTCCGGCGGTTTTGACCACACGGCGCCATTTTTCGACCTCGCTGGCGACGAATTTTCCGAACTCCGCAGGCGTGTTTCCGACCGCGGTGGAGCCTTGCTCGAAGAGGGTTTTTTTGATATCGGGCTGCTGCATCACAGCCGCGACGTCGGCAGCGATCTTGTTGACGACCTCCGGCGGCGTTCCGGCGGGCGCGAAAAAGCCGACCCAGATACCCGCTTCAAAACCAGGGATCGTTTCAGCCACGGTTGGAATATTGGGCAGCAGGCTGAGCCGGGTGTTGCCGGTCACCGCCAACGCGCGCAGCCTGCCGCTTTGCACATAGGGCAGCATGGGAGGAATGTTGTCGAACGCGATCTCGACCCGTCCGGAAAGCAGTTCGGTCACCGCGGGGCCGCTGCCCTTGAACGGCACATGGACCATATCGGTTCCGGTGGCGATTTTAAATAATTCGCCGGTCAGGTGGACCGACCCCCCGGTGCCGGTACTGCCGAAGTTGTACTTTCCCGGATTGGCTTTGAGCAGCTTGATCAGCTCCGGCACGGTCGTCGCCGGCAGGCTCGGGTGCACCACCAGCAGGTTGGGAAATGTGGCAATCAGCGAAATAGGCGCGAATTCCTTGAGTTGATACGGCAGCCGAGGGTTGACGGCCGGCGCGACGGAGTGGGTCGATGCGGTTCCTAGTAACAGCGTATAGCCGTCCGGGCGCGCGCGCGCGACCGCCTGAGAGCCGATGGCGCCCGTCGCTCCGCTGCGATTGTCGATCACGACGGGCTGGCCCCAGCGTTCGCTGAGTTTTTGCCCCACCAGTCGAGCCAGGCTATCGGTGGCGCCGCCAGGCGCGAACGGAACGACCAGCTGCACCGGCTTGTCCGGAAAAACGGCCGACTGGGCGTAGGCGGCGGCCGGAGCAAGACATGCGGCGCCAGCAATCCCCAGCAGCAACCAGGTTGAAATCATTTTGTTCATTTCTAGTCTCGATTTAACGGTGGATGAATTTAAAGCTGGGCGCCGAAATAGGCTTCGGCATTGCGATAAAGAACTTTTTCCAGAACTTCTTGCGAGTAGCCTTCGCTTTGCCAGTCCGCAAGCACTTTCTCGTAGCGCAGCACTGGAAAATCGCAGCCAAACATGATACGGTCCTGCATGCGCTTGCCGATTTCCTTCTTCAAAGCCGGCGAAAACTGGCGCGGACCCCAGCCGTGAAGCTCGTAGTGCACGTTGGGTTTGTGCAAAAGAATGGCAATCATCTCGTCTTGCCAGGGATATCCGGGCCGGGCCGCCAGGATGCGCAGCTCTGGATGGCGCGCCGCCACCTCGTCGATATGCCGCGGGTGGCCGTGGTCGAGGATGTAGCCGCCACCGCCCGGCAAACCCTGGCCGATACCGGTAAGCCCGGTAAGGATCATCACCGGCAGACCGGCATCGATCGAGCGCTGGTAAAAAGGCTCCCAGAGCGGGTCGTTGGCCGGCACGCCGGTGACTTGCCCGTTGACGCAAAACCCGATGAAACCGGCTTTCGCGTCAAGGCAGCGATCGAATTCCTTGATGGATTCGGCGCTGCGACGCGGGTCGAACTGAAGCCAATGCCCCGCGATCACATCTTGGTGCCTGCGCTGCTCGGCAAACGCATAGTCATGCATTTCCTGCATCTGCTCGATCGGAAGAAACTTGGTGAACGACAGGTCGAGGATGACCCGGGCGTTGTTAAGGCGGAAATAATCGGCCTGTTCATCTTCCGTAAAGTAGCTCACCTCGGTCTTCCATATTTTGGCCTGCCGGGCAAGTTCCGCTTCGGTTCTGAAGAGATAGCCCTTTTTCGTTCCCCAATGGGAATGGCAGTCGAAAATCTTCATGGTTGTCTCCTGTTGCTGGTCCGGGTTCAAATTTTCTGAAGCTGGCGCTTGTCGATCAGGCGGCGAATTTTGGACGACTTTGACAAACCGGTCATCTCGTCGAGCGCGCCCGCCGGAACCGCCTTGACGATCAATTTGACACCGAGGGCCTCCTTGAAACGGCTGGCAAGTTCTTGCTCGACCAGCTGGGGAGAATTGGGCTGACTGCCGAGTTCAATCATGACGGTCATATCGTCCCTGCCGGTGGCGTCGCCCTCGACGATGCAGACATATTCGCCATTTGCGGCCGGATGCTGCTCGACGAGCGCGCCCACCGCCTCCGGAAAGATATTGGTGCCGCGAAGTTTGACCATGTTGTCGGCCCGGCCGAATATCTTGCTGATCCGGCGATGCGTGCCGCCGCAAGCGCACGGCCCGCCGCGGACCCAGGACGAGATGTCATTCGTGTTGAAGCGGATCATGGGAGCGGCATACTTGAAAAGGCTGGTGACGTGCATGACGCCCCTGTCGGCCTTGTTCACCGGGGCGCGCGTATCCGCATCCAATATTTCCACCAGCAGCGCGTCCTCGAAAACATGCATGCCGCTTCGATGTTCGCAGTCGGCGGCGATGGAGCCGAATTCGTTGGTTCCGTAGGTGTCGTACACCGGAGCGCCCCAGAGTTCTTCGAGCGCCGCCCGCTCTTCGACGCCCAGATGGGCGACAAGCCCCTTGAGTCCGAACGAACGGGGATCGACCTTCAACTCATCACGCGCCACGAGCGCCAGGTTGCGCAGGTAAGCGGAAAATCCGACGACGAAGTTTGTTTTCCAGGCCATCATGATTTCGAGCTGCCGGCGCGTGGGAGTCTGTGCGCCGGAGCCTGTCATGATGGGCACCGCTCCCGTATATTTCCAGATGCCTTCGCGCGCCAGGAAGCCGCCGTTGGTCAGGCCGGTGGATAAAACGACCTGAATCAGATCGAAGGGACGCACGCCCTGCATGAAAAGGCGGCGGCCGGTGATGATGTTCATCACCTCGCGGTCACGCGGCGAATAGATCATGGCGCGCGGCAGCCCGGTCGTGCCTCCGCTGGTCTGCAACACCATCGGCATGGGGCGGTCGCTTAGCGGGTCGATTCCCATCAAATCGCCCCATGGCGGGTTTTTGGCAATACTTTCACGAAGATCGTGGACCGAAAACGGCGGGACCGATGCAAGGTCGTTCAAGCTGCGAATGTCACCCGCGGCCATGCCAGCTTTTGCCCAATGCCGCTGATAAAACGGTATCTCCCAGCCGCGCGCCATCTGCTGCAAAAAGCGCTTTTCCTGCAACGAGCGAAGTTCGTCGGTCGAGAGCTTGTAAGTTGTATCAAAATATTCGGGTGCGGGTGGAAACTCCTCCCACAGACGAGGAAAATCCAGCGAATCCCAGTAGCGTGGAATAGGCACTTGGGCTGCTTTGCCCGAAAAATTTTTTGCGCCGGCCGGCGCGGGAGTGGTTGTCATATATGGCTCTGATGGATGGGTGAGCCTCCATTGTGGTGAAGCCGCACGCGCTTGTCATGCAGCTTTTTAGGGCGGCTCATGCAGGAAATTCATGACGCCCTACAACGCCTGAAAGTTCTGCGCGCCCCGCTGTGTGGCTGCCCGGCCACGGTGGCACTGGCGCCGTCTGGATATCGCCCATGCCTCAAAGCGAAAAAGCCGAAGCTGTGCTTGAATGAAACTTCACGCAGTTCAACCCCAGGGAGTGCTCGATGCCATCCAGCCAAGCCGATCCGAAGCCGCCCGCCTTCAGCCTGCCGATCGCCAAGGTGCGCGATGTGTACCGCACCGCCGACGTCGAGCGCAGGCTGGACAAGCTGCACAGCAGCGATTCCCGCGAGCACGAAAGCCTGCGCAACACCTACGAGCGCATGCTCGAGCGCGGACCCGAGCGCTTTCAGGTCAAGCCCAGCGGCATCCCCGAGATGGCGCCGCTCTATGACGCGCTGCCGAATTTTACCGACGTGCTCGACGATGTGCGGCGCCATGTGGCGTTGAGCCAGGACAGCGCCGACGGCCTGGAGGTCACTCCCATGCTGCTGCTGGGCCAGCCGGGCATCGGCAAGACCCATTTCGCCCGGCAGATGGCTGACCTGATCGGCACCGGCATGAGCCTGGTGTCGATGGGCTCGCTGACCGCCGGCTGGGTGTTGTCGGGCTCGGCGTCGCAATGGCGGGGCGCCAGGCCCGGCAAAGTGTTCGAGTCGCTCGTCGATGGCCGCTATGCCAACCCGGTCATCGTCATCGACGAGATCGACAAGGCCGCGAGCGACGCGCAGTACGACCCGCTCGGCTCGCTCTACAGCCTGCTCGAGCACGACACCGCCTCCGCCTTCATCGACGAGTTCGCCGAGGTGCCGATCGACGCGAGCCAGGTGCTGTGGATCATGACCGCCAACGATGCGCGCGGCATTCCCAATCCGATCCTGAACCGCATGAACGTGTTCGAGATCGAGCCGCTCACGCCTGCCCAGGCGCGGCATATCGCGCTGCGCCTCTACCAGTCGATCCGCTCCAGCCACGACTGGGGCTCGCGTTTCGACGACGCGCCGTCCGAAGAACTGCAGGACAGGCTGGCCGCGCTGGTGCCCAGGGAAATGCGCCGGGCGCTGATGGCGGCGTTCGGCAACGCGCGGCTGGCCGGCCGGAGCATGCTGCAGGTCGATGACCTGCCGCGCGGCGCGGCCGGCAAGGGGAGAATCGGCTTCGTTCAGTAGGCTGGGAATTCAGGATCGCGGCCAGGCGTTGCCTCGAGGAGCGGCGGACCTGGAAGCACGCCGCTTCCTGATGCAATCCTGAAGCGGACGGTCCCGACTTGACGCCAGCATGAAAGTTGCAGCGGGTTTAACCCATCCTGACGCGCCCCTGACACACTGCTGATGCGCCTGGCGCGACAATACGGCTTTGTTCACACACCACGGCTTTGCAAATGAGTAACACTTCACATCGGGAAAGCGTCGCGGCGCTTACATTGGGTGCCCTGGGCGTGGTCTATGGCGACATTGGCACCAGCCCGCTCTACACCATGAAGGAAATCTTCAGCCCGGCCACCGGAATTCCGCTTGATGCCGCGCACCTCATCGGCGCCGTCTCGGTCATTTTCTGGGGCCTGATGATGGTGGTCACGCTGAAATACGTGCTGCTGATCCTCAGAGCCGACAACCGCGGCGAAGGCGGCATCATGGCGCTGACGGCGCTGGCGGCCAAGGCGGCGGGAACGACGCCGCGGCGGCGGCTGGTGCTGCTGCTGATCGGCGTTTTCGGCGCGGCGCTTTTCTACGGCGACAGCGTCATCACCCCCGCCATTTCGGTGCTCAGCGCGGTCGAGGGCCTGGAAGTGGTCACGCCGACGTTCAAGCCCTATGTGCTGCCGATCTGCGCCGCCGTGCTGGTCGGCCTGTTCGCGATGCAGCGCTTCGGCACCGGCCTGGTGGGCAAGCTGTTCGGCCCGGTCATCGTGCTGTGGTTCGGCGTTCTGGCCGTCACGGGCGCGCTTGAAATCGCGCAGCAGCCCGCCATTTTGGCGGCGCTCAACCCGCTCAACGCGCTGGCGTTTTTGCGCGCGCAGGGCTGGCACATGTTCGTCGCCGTCGGCGCGATCGTGCTGGCCTTCACCGGCGCCGAGGCGCTCTATGCCGACATGGGCCATTTCGGCAAACGGCCGATCCAGTACGCCTGGCTCGGCCTGGTGCTGCCGGCGCTGGCGATTCACTACATGGGGCAAGGCGCTTTGCTGATGCGCGAGCCGTCGGCGGTGGACAACCCGTTCTACCGCATGTTTCCCGCCGCCTGGCTCGTGCCGATGGTGATTCTGGCGACGCTGGCCACCGTGATCGCCTCGCAGGCCGTGATCTCGGGCGCCTATTCGATGACCAAGCAGGCGGTGCAACTCGGGCTGCTGCCGCGCCTGCGGGTGGAGTACACGTCGGCCCAGGAGGCCGGCCAGATCTACATGCCGCAGGTGAACTGGCTGCTGCTGGCGTCGGTATTGCTGGCGGTGTTCGGCTTCGGCAGTTCCACGGCAATGGCGTCGGCCTATGGCATCGCGGTGACGATCACGATGCTCATCACGACGCTGCTGACGTTCTTCGTCATCCGGTACGGCTGGAATTATTCGCTGCCGGTGGCGCTTGCCGCGACCGGCGTCTTTTTGGTGCTCGACGCGCTGCTGGTGGTGTCGTGCTCGCTGAAGTTTTTCCAGGGCGGCTGGTTCCCGCTGGTGCTGGGCGTCGGCATCTTCACCGTCATGGCGACCTGGCGCCGCGGCCGCGAGCTGCTGCTCGAAAACATCCGGCGCGACGACCCGCAGCTGCTGCCGTTCATCACCGCCCTGTCCGCCGACCGCATGCACCGCGTGCCAAGGACCGCGGTCTATGCGGTGGGCAACCCGGGAACGGTGCCGCAGGCGTTGATGCACAACCTGAAGCACAACCAGGTGCTGCACGAGCGCAACCTAATCTTGAATGTGGTTTTTCATGATGTGCCCTGGATACCGCCCGACGAGCGGGTCGAGGTCAAGCCGCTGGTGCCGGGCTTCTGGACCGTGCACGTGAACTACGGCTTCAAAAACACCGCCGACATTCCCGAGGCGCTGGAGCTGTGCAAGGCGAAGGGCCTGCCGATCGACCTGTTCGAGACCTCATATTTTTTAAGCCGCGAAATCGTCATTCCGACGAAAGGCCCCGGCATGGTTCACTGGCGCGAAGCTATGTTCGCGCTCATGTCGCGCAACGCCGGCAGCGTGGCGAGCTATTTCAAGTTGCCCAACAACAGCGTCATCGAATTGGGGACGCGGGTGCAGATATGAGTTGCCGCCGGGCCCGCGATTCCGGCAGCATCGGCCAAGGGCCGCGCGTCTAAAGCCACGACTCCAAACTGTAGTCGCTGTAGCGGGCCGTCAATTCCTCGCCCGCATCGATCCTGCGCGCGGCGTAGAACTTATAGCCCGCGTCGATATCGCAGTGAACATTCGGCGCCTGCCGGCCGCTGGGCTGGTTCAGATACCAGCACGGCGTCAGCTTGTCAAAATCGGCAGGAGAGCCGCATTCGTCGGCTTTGAATATTGCGAAATCCCGGTAGAACGCTTTGTCGGCCTCAGACAGATTGGCGCTTTGAAGCGCCATTCGGCTGATCCAGACGATGTCGCCACTGTCGCCCGGAAATATCGCTTCGCCTTCTTCGATCTGACGCAAGGCGAAAATGCCCACGCCCGCAAGGGGACTGGGTCCGATGCGCGCCTTGACGCCATCGTGCGGCAATTCGGTAGGCTGCCGAGGCAGATGTTGTTGTTTCATGACTGGCTTCGATTAAATGTTCGGTTGCACCGGTCGGTTTATTTCGACGCTTTTTCAAGCAATGCCTCACTAGGCTGATG
Organism: uncultured Polaromonas sp.; assembly: GCA_964236835.1. Lineage (GTDB taxonomy): Bacteria > Pseudomonadota > Gammaproteobacteria > Burkholderiales > Burkholderiaceae_C > Polaromonas. The sequence goes on from CAXSGT010000042.1 coordinate 9,815, forward strand.
TGGAAATCTTGACGCCGCTCATTCGTAGTGCGACCACATGCGAAGAACCTTGACGATTTTGTGCTCCTGGAGCACTTCGTAAACGAGGCGGTGCTGGATGTTGATTTGCCGCGAATACGCACCGGATAGATCGCCGACCAGCTTCTCGTATGGCGGCAGATTTTGAAAGGGATTTTCTTTGATGATGGCCAGGATCCCCTGGGCCTTGGCCTTCAGGCCACTTGCAGCGAGTTTTTGCGCGTCTTCTTGCGCGTGCCTGGCGTAAACGACTTCCCAGCTCACCAATCAAGCGCCTCGGCGCACGCATCGACCGGTTTGGCCATGCCTTCCTTGATGGACTCGCGCATGCCCGGCACCGAAAGCAGAAAAAGCGTTTCCTGAATTGCCTGCCAGTCCTCTGCCGCCAGAAGCACCGCGTCATGGCGCTTGCCTGCAATGGTGATTGGCTGATGCGACTCGGCCGCCTGATCCATCAGGCGATAGAGGTTGGTGCGTGCTTCGCTTGCGGTTAATGTTCGCATGATGAACTCTTGAAAGGCGAAGCGTACGCGATTCGGTACGATATTACAAGTGTCTATTTTGCGGCCGACGGACTTGGTCATGTTCGATCTAGAGACTCACGATCACCTGGCACGACCTCGCGTGGGTAGAAAGCTTGCAGAACATGCCCTATCCCATCGTCATTCCGGTTTCCTGGCCCATTGAGCACCCATCCAGACTGGCTTCCAAACTCAACACGCGTATGGCTCACAAATCCAGCGAGCAACACTTCTTGGTTCGGAAGGTCGATGACTTTCATCTCGATGGCTGCACGCGATGCCTGGAAATCCTCGAATGCCATCGTTAAGACATAGTCGCTGCCACGCTTTCGAACGCCGGCCCAGTAGCGCAACGGCAGGGCGAACACTTCCAACACGATTGCGTTGGCTTGTCTGGGATTGATCCCGCGGAAGTACATGTCTTCCAAGCCGAACACCACATCGGTCTCTTGCGGGGAGGCGTTGTGCGAAATGAAGTCGCCCAGGCCCCACGCCGTGATTCCAAAACTGGGTCCTGACCGAATGGGGCTCGAAAGCGGCTGGGTCAAGAGACCAATACCTTTTGGCTCGCCGGAGTGCTCATTGCGGCCAGAGGTAACCTGCCCTTTCGTCTCCCCTGAAAATTGGACAAAGCCGTCGGGGTGGTATGACAGTTTGACGCGATGCTCGGTATCAAAGCCCACGATGTCATCGTAGGCGACATTGAATTCCCCAATCTTCTTGTAATCGATGGGTATCTTTGCAACAAAGCCACTACGAGCAGAGTGGTAAGGGGTCAACACGGCGAAGCCCTGATTGCCGTAGCCAACTACCTTCGCGAGCTTTCGTATCCCAACAGTCCCGCCCATATCGACGACGATCCTCTTGCTTTGTGCCTCGCGTGGCATGGTCGCTTCCTTGCTGCTTAACGTAACGTATAGCGCAAAGTGCTGCGATATAAGGTGGCAACTTCAACAGCTAAAACTGGCATTTTCGCTTACCTCACTTAGATAGTTTGCTTCATTAAGAATAGCGAAAAACCCGGCACCGGCAAAAATGGCTAATCGACATGTGCCACGATTTGTGACTCAGCATTGTGATTTAAACATCCGAATTGACGCAGGCTCGAGGCAATTAAACCAGCAAAGCCACCACCCCAGAAAAACTAAAAAACGCTAGCACCGTACTCAACAAAATAATCCGCGCGATGCGCCCGTTGTCCGCGCCGAAGCGCTCGGCCAGCAGGGCGACGTTGCTCGCGCTGGGCAGCGCGGCGACCAACACCACCACGGTCAGCGCAAAGCGCTCTAGCGGCAGGCCCAGCGCGATGGCGCTTAACCCCACGCCGCCGACCAGTAGCGGGTGAACGACCAGTTTTATGAGCGTTATCGGCACATAGCGCCCGATGGGGATGCGTGACGTGCTATTTATTTGAGAGCGTGACAGCATCGCGCCGATGGCGAACAGCGCGACCGGCGAAGCGGCTTCGGCGAGCAGGCTGATCGTTCCCATGAGTGGTCTGGGCAGCGTGAAGCCGGTAGCGGATGCCAGTGCGCCGAGCACGATCGACCACGGCAGCGGATTGGCGACCAGGGCGCCGAACGACGCGTCGTTCCAGCCGATCGAACCCCTGCGCGTCAGCGCGATCGTCAGCGACACCATCAGCAGCGCGCACGGCAGGTACACCGCGAGCAGACTGGCGTCAAGCAGCCGCGCGATCGGCGTGCCGGCGCCGAAGCGGTAAAGCAGGCACGGCAGCGCGAAATACAGCACAAAGGTGTTGAGCCCGGGAATCGCGGCCAGCGGCAGCCAGGCGCGCCGGGCGGCGATATAGCCGCACAGCACTAATGCAAAGAAGGGAAAGGTGACGGCCAAGATGTTTAGCACAGCGCGCATTGTCACTGGCCGGTCGGCATGGGCCCGGCCTGCCGCATACTTCGCCCACCATGGCGACGCCGCGCAGCCACCACTACCACGTCTATGTGATCGAGCTCTCTGGCGAGGTCTGGAACGCCGGGCGCTTTCGCCGCGCCAATCCCGGCTACCGAACCGGCCAGCCGTTCGTCTATGTCGGCATGACCGGGCTCGACCCGGACCTGCGTTTCGACAAGCACAAGGCGGGCATCCAGTCCAACATCTTTGCGTTCAAATACGGCGTCCGCCTGCTGCCGGCGCTGTATGCGATGTACAACCCGATGCCATATGAAGGCGCGCGCGACATGGAGGTCGAACTAGGAATTGCGTTGCGAGAACTGGGTTATGGGGTCTGGCAGGCGTAGCGAACACGGCGTTTGCCTGTTCGGGCCGGCCTTGGGGCGACTGGCTATGATGGCCGCTGCCTCGGCGCCCGCAGCCTGTTTTTGCCAGCCCAAACTCTCTCGCAGCATGTCTTTTGTTCCGTCAACGCCCGCCCATGGCCTGAACCTCGCCCAGCAGGAAGCCGTCAACTACCTGCGCGGCCCGTGCCTGGTGCTCGCCGGCGCCGGCTCGGGCAAAACGCGGGTCATCACGCACAAGATCGGCCGGCTGATCCAGGCGGGTCTGAAACCCGAGCAGATCGCCGCCATTACCTTCACCAACAAGGCCGCCGCCGAGATGCGCGAGCGCGCCAAAAGCCTGATCGGCGCGCCCGCTAAAAGCGTGCTGATCTGCACCTTTCACGCGCTGGGCGTTCGCATGCTGCGCCAGGACGGCGCGGCGCTGGGGCTGAAGCCGCAGTTTTCGATCCTGGACAGCGACGACGTCACCAGCATTCTGAAAGACGCCGGCGGCAGCACCGACGCGCAGGCGGCGCGCCAGTGGCAGTGGACCATCAGCGCCTGGAAAAACCGGGGTCTGAACGCCGCGCAGGCCGAAGCGCAGGCGAGCGGCGACGACGAACGGCTGGTGGCGCGCATCATGGGCCGCTATGAAGAGCGCCTCGCCGCCTACCAGAGCGTCGATTTCGACGACCTGATCGGCCTGCCGCTCAAGCTGCTGCGGGACCATGAGGCTATCCGCGGCAAATGGCAGGCCGCTATTGGCCATGTGCTGGTCGATGAATACCAGGACACCAACGCCACCCAGTACGAGGTGTTGAAACTGCTGGCGGGCGAGCGCGGCCGCTTTACGGCGGTGGGCGACGACGACCAGTCGATCTACGGCTGGCGCGGCGCGACGCTGGACAACCTGAAGCGCCTGCCGCAGGACTATCCGAGGCTCAAAGTCGTTAAGCTGGAACAGAACTACCGCTCGACCAGCGCGATTTTGCGCGCCGCCAACAATGTCATCGGCCCGAATCCGAAGCTGTTCCCGAAGACGCTGTTCAGCGAACTCGGCGAGGGCGAGCCGGTGCGGGTGTTCGACTGCGACAGCGAAGAGCACGAGGCCGAGCGCGTCGTGGCGCGCATCCAGAGCCTGCGCGCCGAAGGCGGTTTGCACGCCGAAGGGCAGCAGCACCGCGAATGGAAGGACTTCAGCATTCTCTACCGCGCCAACCACATGGCCAAGCCGTTCGAGAAAGCCTTTCGCAAGGCGAACATCCCGTACAAGGTGTCGGGCGGGCAAAGCTTTTTCGACCGTGCCGAGATCAAGGATTTGTGCAGCTGGATGGTGCTGCTGGTCAACAACGACAACAACCAGGCTTTCATCCGTGCTGTGACGACGCCCAAACGCGGCATCGGCCACACCACGCTGGCGGCGCTCGGCGCCTTTGCCGACAAGTACAAGCTCAGCCTGTTCGAGTCGCTGTTCAGCAATTCACTGGTTTCGGTGCTGCCGGCCAAGGCGGCCGGCTCGCTGCACGAGTTCGGCCGCTATGTGAATGATCTGGAATACCGCGCCAAACGCTGCGCCGGCGCCGCCGATGCACGCATTTTCCTTGCCGATTGGCTCAAGGAAATCGACTACGAAAAGCACCTGTACGACGGCGAGGACAGCGAAAAAATCGCGGCGGCGCGCTGGAGCAATGTGACGGATTTTTGCGACTGGGTGGCCGAGCGCTGCGGCGGACAGATCGACGACATCGCCGGTGCGGCGGTGCAAAGGGAAAGCAAATCAATGCTCGAGGTGGTGCAGACGATCGCCCTGCTCTCGACCATTCAGGCTGGCGAAGGCGAGCAGAACGTCGTGACGCTCTCGACGCTGCATGCGTCCAAGGGCCTCGAGTGGCCGCATGTGGTGCTGGCCGGCTGCGTCGAAGGCCTGTTGCCGTTCAAGCCCGGCGAGGACGACGGCAGCGACGCGGCGCATACCGAAAACCTCGCGCTGCGGCTGCAGGAAGAGCGCCGGCTGATGTATGTCGGCATCACCCGCGCCCAGCGAACCCTGGCGGTGAACTGGCTGAAGAGGCGCAAGAAAGGCCGCGACACGATCGTCGGCGTTCCCAGCCGCTTTATCGCCGAAATGGCGCTGGACATGGCGACCGTCCGGGAAGACCCGCGCGAAAAGCTGAAAGCGTTGCGCGCCGAGTTCGCCAGGAAGTCAGCGCTGGGGCTGGCGGCCGCGGCTGCGTTGAAGGCCTGACCGGCTGCGTCGCACTGCCTTGGCAGCGGTTGAGTCGAACCAGCGCTATCTACAGGCCCAGCCACTTGCCGATGCCCATCAGCGTGCGCTGGTCGAACTCGACGAAACCTGGAACATTGAGCGCTAGCAGGCGTTTTTTGCCTTCCGGCGTCTGGTCCAGCCCGACGAAATAATCGGTCAGCAAGGTGCGCTGCGCGTCGCTTATCTTGCTGCTGGCGATCATGTGCTTGATGGGCACCGGTTTGCTGGTGAACAGCACCTTGCCGCCATGCTCCTGCCAATCCTTCACAACGGCGCGCGACGCGCTGACACCGGTCGCCGCCAGGCCGTGTTCGATCATGAAAGGAACGGCGTCCTGCAGCTTCACATAGGTGATTTGAGGCAATTGCGGCCCTAACGCCTCGGTCAAGGTGGCGCGCATCATCACCGAGGTGATCGAGTCTTCATCGGGCGCGCCCACCTTGACCGTTTTTAAATCCGCCAGGGTTTTAAGCGGTGAATCGCTGCGCACCATGAAAGACGCCCGGTAATCGGTAAACCCTTTGGTCAGCACGACCAGGCTGTAGCCGCTCTTGGTCATGGCCCGGATCGAATGGTGCGCCGGATGGACATACGCCAGGTCGTAGCGCTGCTCGCCCAGGCCGGCCGACAGCTCTTTATAGTCGGCGACCGCCTGCACCTTGACCGGGCGCTTGAGTAGTTTGCTCAGGTCTTCCGAAACGTCCCGAAAACGATCGACGGTTGCGCCCGGATTGACACGGTAGGTTACCCCTTCGTTCACCGCAAACACCAGAGGAACCCCTTGAGCGCTTGCCTGGCTTGCGATGAGAAGCACTGCCAGGACGCCAGAGAATTGAGCTATGTTCATATAATTTCAATTTTCTTGGATAAAAAATTCATTATAAATGTTGCATTTAGTAGCATCTCACGAGTTTACCCCTATGACTTGTGTAAACGGAATTAAAACAACGATCGAGCCTGCCGCCCGGCTGGGCGTTATTTTTCGCCGCGATGCGGTCGGGGCGACCCGCCAATGATATTGAACACTTGCGGAATTACTCTATTTTTGATAGCGGCCAGCACGCTGTGCGATTGCGCAACCGCCCAGAATCGGCCTCAAACCTCAGCCACCGCAGCCACGGCAGCCGCTTGCCCAGCGGCGGGCGCCATGAAGGCCGACCAGCTCCATGGCCGCTGGCTTGTTCGCTTCACCGCGCCGCCTGCCGGCCTGTCCGCAAGCGCCGTGATGGTGCTCAAGCGCCATGCCGAATTTTCCGAAAGCCTGGCCGGCACGGTCAGCCGCGACCTGGGCGATCCAAAAGCGCCTACCGTCCCCATGGCGCATTCCGCCCAGGCCGCGCTGGCGGGCGACCTGGAGGGTGGCATGCTGCTGCTCGACGAGTCTTCGGACAACATCAGCATCACCGGCACCTGGAACGGTGAAATGCGGCCCGGCTCTTGCGGCAATGTGTACCAGGGCATCTGGAAAGACACCAGCGCCGGCGCGCCGCCCGACGCGCCCGACGTCGCTTTCACGCTGACCCGCATGCCCTGATCGGCACGGTCCTACAGCGCCAGGCCGTTATCGCACGTAGGCTGGAGCGATATTTTTCACCGACCGGCGCCATGGGCCGGATGCGCCATGATCGAGCCCGCCGCCTTCAACCTCGGTTTCATCATCGTCGGCCTGCTGCTGATCGCCATGACGATAGGCGGCTCGTTCATAAAGCGCCTGCCGCTGAGCGCGGCCATGCTGTACCTTGGCGCGGGCATCGGGATCGGCCCGCTCGGCCTGGGCCTGCTGCACCTCGACGCCTTCAAAAACGCCGTGCTGCTGGAGCGGCTGACCGAAGTCGCCGTGCTGATCTCGCTGTTCACGACGGGGTTGAAGCTGGAGCTGCCGCTGCGCCACCGGCGCTGGCGCATTCCGGTGCAGCTGGCGACGGTGTCGATGCTGGTGACGGTGGCCGCCATCGCCGCGCTCGGCGTCTGGGGCCTGGGACTTTCTCCGGGCGCGGCGGTGCTGCTCGGCGCGATTCTGGCGCCGACCGACCCGGTGCTCGCGTCCGACGTGCAGGTGACCGACCCGGGCGACCGCGACCGGCTGCGCTTCGGCCTGTCGGGCGAAGGCGGTCTGAACGACGGCACTGCCTTCCCGCTCGTCATGCTGGGGCTGGGCTGGCTCGGGCTGCACGGGCTGGGCGACGGCGCCTGGCGCTGGTGGACAGTCGATGTGCTGTGGGCCGTCGCGGGCGGCCTCGGCCTGGGCTACCTGCTCGGCACGCTGGTCGGCCGCGCCATCGTTTACCTGCGGGTGCGCCACCGGGAGGCGCTGGGCTCCGACGAATTCATCGCCTTCGGCCTGATCGCGCTGACCTACGGCGTCGCCCTGCTGGCGCAGACCTACGGCTTTCTGGCGGTTTTCGCCGCCGGGCTGGCGCTGCGCCGCATCGACGAGGTGCCGCCCGCCGAGCCGGCGGCGGCATCGCGCCAAGCCGAGGCCGAAGATGGCGCCGGCGCAGAGCAGGCGCCGCCTGGCGCCGAAGCGCCGGCGCAGATGATGAAGGCGGTGCAGCGCTTCAACAGCCAGCTCGAAAGCTTCGCCGAAGTCGGCATCGTGCTGGCGGTCGGCGTGCTGCTGGCGACCGTCAAGTTTCACCCTGAGCTGCTCTGGTTCGTTCCGATGCTGTTTCTGCTGATTCGTCCGCTCGCTGTGTATGTCGGGCTGCTCGGAACGTCGGTGATCGGCGCGCAGCGCGGCCTGATGGGCTGGTTCGGCATCCGCGGCATCGGCTCGCTGTATTACCTGCTTTACGCCATCAACCACGGCATCGAGCCGGCGCTGGCCGAGCGGCTGCTGTCGATCACCCTGGCCGTCGTCGTCGCCTCGGTGATCGCGCACGGCATCTCGGTCACGCCGCTGATGGCGCGCTATGAGGCGCGGCAGGCGGCCAGGAAGAAAAAGCTCGGCGCCGCCGTGGCCGGTCCGGAAAAATCGGGCGATTGAAAAAGGCGGTCGCCGCGACTATCCCGGATCTCAGGCCGCCGCTGCTGCTTTCTGAATCGCATCCCGCAGCGCCTGCTGCTGAAGATGCCGGTGTTGCCGCTCGGCGCGCGGCTTCGCGGGACCGCCCGGCAGGCCCGCCAGTTCGGCGCGAAGCAGCCCGGCCAGACAGTGCGGCCGTCCGCGCGCGCCGCTGGCCAGGTAGTCGGCGAGCAAGGCGGCGCGCACTATCTCATCAGCCAGCCCGCGAACGGCGGTCAGGTGCAGATGCAGCAGATCGATCAGTTTTTCCGGCGCGAATTCATGCGTCTTGCCGGTGGTTTTCCAGAGCCAGTCGCTGAAATCGAGGAAATGGCTGAACGCCGAACCGGGCTCCAGCAGCAGCTTGAGCGAGCGCGCCAAGCGTCCCGAGTTGGCAATCATTTCCCAATAGCGGGTAAAGCGTTGGATGCGCTGCATCAGCCCGAAATCGATCGCCCCGGTCCGCAACACCGTGTAGGGCGGCTGCGGGTCATAGACCATCGCGAATTCGCTCGTGTGCCGGGCGATCGGCGTGCCGCGCAGACGCTTCAAGATGCCGAACTGGATTTCATGCGGCCCGAGTCCATAAAGGCGGTCGAAGCCGCCCGCAAAACTTTCCAGCGTCTCGCCCGGCAAGCCGAAAATCAGGTCGGCATGCACATGCGCACGGCTTTCATTGACGAGCCAGCGCAGGTTGTCGGCGGTCTTGGCGTTGTCCTGCCGGCGCGAGATGCGCCGCTGCACTTCCAGGTTGAAGCTCTGGATTCCGACTTCGAACTGCAGCGCGCCGGCCGGGAAGCGCGCGATCAGCGCTTTCAGCCGTTCGGGCAGGCTGTCGGGAATGAGCTCGAAATGCACGAACAGCTCCGGCGCCATGCGGTCGAGGAAGAATTGCAGGATGCGCGCCGAAAAATCGACCTTCAAATTGAAGGTGCGGTCGACGAACTTGAAATTGCGCGCGCCGCGCCGGTGGAGCGTGTCCATTTCGGCCATGAAGCGGTCCAGCTCGAACGCCCAGGCGGTCCGGTCGAGCGAGCTTAGGCAGAACTCGCACTTGAACGGGCAGCCGCGCGACGCCTCGACATACAACAGGCGGTTGGCGATGTCGGCGTCGGTGTACTCGGCGTACGGCAGCGCCAGCGCTTCGAGCGGCGGCTGCTCGCCGGCGATGATCTTCATCAAGGGTTGCGGGCCGTCGAGCAGCGCGCGGCAGAGCCTGGGAAAGCTGACGTCGCCCCAGCCGGTGACCACATGATCGGCCAGCCGGCAGATCTCCTGGCTGTCCGTTTCATGGCTGACTTCCGGCCCGCCAAGAACGACCTTGATGTCGGGCCGCAGGGCTTTGAGCAGGCGAACGACCTGGGCGGTTTCGACCGCGTTCCAGATGTAGATGCCCAGGCCGATCACTTTGGGCTCAAGCGCCAGCAGTTCCTCGACAATCTGCGCCGGCCGCTGCCCGACGGTGAATTCACGCAGCACGGTGTGGGCGCGCAGGCCGGCGCCGCCATGCAGGTCCATGTTGGCCGCCAGGCAGCGCAGGCCGAGCGAGGCATGGATGTATTTCGCGTTCAGCGTGGCGAGGACGATGGCGGATACATCGGCGGCTTGGCGGGAATCCATAGTCCGTATTATCGAAGCATGCTAAAGGCGCCTGGCCGTCCTGTCGGCAGTAATGTCGATGTCAAACAGCCGGTCGCCTGCGGTACAGCCCGGATGTGCCGGCGGAATCCCGTGCCGGGGGTGCAGACTGGCAGACGCCTATGAATGATGCATTGAAAAACTGGCTGAATACGCACCGCCCAGTGTAGCGAGCGCCCGGTGCCGCTTGCCGATCCCAGCCGCAGGAACTAAAGACCCGGCCGGCCCTCACACTTTCACCATGAACCTCAAGTGCTTCGCCTTTGCTACGCTTTCAATAGCTATATATGCAATGCCAGCATGCGCAAACGCCCAAAATAGTCCCCAAAACCTGCTCAGCTTCGCCTCCAGCAGCGCCGCCAGCGCGGTCGTCGCCACGGCGCAGGTGCGCGCCGAACTGCTGGTCTGGGCGCCCGAAGGCGTGCAGGCGGGCAACCCGGTCTGGCTCGGGTTG
>CAXSGT010000043.1:0-19869 GCA_964236835.1 uncultured Polaromonas sp.
CCCTGGCTGAACCCTTACACCGCCGGGCCGGCGCCCAACACCTGGCCGTGGCTGGTTTCGATGCTGTGCGGCGCGTTGTTGTGGCTGTTTCGCCGGCATCTGAGCGCCAGGCTGGTTGTCGGCGCCTGGCTGGCGGCGGCCGCGCTCAGCTCGGCCATCGCGCTGGTGCAGTATTTCGGGCTGTCGCCCGCCTTTGGCCCCTGGATCAGCAAGGCGCCGACGGGCGAGGCCTTCGCCAACTTGCGCCAGCGCAACCAGTTCGCGACGCTGACCGGCATCGGTTTTATCGCCTTGCTGGCGCTGCTTGCCGCCGGCGACGCGTCCGCGCCGCGGCCGGCCCTACGCCGGCGGGCACCGGGCTGGGCTTATGCTGCGGCCGGCTTGCTGGCGCTGGGCAATGCCGCCAGCAATTCGCGCACCGGCGCGCTGCAGTGGCTGCTGATCGGCGGGCTTGCCGCCGGCTGGGGATGGATTGGGCCGGGCCGGCGATATTTGCTGAAATTCGCTTTGCAGGCGATTCTTGCCTATGGCGTTGCCGCACTGGCCCTGCCGTGGCTGCTGGAGTGGCTGACCGGCGTTCGCGCTGGCGGCCTTTTTGGCCGGCTGGCCGAGGCGCCGACCTGCGAAAGCAGGAAAATCCTCTGGTCCAACGTGCTGCGGCTGATCGCCGAAAAGCCCTGGCTGGGCTGGGGCTGGGGCGAACTCGACTATGCCCATTTCATGACGCTTTATCCGGGCGCTCGCTTTTGCGAGATTCTGGACAATGCGCACAACCTGCCGCTGCACCTTGCGGTCGAGCTGGGGCTGCCCGCCGCGCTGGCGGCTTGCGCCGGCGCCGCCTGGGGCGTGTGGCGGGCGCGGCCCTGGCGTGAAAAAAACCCGCTCAGGCAGGCGGCCTGGGGCATGCTGGCCGTCATCGGCCTGCACAGCCTGCTGGAGTATCCGCTGTGGTATGGGCCGTTCCAGCTTGCGGTGGCGCTGTGTGTGGGCCTGCTCTGGACGACGCAGCCGGCGCTTGCGGCCCGAAGCGGGGGTTTGCAGCCAAAATTCCAGTCAAAAATGCCTTTTGCGCAATACCTGCGGGCATTGTCAGCTATTATTTTTATAGCGATGCTGGCCGCTGTCGCCGCCGGCTACCACCGCGTCAGCCAGATTTACCTGCCGCCGGCCGAGCGCAGCCCGGCTTACCGGGAGCACACGTTGGAGAAAATTCGCGGCGCCTGGCTGTTTCGCAATTCGGCGCGCTTCGCCGAGCTAGGCATGACGCCGCTGACGAAGGCGAACGCCGCGAGCGTCAATGAACTGGCCACGGCGCTGCTGCATTACTCGCCCGAGCCGCGCGTCATTGAAAAGGTGATCGAAAGCGCCGTGCTGCTGGGCCGGGATGACGAAGCGCTTGCGTACCTGGCGCGCTTTCGGGCGGCTTTTCCGCTGGAGCACGCGCGCTGGGCCGAGGCGAACGCAAAGATGCAAGACATGCCCGGCTGACTCAATTGAGCGCTACCGCCCGCGGCTCGATCAATGCCCGAAATTCCGCGCTCAGCGTCGCCGCCTCGACGATATCGACCCGAAACGGCAGGTCGGATTCATCGAACGCCTCTTCCAGCGAGCCGCGCAGGCTGGCCTCCAGCGCAGGTCCGAGCACCAGCAGGTCAAGATCGGAAAATGGCCGCGTCGTGCCGTGCGCCCGCGAGCCGAACACCCGAACCCGCCGGCGTTCCAGATGGGCATCGACAATCTTGCGCACCAATGCTCGCTGGGTTGGGGTCAGGTCAAGCATCGCGTAATTCCAGCTGGGTCAGCACGCAGCCTGCATCCAAGGCAAACGCTTCAAGTACCTCGGCAACCTCTGCCGCTATTCGTGCATCGTAGGCATGCGATGTTTTATTTCGCTGCACCAGATAGACAAACCAGGACTCCGGCGACGCAATCAGCCCGCGTTCCGCCGCCACGCGAAAAAGCGTGCGCTTGCTGTAGCCGTCGACTTCCGTTGAATTGCCGATTTCAGCCTCGATTTGACGCTTGAGCATCTTCCAGCTCAACTCAAAACAGTACTCGAACCTTTGAATACAGGCGTCGCGCACTTCCTCGTCGGCCAAGTCGGCGCGTCGGCGCGCCAGGCCGCGCGCCAGGCTGGCCAGGGCGTTGCGAAGCGGTGAAAGTTCAAGCGGCATGCCGTCAAGTCCTTGTGGAAAATGGCTGGAATCATCAAGCGCCGGTGGCCAGATAGCTTCCCGACTTCCCGCCATGCTTTTCCAAAAGCGTCACGCCCGTGATCGTCATGCCCCGGTCGGCCGCCTTGCACATGTCGTAGATCGTCAAGAGCGCGATGTTGACCGCCAGCAGCGCTTCCATCTCGACGCCGGTGGGGCCGACGGTCTCTACCGTGGCGGTGCAATCGACACGCCCGGTTTCACCCTCAAAAAGGACTTTTTCGCGCGTTCCATCTGCCGGAGCAGCTACGAATTCAATCGCAACGCGGGTCAGCGCCAGCGGGTGGCAAAGCGGAATCAGGTCGCTGGTTTTTTTTGCCGCCATGATGCCGGCGATGCGCGCCACGCCGAGCACGTCGCCTTTTTTGGCGGTGCCGGCCAGAATCAACGCGAGCGTCGCCGGTTTCATCAGGATGCGGCCGCGCGCGACGGCGATGCGGTGCGTCGCCGCCTTGCCTGCCACATCGACCATGTGCGCCTGGCCCTGGGCGTCGAAGTGCGTCAGGGGTGAAGAAGCAGAAGAAAGGGGCGTCGTCATGCGGCTTGAGAACCTTTTACATTCATGCGCCATCATAAGAGCTTGCCCCGCAATCCATCCGCGCCCTGGAGGTCACTGGCTTTGGTCCCATCGATCCGTTCTGCAAATTACCTATCAAATAAGCGTTTTACGCATATGCGACGTGCTTTATCAGCTATTATTTTAATAGCATTTTCGGCGGCCTCGCTGGCGCAGGCGCAGGCGCCGGCGGGCGGGCGCAGCGTTTCCCCAGTCGGCGCCGGCACGCTGCCGGCGCTCGGCGACAACTCCGAGCTGTCGCTGGCCAAGGAGCGGCGCATCGGCGAGCGCATTGCGCTTGGCATCTACCGCGATCCGGACTATGTCGATGACCCGGTGCTGCAGGACTATGTCCAGGGCATCTGGCAGCCGCTGCTGGCCGCCGCGCGCGCGCGCGGCGAGCTCAGCGCCGAGATCGACGAGCGCTTCGCCTGGGAAATATGCCTGATCCGCGACCGCGGCATCAACGCCTTCGCCTTGCCGGGCGGGTATTTCGGCGTCAACCTGGGGCTGATCGGCGCGGTCGACAGCGCCGATGAGCTGGCCGCCGTGCTGGCGCACGAGCTCAGCCATGTCACGCAGCGGCACATCTCGCGGCTGATGACGCAGCAGACGCGCCAGGCGCCGTGGCTGATCGCCGCCATGCTGCTGGGGATTCTGGCGGCAGCGAAGAATCCGCAGGCCGGCGGCGCGGCCATCGTCGGCGGCCAGGCGCTTGCGGCGCAGGGGCAGCTCAATTTTTCGCGCGACATGGAGCGCGAGGCCGACCGCGTCGGCTTTGGCGTGATGACCGACGCCGGCTATTCCAGCCGGGGCGTCGCCAGCATGTTCGAAAAGCTCCAGCAGGCGAGCCGGCTCAACGACAACGGCCTCTTTCCCTACCTGCGCTCGCATCCGCTGACGACCGAGCGCATCGCCGAGGCGCAGGCCCGGGCGCAGCTGGCTTCGACCGACGCGGCGCAGGCCCGAAGCACGGCAACGCCGCAGGCGCGGCGCGCCGACGACGGCAGGGCGGCACTGCACGCCATGATGGCGGCGCGGGCGCGCATTCTGGCGCTCCCCGGCGTCGATGCGCTGCGCACCATGGAGACAGAAGCCCAGCGCCGCGCGGTTTCATTGGCTTCATCGGCGCCATCGGTTTCATCGGCTGCTTCTTCAGCCGCCGTGGCCAATGGCCAGGGCGCCGGCGCGCTCTACGCCGGCGCCCTGGCGGCGGCGCAGCTGCGCGATTTCGCCGGCGCCAAAAGCCTGCTGGCGCGCCTGGCGCCAGTCGCGGCGGGCGCGCCGCGCACCGACAAGGCCGCCAGGCTGCTGGCGCTCGAAATCGAGCTGCTCGAGGGCAAGGCGTCGTCGTCCCCGGCGGCGTCGGCCGATATCGCCAAGGCCGGCTCGCGCGCCGAGCTGCTGTTGGAAGCGAAGTCGCTGCTGGCGGCGCGGCGGGCGCCCGAGGTGGCGCAGGCGCTGCAAACCTGGGTGGCGGGCCACCCCCGGGACGCGGCGGCCTGGCAGACGCTGGCGGTCGCCTACGGCCAGCAGGACCAGACGCTGCGGGCGATACGCGCCGATGCCGAAAGCCACGCCGCGCAACTGGACTATTCCGGCGCGCTCGACCGGTTCAAGGCCGCGCAAGGCTTGATGCGCGGCAATCCGGCCAATGCCGACCACATGGAAGGCTCGATCATCGACACCCGCGCCCGGCAGGTCGAGTCAGTCCTTAAAGAGCAGGCGCTCCAGGAAAAAGTCGATCGCTAGCTGAAGCGCCGAGTAGATCAGCGAGCCGACCAGCGCCGCGCCGAAACCATTGACGCTGAGCCCGCTCACCAGGCCGGCGGCCGCCCAGAACATGAGCGCATTGACGACAAATAGAAAAAGGCCGAGCGTGACGACGGTCACCGGCAGCGTCAGCACCACCAAAATGGGGCGGACGACCAGGCTCAGCGCGCCCAGCACCGCAGCGGCCACCAGCGCGCCGGCGAAGCTGGTCACGACCACGCCTGGATAAAGGTAAGCCACGGCGAGCAGGGCGGCGGCGCTGAGCAACCATTTAAGGATCAGTTTCATGGCCGCAGGATAGCACCGGGACATCCTTCGACACGCTCAGGACGAACGGGAGACGCCCACGCCACGACCGGCGCGCCGGTCGGCCCGCCAACCGGCGCCCAGCACACCCGCCACGGCGACCGCATAAGTCGCCCATTCGGCCATCGTGTACAGCGTTTGAGCCGATGGCAAGGCGTGCGGGCCGCCGTAGACCACATCGAGCAGCGGTTCGCCGACGATCATTTTTGCGGCGGTCAGCGCCAGCACGCTGGCGCCGAGCTTGATGATGACCGGAAAGCGCTCGACCAGCCTGAGCACGACGGTGCTGCCGAACACCACGATCGGCACGCTGAGCAACAGGCCGACGATGACCAGGTCGAACGCGCCATGCGCGGCGCCGGCGACGCCGAGCACATTGTCGATGCCCATCAGCGCGTCGGCGACCACGATGGTTTTCATGGCACCCCAGAAGGTGGCGGCGGCGGGACCGCCATGCTCTTTTTCATTCTGGTCGGCCAGCAGCCGGTAGGCAATCCAGAGCAGGCCGATGCCGCCCGCCAGCATCAACCCCGGAATTTTGAGCAGCCAGACGACGCCCAGCGTCATCAGCGAGCGGACCACGATCGCGCCGCCAGCGCCCCAGACAATGGCTTTTTTCCGCAGCCGCGGCGGCAAATTGCGCGCCGCAAGCGCGATCACGATGGCGTTGTCGCCGGCGAGCACCAGGTCGATCAAAATGATCGCCAGCAAGGCCGACCACCACGGGGTTGTAAAAATTTCCATGAAGCACTTCTTTCCAAGTCAAGTTTCAACAAGGAGATTCGAGGCGACGAATCTCCGGCTTTGCGAAGCCTGAAAAGACTGACCCAGGGTGCGGATTGAAAACGGCTGGCCGCCGCGAACGCCTCGATCAAACCTTTTGCAGGTTTCAATCGAAGGTCTGGCTCGGCATGCGGCGCTTGGAAAAAAGCGCCCTTCATGCCCAGCAAGCCGGAAGCCTGGGCTTCGTATTGACGACTTGCTGAAGCGGCCCGCCGGGCGGATTATCAAAACCAGCCGGCAAGCCAAGGGAGTTACTCCCCTTCGGTCGGGTATTGGACAATAGATTGGGAAATCTTGCAAACGATCATTAGCTAATTCATTCGCCGCCTTTCCACTCTTTGCCATGCCAGGCCTGCACATCACCGACATCGAAGCGGCCATCAACCACTGGCGCGGCATAAAGCCTTCGGCCGACGGCGTGACGCTCGCGCCCGAGGTCCGGGCGCTGGCCGAGGTCTATGCGCTGATGGTGTTTCAGCATGAGGACTTGGCCGATGAAGCAAGCTTTCCCGCCGAAGCGCTGGCGGCCTGGCTCGCCTGGTACGACACGACAGCCGACACGCCGTGCATCGCAATCTGCTCGACCAGCCAGGGCGATGAATCGTGCAAGGGCTGCGGCCGCACGTTCGACGAAGTCCAGCGCTGGCCCGCCATGACGCCAGCGCAAAAACGCGGCGCCTGGCGGCGCATCACGCAGGAGGCGAGCGCCTGGCGCTTCGGCCGCTATGCCGACCGGGCGCTGGAAAACAAAAAACACGCTTGAACCATGTGCCGACAGCTATTGATTCAGTAGCAAACAGCGCATGACCAGACTAAACTCCACGAATGCTCAGACTCACCCGCGCTCCGAATATCGCCATCGCGGCGCTGTGGGCCGACGCCTTGCGTCAGGCCGGTTATTCGGCCAGCGTGCAGCGCTATTTTCTGGGCAGTCTGGCCGGCGAATTGCCGCCCGACCAGTGCCAGCCCGAGGTCTGGCTGACGAACGACCACGAGGCGCCCGCCGCGCGCGCCTGGCTGCATGCGCTGCGGAACCTGCCGCAGCGGCGCTGGGCTTGCCGCTGCGGCGAAATTGTCGAAGGCGGTTTCGAGCAATGCTGGCGCTGCGGTGAGCCGATGCCGGAGCTGCCCTAGAAGCCTTAAACCTGTCTAGCCAGCGCCGCCGCCATGCCGGTGTAGCCGGCCGGCGTCAGCGCCAGCAGGCGCTCTTTTTCGGCGGCCGGAATTTCCAGCGAGGCGATCAGCGTGCGCAGCGCTTCGGGCCGCACCGACTTGCCGCGCGTGGCTTCTTTCAGCTTTTCATAGGCGCCCGGCACGCCGTGGCGCCGCATCACGGTCTGGATCGGCTCGGCGAGCACTTCCCAGGCGCCGTCGAGGTCGCCCGCCAGCGCTTCGCCATTGAGCTCGAGCTTGCCCAGCCCCTGCGACAGCGAACTGTAGGCCAGCACCGCGTAGCCGAGCGCGACGCCCATGTTGCGCAGCACGGTCGAGTCGGTCAAGTCGCGCTGCCAGCGGCTGATCGGCAGCTTCTCGCTCATATGGCGCAGCAGGGCGTTGGACAGGCCCAGGTTGCCCTCGGCGTTTTCAAAATCGATCGGATTGACCTTGTGCGGCATCGTCGACGAGCCGATCTCGCCGTCTTTGAGGCGCTGCGTGAAATAGCCCAGGCTGACGTAACCCCAGATGTCGCGCGCCAGGTCGATCAAAATGGTGTTGGCGCGCGCCACCGCGTCGAAAAATTCGGCCATGTAGTCGTGCGGCTCGATCTGGATGCTGTAGGGCTGGAACGCCAGCCCCAGGCCCAGCGGCTCGGGCGTTTCGATCACGCGCCGGCTGAAGGCCTGCCAGTCGAAGTCGGGCCAAGCCGCCAGGTGCGCATTGAAATTGCCGACGGCGCCGTTCATTTTCGCCAACAGCCTGACATCGGCGATTTTCCGGCGCGCGCCGGCCAGGCGATGCACCACGTTGGCCAGCTCCTTGCCGACGGTGGTCGGGCTGGCGGTCTGGCCGTGGGTGCGGCTGAGCATCGCGACATCGGCATGCGCATGCGCCATCAGGCGCAGCGTGTCGAGCAGCCTGTCGAGCGCCGGCAGCAGCACTTCGTCGCGCCCGTGCTTGAGCTGCAGCGCATGGCTGGTGTTGTTGATGTCCTCGCTGGTGCAGGCGAAATGCACGAATTCGCCGGCCGCGCGCAGCTCGGGCCGGGCTTCGAATTTCGACTTGATCCAGTATTCGACCGCCTTGACATCGTGATTCGTGGTTTTTTCGATCGTTTTGATCGCCAGCGCGTCGGCCTCGGAAAAATTCTTTACCAGGCCCATCAGGTAGGTGCGCGCGCCGGCCGTCAACGGCTTGAATTCGGCGAATCCGGCATCGGACAGCGCAATGAACCAGGCCATTTCAACCTGCACCCGGCGGTGCATATAGCCTTGCTCGGACATCAGCGGGCGCAGCAGGCCGAGTTTTCCGGCGTAGCGGCCATCGAGCGGCGAGAGGGCGTTGATCGGGGAAAAGCTCATGGCCGCGATTGTAGGCGGGGGTTATGCGCTTATGGGCTTGGCGGCCGGTAGCGCGGGCGGCCAGCGGCGCGGGCCGCCCGCGAAAAGCCCTGCCGGCCCACGCCCGCGCCGACTCTATAGAATGCTCTGTTACCGGATCACGCCCCAGGCCCACTTTCAACATGAAACTCATAGGATCCGCCACCAGCCCCTACGTTCGCAAGGTGCGCATCGTGATGGCAGAAAAAAAGCTCGATTACCAGTTTGCGCTGGAAGACGTGTGGGCCGACAACACGGCCATCGGCGTTTCCAGCCCGCTCGGCAAGGTGCCGTGCCTGGTGATGGAAGGCGGCGAGGCGGTGTTCGACTCGCGCGTCATCGTCGAATACCTCGACACGCTGTCGCCGGTGGGCAAGTTGATTCCGCCGCAGGGCCGCGAGCGCGCCGAGGTCAAGACCTGGGAGGCGCTGGCCGACGGCGTGCTCGACGCCGCCATCCTGGCCCGGCTGGAGGCGACCTGGCCGGGGCGCGGCGCGGCGCAGCGCAGCGACGCCTGGATCAAGCGCCAGCTGGACAAGATCGACAATGCGCTCAAGGCCATGGACGCCGGCCTGGGCGAGAAAGCCTATTGCAGCGGCGTTCATTTCAGCTTGTCGGACGTGGCGGTCGGCTGCGCGCTCGGCTACCTGGACTTCCGCTTTTCCGAGATCGACTGGCGCGCCGGCCATGCCAATCTGGCCCGGCTCAATGAAAAGCTGGCCCTGCGCGCAAGCTTCGCCGACACGCTGCCGAGCTGAATCAGCCTCAGGATTCGCAGCCTGGCCCTTGCAGCCGGGAAGGCTTCGCAGCATTAAAACCTATCGGGCCAGCTGCTTTTCGATTTCCGCGACAAAGGCGCCACTGCCGGGGTCGGTCATGGAATTGAATGAAACGACGCTGGCGCCATCGCGCGAAACAACGTATTTATAAAAATTCCAGCGCGGCGCGGCGCCGGTCTTCGCGGCCAACTGCCGGAACAGCGGGCTGGCGTCCTGGCCGCTCACGCGGGTCTTGGTGAACATCGGGAATTTCACGCCGAACGTGTTCTCGCAAAAGTCGGCGATGTCCTTGTTGCTGCCGGTTTCCTGCGCAAAGTCGTTCGACGGAAAGCCCAGCACCACCAGGCCGCGGCCCTGGTAGCGCGAATACAGCGCTTCCAAGCCCTTGTACTGCGGGGTAAAGCCGCAAAAGCTGGCGGTGTTGACGACGACGACCACCTTGCCGGCGTACTGGCACAGCGACTGCGGCTTTTCATCCTGCAGGCGCAGCACGTTCTGCTGCAATAACGCCGGACAGGGATGCGATGCGACGGCCGCGGGTTTTTCGGCCATGGCGGCCGGCGCCGCGTCCTGGGCGGCCAAGGCAATGCTTGTGCCGAAGAGCAGCAAGCCGCAGGCAATGAAAAAAGCGTTCATGTTGCACTCGCAAGAAAAATCGGATTTTCGTCGTTTCAATTCACCTCAGGCAGAAGGCCAGATTAAATTCTCGGCTTCAGCATAGCCGTACCTAGCTGCGTTGGCTTACTTCTTTGTAATAAATCTGCTGACAAGTGTGGTCAAGGGGAAATTTTAAAATTCAGCGCAGGAATGGGTGATCGTTTGCGCTGCATCCGCTCTGCGATCGAATGCGTATCCGCAGCCAAGAAACTCACATGCTTTATCCCGAACTGTTCAAGCAACTCGAAGCCGTCCGCTGGGACATGGACAAGGACATCGCCTGGGCCGATTTCGACGCGTCGCGGCTGACCGACGAGCAGGCCCGCACCATCAAGATGAACGCGATCACCGAATGGGCGGCGCTGCCGGCGACCGAAATGTTTTTGCGCGACAACCGCGGCGACAGCGACTTTTCGGCCTTCATCTCGATCTGGTTTTTCGAGGAGCAAAAGCATTCGCTGGTGCTGATGGAGTATTTGCGCCGCTTTCGGCCCGAGCTCGCGCCGACCGAGGCCGAGCTGCACGAGGTGCGCTTCGAGTTCGAGCCGGCGCCGCCGCTGGAGACGCTGATGCTGCATTTTTGCGGCGAGATCCGCCTCAACCACTGGTACCGCTGCGCCAGCGAGTGGCACACCGAGCCGGTTATCAAGCAGATTTATGTCCAGCTCAGCCAGGACGAGGCGCGCCACGGCGGCGCCTACCTGCGCTATATGAAGCGCGCCATCGCCAAGTCGGGCGACGAGGCGAAGGCCGCCTTCGCCAAGGTCGGCGTGCTGATGGCGAGCGCGCGGCGCACGGCGCAGGCGCTGCATCCGACGAATCTGCATGTCAACAAGGCCTTGTTCCCGCGCGACACGGTGCAAAGCCGCATGCCCGACCCGGAGTGGCTCGAGCGCTGGCTCGACACGCAGATCAGGTTCGACGCGGCGTGGGAAACCCGGGTGATCGACCGCATCCTGCACAACCTGGGCTTGCTGCTGGAGCAAAGTTTCAAGACCGTGCAGGAGCTCAACCGCTACCGCAAGGCGCTCGGCCGCGAGCTGGCCGCGTCCCTGCCGCCGGGCGCTACGCCGCAAGCCGCGACATGAAGCCGCCGGCATTTCTGGGCAAGCTGGTGGTCCGAGAGGATGCCCAAGCCCGCGTGGCCGCGCTGCCGCGCCCGGTGGTGTTCACCAACGGCGTGTTCGACGTGCTGCACTTTGGCCATGCCACGTACCTGGCGCAGGCGCGCCAGCTCGGCGCCAGCCTGGTCGTCGCGCTCAATACCGACGCATCGGCCCGGCGCCTGGGCAAAGGGCCGGAGCGGCCGCTGAACCGGCAGGAAGACCGGGCCGCGCTGATCGCCGCGCTCGAATCGGTCGGCCTGGTCACCTGGTTCGATGACGACACGCCGCTGGAATTGATCGCCGAGCTCAAGCCTGATGTGCTGGTCAAGGGTGGCGACTACGACATGGAGTCGCTGGCCGAGACAGCGGTGGTCAAGGCCTATGGCGGGCGGGCGCTGGCGATTCCGTTTGTCGCGGGTTATTCGACGACTGCGCTGGTACACAAGATTCGCCAGTCAATTTAATATTCGTCCTGAGCTGGTCCGAGCCGGACTGCGTAGGGTTTGCCAACGGCCCGACGATGTTATTTTTCTTCCAGCTCGATCAACAACGCCTGCACCACAAGGACTAACGCCGCCTCGCGCACATGCCACAAAAAAGCGCGTGGGTCACGCTGCATAAACAAGCTCGCGGCTGCGGTTGATGCTGGCACGTAGGTACGGATTGCGCACAGCGCCGGGCTCGACCAAATCAACGCCACGACCGAGCAGCTTTTCCAGTTCGGCCTTTGCGCCAAAAAACGCCTTCAAATCTGGTTGCGCGTCTTGCGCGAACTCGACCAGAAAATCGGCATCGCTGCTGCCAGGGCTGAAGTCTTCCGCCCGCGCCGCCAAGCCAAACACTTCCAGCCGGCTGATGCGGTAGCGTTGGCAGATTGCCGATATGCCTAAGTGGTGCTGGGAGATGGCGGGGTGCATTGCACCATTTTAGTAAGTCGATCTGCACCTTGCGGCTGTGAGGAAGACGGTCGCGCAAATACAAATTGATGAGACTCTGGTGAGGGGCGCCAATTTCATCGGCCATTGCCTTGAAATAGTCCACATTCTTGGACAACCAGATGCTCACGAGATCATTGAATAGAATTGTCGTGGGTACAATAATTCTATGCGCTTCACGTATGACCGAGCCAAGAACGAACGCAACATCGCCGAACGCGGTATTGCCTTCGACTCGGCCGAGGACTTTGACTGGAGTACAGCACTGATCGCTGAAGACATGCGGCAGGACTACCTTGAGCGTCGCTATCAAGCCATTGGCATGATCGATGAACACTTGCACATGCTGGTGTTCACCCCGCGCGATGGTGCCGTCCATGTGATCAGCCTTCGCCGCGCCAACAAACGAGAAAGGTCCCGATATGTCGCGCAAGCCCAATCCTGAATTGATCGATCAAACAGCTCCGGAAGCGACTGACGCGTGGTTTGCCAAGGCACGCCCCGCGAAAGACGTTCTGCCCGGCCTTTTGGATGACGCCGCGGTCCAGGAACTGTTAAAGCCTAGACGAGGACGCCCGCCTTCAGCTGCGCCAAAGGAGCATGTGAACATTCGACTGGACGCGGACATCGTTCAGTCATTTCGGCGCACCGGCGACGGCTGGCAGACCCGTTTAAACAATGTGCTTCGCGAGTGGTTGCGTTCGCATGCGTCGTGATCGGGATGCTTGCTCAATGGAAGACTTGAACATCATTTCGCCTGCCAGTACGAACCGTAGGTAAACCTATTGTGCGGATTTACTCTGTGAGCGAGGAGAAAACTTTCGACGCCTGTCAGCGCCTGCGCGTAGAGTGAAGCGAAAAAAGCTGCTGGAAAGACAAGTTCACGTTTTCCTCTGGATGACAAAGACGTATAAAACGGCTCGGTATCGCAGTCTGACCAGTCGATGCCATACCCAGGCGCACGAAACTCATGAACTAAATTGTTGCGATACGTGTAGAAAAGATGTGCATAAGAATGGTCTTTCAGTGCTTTTTGTTCTTCAGATGTGGCGTACGGCGTGAGTTCGTCTATTTGAGGTGACCCGTTCAATAACTTGCGCTCTCGGGGTGGAGACGCATCTAGCATTCGTCCGACCTCTCGGTACAACTGAGACCCAGTTCGTTCTTTGGCATAGAGATACAAGGAAAGTTGGAACAGACTTATGCGATTGGCATCCGACCATTTTGTGTGTTCCACAATAAGGTTGACCAGCCGCGAGCGATGGGTCCCTTCCTTTTCATAAACGGCGCGTGCGAGTGCATCAATCGCCAAGGCGTACAGAATTTTCTTGTGAAGTTCAGACGTGACAGCGCCAATCATTGTCCCTTGTTCTTGAAAGTGATGAATAAATTTCTGTATGCTCAAGCGGCACTCATCAGTCATAAATCTGCTCGCACCGGCACCAATTTAACCGGCCTGCGGCGCAGTTTCCCGGCCAAGCGTTTAACAAACCCCTCCAGATCATCCATATAAGTAAACACCGCCGGCACCACCAGCAAGCTCAGGATGGTCGAGGTAATCAACCCACCGACCACCGCCACCGACATCGGCGAGCGAAAGCTCGGATCGGCCGCGCCCAGGCCCAGCACCAGCGGCATCATGCCCGCGCCCATCGCCAGCGTCGTCATGATGATCGGCCGGGCGCGCTTGTGGCAGGCGTCGAGCAGCGCTTCCAGCCGCGTCATGCCATGGTCGCGCCGCGCGACGATCGCGTATTCGACCAGCAAGATCGAGTTCTTCGTCGCGATGCCCATCAGCATGATCAAACCGATCAGCGACGGCATCGAAAAGCTTTTGTGCGCGATCAAAAGGCCGACAAACGCGCCGCCCAGCGACAACGGCAGCGCCGCCAGAATCGTCACCGGGTGCAAAAAATCCTTGAACAGCAGCACCAGCACGATATAAATGCACAGCACGCCGGTCAACATCGCCAAGCCGAAGCTGGCGAACAGCTCGCCCATGACTTCGGCGTCGCCGATTTCGACGACCTTCACGCCCGGCGGCAGGTTCTTCACGGCCGGCAACTCCTGCACCGCCTTGGTCACGTCGCCCAGCGGCAGGCCCGACAGCTCGATCTCGAAGTTCACGTTGCGCGAACGGTCATAGCGGTCGATGATCGCCGGGCCGCTGGCGATCTCCAGCGTCGCGACCTGGCCCAGCATCACCGGCCCGGCCCCTGGTCTGGAACTCGGCACGCTCAGGCGCTCGAGCACGCTCAAATCGCGCCGCGCGCTGTCAGCCAGCTTGACGACGATCGGCACCTGGCGCTCGGACAAGTTCAACTTCGGCAGCGCGACGTCGTAGTCGCCCAGCGTCGCGATGCGCAGCGTCTCGCCGATGGCGCTGCTGGTCACGCCCAGGTCGGCGGCGCGGGCAAAGTCGGGCCGCACGGCGATTTCGGGGCGAATCAGGCTGGCGCTCGACGCGACGCTGCCCAGGCCGGGAATGGTGCGCAAGTCGCGCTCGACCGCGCGCGCGGCGTTGGCTAACGCCAGCGGGTCTTCGCTGGTCAGCACCAGGACGTATTTTTCGCCGCCACCGCCCAAGCCCACTTTGCTCCTGACGCCGGGCAGCGCTTCGAGCGCGCCGCGCATCCTGTTTTCGATCACCTGCTTGCGCGGCCGGTCGCCGCGCTCGTCGAGCAGCACCGTCAGCGTCGCCTTGCGGGTTTCCGCGGCGGCCGTGCCGGTGAACGGGTCGCTGCCGGCGCTGCCGCCGCCGACCGTCGTATAGACGCTGCGCACATGCTCGACCTTGCCGACGAGCAAGCGCGCCTGCTCGGCGGCGGCCAGGGTCTGCGCCAGGCTCGAGCCCGGCTGCAGCTCCAGGTACACCTGCGTCTGCGAATTGTCGTCGGGCGGAATGAAGCCGGTCGGCAGCAGCGGAATCAGCATCACCGAGCCGACGAAAAAGAGCGTCGCCGCGACCATCGTGATGACGCGGTGGCGCAGGCACCAGGCGGCGGCGCGCAGGTACGCCGCCATCCAGAACGGCTCCTTGTGCGCGCCGACGATGGGTTTCAGGATATACGCCGCCATCATCGGCGTCAGCACGCGCGCGACGATCAGCGACGCCATCACCGCCAGCGCCGCCGTCCAGCCGAACTGCTTGAAGAACTTGCCGGCGATGCCGCTCATGAACGCCGTCGGCAAAAACACCGCGACCAGCGTGAAGGTCGTCGCCACCACGGCCAGGCCGATCTCGTCGGCCGCCTCCATCGCCGCCTGGTACGGCGTTTTGCCCATGCGCAGATGCCGCACGATGTTCTCGACCTCGACGATCGCGTCATCGACCAGGATGCCGATCACCAGCGACAGCGCCAGCAGGCTGACGGTGTTGATCGAAAAACCGAGCAAATACATGCCGATGAACGCCGGAATCACCGACAGCGGCAGCGCCACCGCTGAGACGAAGGTGGCGCGCCAGTCGCGCAAAAACAGCCAGACGACCAGCACGGCCAGGATCGCGCCTTCGTACAGCAGGTGCAGCGAGCCGTGGTATTCCTCGTCCACCGGCTTGACGAAGTTGAACGCCTCGGTCAGCACGATGTCGGGCCGCTGCGCCCTGAGGTTTGCGAGTGCCGCCTGCACCGCCGCGCCGACGGTCACTTCGCTTTCGCCGCGGCTGCGCGCGACTTCGAAGCCGACGACGGGCTTGCCGTCGAGCAATGCCGCCGAGCGCGGGTCGGACACGGTGTCGCTGACGCTGGCGACGTCGCTGAGCCGAATCCGGCGGCCGTTGCCCAGCGCCAGCTCCAGCCGCCCCAGCTCTTCGGCCGACTTGACGGTGGCGAGCGTTCGCACCGGCTGCTCGCTGCCGCCGAGGTCGGTGCGCCCACCTGCGCTTTCGCTTTGCACCTGGCGCAGCTGGCGCGAAATCTCGGCCGCCGTCGCGCCCAGCGCCTGCAGCTTCGACGGATCGAGCGCGACCCGCACCTCGCGCGTCACGCCGCCGACGCGGTTCACCGCGCCGACGCCGCGCACCGCCAGCAGCCGTTTGGCAATATCGTTATCGACAAACCACGACAGCGCCTCGGCGTCCATGCGCGGCGAGCTGACGGTGAAGGCCAGGATCGGCTGGCCGGCCAGATCGACCTTGCTGACGACCGGGTCGCGCACGTCGGCGGGCAGGTCGGCGCGCACCCGCGCCACCGCCGAGCGCACGTCGTCGACCGCTTCCTGCACCGGTTTTTCCAGCCGGAACTCGGCCGTCACGCTGACGCCGCCGTCGTACACACGGGTGGTGATGTGTTTCAGGCCCTGTACCGTCGCGATCGAGTTTTCGAGCTTGCGCGCGACCTCGGTCTCCAGCTGCGCCGGCGCCGCGCCAGGCAGCGCCGCGGCGACGGTGACGGTCGGCAAATCGATGTCGGGAAAGTTCTGCACCTTCATCGCCTTGAACGACAGCATGCCGCCGAACGTGAGCAGCACGAACAGCATGACGGCCGGAATCGGGTTCTTGATCGACCAGGAGGAGACATTCATGGCGTTACTCCTGATTTAATAGCTGTTGAAGCAGACTGGGATTGCGCGGAAGGCTGATTTGACCCATTTTCCTGGCTCACGCGGACCAGGTCGCCGTCATTGAGAAACCCGGCGCCGTTGACGACGATGCGTGCGTCCGCCGACAGGCCCGAGACGACTTCGACGCGCTCGCCGGCGAGACGCCCGGTCTGCACCTTGAGCTGGCTGACGCGCATGTCGCCGCCCAGGCGAAACACGTAGTTGAAGCCGTCGCGGACGAGCAGCGCGCGCTGCGGAATCGTCAGCGCCTCGGTCGCGCCGAGATCGAATTCGCCCCTGGCGAACATGCCCGCCTTGGCGGACGACCTGCCCGACGCCGGCAAATCGACATACACCAGCGCCGAGCGCGTCAGCGGATCGACGCTGGGCGCGACCATGCGAACGCGCCCGCGCAGCTCGCCGCCGCCGGCCGGCCGCACGCTCACCGGCGTGCCGACCTTGATGCGGCCCAGTTCCGACGACGTGACTTCGGCGCGCCATTCGAGCCGGCCCTGGCGGATCAGCCGAAACAGCTCGGCGCCCGTCGGCACGACCGCGCCGACGGTCGCGGTGCGCGCCGAGATCACGCCGCCGTCGGGCGCCAGCACCCGCGTCTGCCGGCCGCGCAGCTGCTGCGCGCCGAGCACCGCCTGCGCCGCTCCGGCGCGCGCTTTGGCGGTTTGTTCGGTGGTCAAAAACTGGTTGATCTGCTGCGCGCTCAGAGCGCCCGAGTCTTGCAGTCCGCGCGCCCGCTCGGCATTCGCCGCCGCGTCGGCCGCGTTCGCCTGCGCTTCGAGCAGACTGGCGCGCGCCTGCGCCACGTCGGCCTCGACGGTGGCGCTGGAAAACGTCGCCAGCACCTGACCGGCCTTGACGACATCGCCGACATTGGCGCGCACCTCGGTCAGCCGCAGGCCGGCCGACTCGGCGCCGACGATGGCCTCCTGCCAGGCGGCGATATTGCCGTTGGCGGCTAGCTTGATCGGCAGCCGGGTGACTTGGGGTGGGGCCGCGGTCACGGTCAGGGCGGGCTTGGGCGCGGCCTTGTTGCCCTTGCCTTCGGCAACGGCCGCCGGCGCGGCCGAGCCTGGCTTGAGGAAGTAGTAATAAGCGCCGCCGGCGACGGCGAACAGTGCGATGGCGGCAAGGGTGGCGGAGGTGGTTTTTTTCATGAGTGGAGCGTTTGCGTCAGGGCGATGCGGGACCGGTCTTTCGATGAAATTACGGGACGGCGGCGACAGGCTGCGCGCCGGCCGGAAGCGGCACGATGGCCGCGCTCCAGCCGCCGCCCATGGCGCGGTACAGCGCCACGCTGGCCGACTGGCGCTCCTGGCGCAGCGTCACGCGGTTGATCTCGGCGGCCAGCAGCGTGCGCCTCGCGTCTTCCAGCGCCAGCAGGCTCGCCAGCCCGTTTTTATACTGCGCCTCGGTGCCGCTGAAGGCGGCGCGGTAGCCCTCCACCGCCGCCTCGGCATCGCCCTGGCGCGCTTCGCCGCTTTGCAGGTTGACCAGCGCCTGCTCGACCTCGCGCACCGCCTGCCGCACGCGGGCGCGGTACAGCGCCGCGGCCTCGTCGTAGCGCGCCTGCGCGGCGGCGACATTGGCCGCGCGCCGGCCGCCGTCGAACAGCGGAACGGTCAGGCTGAGCGGCCCGATCGACCAGGTGTCCAGGTTGGCGCTGCCGCCGCCGGCGTAAATCCGCGCCGCGCCGATGTTGCCGCTCAAGCCCAGGCGCGGATAGCGCGCGGCCTCGGCGCTCCCCAAGTCGGCGCTGGCGGCGGCAACGTCGCGCCCGGCGCTGAAAATGTCGGGCCGCTGCGCCAGCGCTTCGGCGGGCACCGAGGCTATTGAAATAATAGCAAAGTTATCAGGCTGGATATACGGAAATGCCAGTTTTTGCCTTAAATCGGGTTCCGCCAAACCGGTCAGGGCGACCAGCGCCTTCAAATCGAGCTCGCATTGCGCCGCCTGGCGCGCGGCGCGCACTCGCGCATCGGCGGCGCTGGCCCGCGCCAGCGCGTCGCTGGCCGGCGCGGTAAAGCCCGCCCGCGCGCTCAGCGCCGACAGGCGCGCGGTTTCCTCGCGCGAGCCGGCGTCGCGCCGCGTCACGTCGGCGAGCGCGCGGCAGCTGCGCAGGCTGACATACTGGTTGGCGACCTCGGCGGCGCTGGAGACCCGGGCATCATGCCACTGCGCGTCGGCGCCGAGCAGGCGCTGCGAAGCCGCGTCCAGGCTGGCGCGGTTGCCGCCGGCGATGTCCAATTCCCAGGCGGCCTGCAGCGCGCCCTGCGCCAGCGACACGATGGGCACCGATTCCGGCCCCACGGCCTGCAGCGAGCGGCCCCGGCTCAAGCCGCCGACGGCGTCGAGCGTCGGCAGCAGCGCCGCGCCGGCGGCTGTCCGCGCGCTGCGCGCCTGCTCGATGCGCGAGCGCGCCGACGCCACCGTCGGGCTGACGGCCTGGCCGCTAGCGACCAGCTCGGCCAGCAGCGGGTCGCCCAGCTGCCGCCACCACTGGCTGAGGTCGGTAAGCGAGCCCTGGTGCGGCAGCGCGGCCTGCCACGCCAGCGGAGTCGGCGCCGACACCTGGGTGGGCGCGGGCGGCGCCGCGCAGGCGGCTAGCCATAACGGCAGCAGGCCGGCGAGAAATTGGCGCAAACGAAGCGCAAAAGGGAAAGGAGGCGAAGGAGGCGTCATCGGGTCGGGTCTCATGGGTTGTCGGTGTCTCTGGCCTGGCCGCGGCCTGGCTGGCGCTGCGCCGCCTCGATGTTCACCATCGCTTCGGCATAAGCGACTATCTGGCCGGCCCAGGCGTCGATTGCCTGCGGCTGGTCGATCAATTGGGGCCGGATCGCCTCCACGCAGTCGCGCGCGATGAACAGCTGCAGCGCCAGGCCGGCGATGCTGAAGGCCAGCCGGTGCAGCGCGTCGTCGGCCTCGGCGATACCGAGATGGCGGCCGAGCAGCTCGACCAGCGCCGCGTGGGAGGGCTTGATGCCGTTGTCGATTTCCTCGGCCCACAGGCCGGTGGGCTCGACCATTTCGCGAAAGTGCAGCCGGGTGCATTGCCGCACCAGCTCGCCCTGCTTCATCGGCGCCAGGAAGCTGTCGATAAAAGCTTGCAGCGACTGGCGCAAGGTCCAGCCGGGCTGTCCGCACAGCGCCTTGACATCGCTTGCGCTGCCCATCGGCTCGGTAAACGCCGCCCGGTAAAGCCCGGCCTTGTCACCGAAGTAATAGCTGATCGAGGCGATGTTCGCGTGCGCCGCCAGAGCGATTTCGCGCGTCGAGGTCTTGCTGAAGCCCTTTTCGGAAAACAGCCTGAGCGCCGTGCGCAGCAGATGCTGGCGCGCTTCCAGGCCGTCGGGCCGCTGCCTGCGCGACTCGCCGCTAGGCGCTTTATCGGGGTCCGGCTGGCCTGGGCGCGGCGGCGCGGCGCCGACGAATAGGTCGCTTGAAATCATTCGCAGCATTAAAACACATAAATCAAACGATTGATTAAATTGATCGTCGAGTAACGGTGGCTGTCCTGCTCATCAGCTGATTTCATACACTTGGGCATTACCTTCTAAACACCGGTCCAGCGAGGGCGCTGGCCAGTACCGAAAGCGATTGACCATGAACCTGGCCTCCTACCGCACTCTAGGCCGCTCCGGCCTTGTCGTCAGTCCGATGGCGCTGG
>CAXSGT010000044.1:0-19237 GCA_964236835.1 uncultured Polaromonas sp.
AGGGTTTCGGGGAAATTGCGCGCGCGCCAGCGAAACACCAGCTCGCCAAGCCGCGCGTCGTCGAAGCCGGTGCGATCGTGCGCCAACTCCTCGGCCGGCAGTTCGCGCAAGCGATTGAGCCGCGTGCGGTCGGCGTCGCCGATAAAGCCACCATACAGGTCTTCATCGACATCGAGCGCCGCCCCCCGGTCGCGTTGAAACACGGCCGGCCAGATGGCGCTCATGTCGGGCAGGCCCGCCGCCAGCTCGGCGTGGCGCCTTGCCGCTTCCCTGTCGATTCCCCATCGAGCCGCCATTTCCGGCGTGAGTGTGTCGAGGTTGCGCACCACCATCGGCGACTTGTTCAGATGCACGGATTTGATCGGCAGGCGCGGCACGCCCTCGGGCAGGTCGGCGGCCTTGGTGAAAAGGCGCAGCCGCAACGTCTGAACATCGAGCAGCGCCAGCTCGCTCGGGTCGTGCGCCAAATCCCATGCGATGACTTCGTTTTTGTTGCCAGGATGCGTCGCCAGAGGAAACATCAGCGCCAGGCAGCCGCGCTCGGGCGCGAACATGCCCGAGACGTGCAAAAACGGCCTGGCCTGGCCCGTGCTGGCGGGCAAACCCAGCTCGGCCGATGCGCGGGATTTTTTATGCAGCCCCAGGCAGAACTCGAACAGCCGGGGCTGCGCCGTGCGAAGCAGCCGCGCCAGCGCGAGGGTGGTGCGCACATCCGACAGCGCGTCGTGCGCTTTTTCATGCCGCACCCCGTTGGCGCGCGCCAGGTCTTCGAGCTTGAAGCTGGGCTTGCCGCCGGCATTGACCGGCCAGACGATGCCGTCGGGCCGCAGCGCATACGCCATTCGCAGCACGTCGAGCAGGTCCCAGCGGCCGCACTCGTTTTGCCACTCGCGGCCGTAGGGGTCGATCAAATTGCGCCAGAACAGGAAGCGCGTGAACTCATCGTCGAAGCGAATCGTGTTGTAGCCGACGCCGATCGTTCCGGGCTGCGCCAGCGCCTCGCCGACCCGCGCGGCGAACACATGCTCGGCCAGGCCGTGCCGCAAGCAGTGCTGCGGCGTGATACCGGTCAGCAGGCATGATTCCGGGTCGGGCAAATAGTCGTTGGCGGGCTGGCAGTAAATCATCAGCGGCTCGCCGATTTCGTTCAGTTCGGCATCGGTGCGGATGCCGGCAAACTGCGCCGGCCGGTCGCGCCGTGGATCGAGGCCGAAGGTTTCGTAGTCGTGCCAGAAAAAAGTGTGGGCAGCCATGGTTTTTTAAGAATTTTCCAATAAAAACACCGTTTTACGCATAGCCAGCGGCCATAGTTCGCTATTATTTCGATAGCATGATGCAAAAAGGCCGATAGCGCGATGCTACCGGCCTTTCCTGGGACGCCGGCCCTGGCCGGGCGGCGTTCAGCGTGTCCGCGCGATCAATTCGCCTCGGCAGCCTCGGACTCGGGTTTGGCCCTTCCCTCACGCTTGGGCAGCGGCTGGATGTCGAGCTCGACCTCGCCGTTTTCCACGCCCTTCTCGTCTGTCGTGACCTTCATATCGACCGTCAGGCGGCCGCCTTCGGTGAGGCGTCCGAACAGCAGCTCGTCGGCCAGCGCGCGGCGGATCGTGTCCTGGATCAGGCGCTGCATCGGGCGCGCGCCCATCAGCGGATCGAAGCCTTTCTTCGCCAGGTACTTGCGCAGCGTGTCGGTGAAAGTGACTTCGACTTTCTTTTCGGCCAGCTGGGTCTCCAGCTGCAGCAAGAACTTGTCGACCACGCGCAGGATGACCACCTCGTCGAGCGACTTGAAGCTCACGACCGCGTCGAGGCGGTTGCGGAACTCGGGCGTGAACAGCCGCTTGATGTCGGCCATCTCGTCGCCGGCTTCGCGCGGGTTGGTGAAGCCGATGCTCGCCTTGTTCATCGTCTCGGCGCCGGCGTTGGTCGTCATGACGATGATCACATTGCGGAAATCCGCCTTGCGCCCGTTGTTGTCGGTCAGCGTGCCGTGGTCCATGACCTGCAGCAGCACGTTGAAGATGTCCGGATGCGCTTTTTCGATCTCGTCGAGCAGCAGCACGCAATGCGGCTTTTTCGTCACCGCCTCGGTCAAGAGGCCGCCCTGATCGAAGCCGACATAGCCGGGCGGCGCGCCGATCAGCCGGCTCACCGCGTGGCGCTCCATGTACTCGGACATGTCGAAGCGGATCAGCTCGATGCCCATGATGTAGGCCAGCTGCTTGGCCGCTTCGGTCTTGCCGACGCCAGTGGGGCCGGAGAACAGGAAGCTGCCGATCGGCTTGTCTTCCTTGCCGAGCCCCGAGCGCGCCATCTTGACGGCCGACGCCAGCACGTCGAGCGCCTTGTCCTGGCCGAACACCACGCTTTTGAGGTCGCGCTCGAGCGTCTTGAGCTTGCCGCGGTCGTCGTTCGAGACATTGGCGGGCGGAATGCGGGCGATCTTGGCGACGATCTCCTCGACCTCGGTCTTGGTGATGGTTTTCTTGCGCTTGTTCGCCGGCAGGATGCGCTGGGCGGCGCCCGCCTCGTCGATCACATCGATGGCTTTGTCGGGCAGATGCCGGTCATTGATGTACTTGGCGCTGAGCTCGGCCGCGGCCTGGAGCGCGGCCACCGCATACTTCACGCCGTGGTGCTCCTCGAAGCGCGACTTCAGGCCCTTCAAGATATCGACCGTCTCCAGCACCGAAGGCTCGACCACATCGACTTTCTGGAAGCGCCGCGACAGCGCCGCGTCCTTCTCGAAGATGCCGCGGTATTCGGTGAACGTGGTCGCGCCGATGCACTTGAGCTGGCCCGAGCTGAGCGCGGGCTTGAGCAAATTGGACGCGTCGAGCGTGCCGCCCGACGCCGCGCCGGCGCCGATCAGCGTATGGATCTCATCGATGAACAAAATGCCGTTGGGCTTGTCCTTGAGCGACTTGAGCACGCCCTTGAGCCGCTGCTCGAAGTCGCCGCGGTACTTGGTGCCGGCCAGCAAGGCGCCCATGTCGAGCGAATACACGTTGGCCTCGGCCAGGATCTCGGGCACGTCCTTTTGCGTGATGCGCCAGGCCAGGCCCTCGGCGATCGCGGTCTTGCCGACGCCGGCTTCGCCGACGAGCAGCGGGTTGTTCTTGCGCCGGCGGCACAGGATCTGGATCACGCGCTCGACTTCGTAGTGGCGGCCGATCAGCGGGTCGATCTTGCCGTCTTTGGCGAGCTGGTTCAAATTGACGGTGTACTGCTCGAGCGGCGACGACTTTTCGTTCTTGTCGCCGCCCTCTTCGTTCTCGGCGGCGCTTTCGCCGGTTTTCGTCGGCTCGGGAGGGTCGCTTTTCTTAATACCGTGGGCAATGAAATTCACCACGTCCAGACGCGTCACACCCTGCTGGTGGAGGTAGTACACGGCATGCGAGTCTTTCTCGCCAAAAATGGCGACCAGCACATTGGCGCCGGTGACTTCCTTCTTTCCGCTGCCAGTGGACTGCACATGCATGATGGCGCGCTGGATCACGCGCTGGAAACCCAGCGTCGGCTGGGTATCGACATCATCGCTGCCCGCCACCTGCGGCGTGTTGTCCTTGATAAAATTGGTCAGCGCCTTGCGCAAATCATCGACATTCGCGGAGCAGGCGCGCAGCACTTCGGCCGCACTGGGATTGTCCAGCAGCGCGAGCAGCAGATGTTCGACGGTGATGAACTCGTGACGCTGCTGGCGTGCCTCGACAAAGGCCATATGCAAGCTGACTTCTAATTCCTGGGCAATCATCGGTTTTCCTTTCGGCTTGCTTTGGGGTGATAAGTAACTTAACTGTAAGGGGAATATTGGCCGGTTTTTCGATTATTCAATGGGCTCGCTGACACACTGCAGCGGATGGCCGTTTTTTCGCGCCGCCTCGGTCACCTGATCGACCTTGGTCGCGGCCACATCCCTCGAAAAAACGCCGCAGACGCCTTTGCCGTCGAGGTGGATTTTCAGCATGATCTGCGTCGCGGTCTCGCGGTCCTTGTTGAAAAATTCCTGAATCACGACCACCACGAACTCCATCGGCGTGTAATCGTCGTTGAGCAGCACGACCTGGTGCATCTGCGGCGGCTTGGTTTTCTGCGGCCGGCGCTCCAGCACCACCGAGGCGCCGCCGTGTCCATCGTCGGGTTTGATCAGAGGAGACGCCGGCGGCCGGGCCGGGGGATTGGGGGGTTGGGTTGCCATGGAAATCATTCTAGCCATCGGTCTGGATCATTGCATGGCTTAGGGAAATGGGCGGCGAAAAAATAAAATGCCGCCTCGGAATTGCTCCCGGGCGGCCTTTGCCAGCGGTGAGCCTGAGCTTTACTGCATCTGCTCGATCATGACCTCGCCGAAACCCGAGCAGCTGACCTGGGTCGCGCCTTCCATGAGGCGGGCGAAGTCATAAGTCACTTTTTTCGACTGAATCGATTTTTCCATCGCGCTGATGATCAGCTCGGCCGCTTCGAGCCAGCCCATGTGGCGCAGCATCATCTCGGCCGACAAAATCAGTGAGCCGGGATTGACATAATCCTTGCCGGCATACTTGGGCGCCGTGCCGTGCGTGGCCTCGAACATCGCGATGGTGTCGCTCAGGTTGGCGCCCGGCGCAATGCCGATGCCGCCCACCTGGGCCGCCAGCGCGTCGGAAATATAGTCGCCGTTGAGGTTCAGCGTGGCGATCACACTGTATTCGGCGGGGCGCAGCAAAATCTGCTGCAGGAACGCATCGGCGATCACGTCCTTGACCACAATGCTGCTGCCGGTTTTCGGATTTTTAAACTGGCACCATGGGCCGCCGTCGATCAGCTCGGCGCCGAATTCGGTCTGCGCCAGGGCATAAGCCCAGTCCCGAAAGCCGCCTTCGGTGAACTTCATGATGTTGCCCTTGTGCACGATGGTGACGCTGGGCTTGTCATTGTCGATGGCGTACTGAACAGCTTTGCGCATCAGTCGCTCGGTGCCTTCGCTGGAAACCGGTTTGACGCCGATGCCGGACGTGTTCGGAAACCGAATCTTCTTGACGCCGAGCTCATCCTGCAGGAATTTGATGAGTTTTTTGGCTTTTTCGCTGCCCGATTCAAATTCGATGCCGGCATAAATGTCTTCCGAATTCTCACGAAAAATCACCATGTGGGTTTTTTCAGGCTCCTTGAGAGGAGAAGGCACACCGGGAAAATACTGGATCGGACGCAGGCACACATAGAGGTCGAGCTCCTGGCGCAGCGCGACGTTCAGGCTGCGGATGCCACCGCCCACGGGCGTTGTCAGCGGCCCCTTGATCGACACCACGTAGTCCTTGACGGCATGCAGGGTTTCTTCCGGCAGCCATACGTCAGGCCCATAAACCCGGGTCGCCTTTTCTCCGGCGAACACTTCCATCCAATGAATTTTTTTCTTGCCGCCGTAGACTTTGGCAACCGCCGCGTCCACGACCTTGAGCATGACCGGAGAAATGTCCACGCCAGTGCCATCGCCTTCGATATAAGGAATAACGGGCTCGTCAGGCACGTTCAGGGAATTGTCGGCATTGACAGTGATCTTCTCGCCCTGGGCGGGCACCTTGATATGCTGGTACATGTGCGTGGGTCTCGGTAAGCCCGGGTAGCATCCGGCAGGGGCGCTATTGGGCGGTTTAGGTAGCAAGCCAGAAATTTTAGTCGAAGCCAAGGAGCAATTCCTGGCAATTTCGGTCAAAATTCCCGCCTTTCGCGGCCATTTTCACAGGGCGTTGTCTTTATGCTGACCAGTCAATTTCAATGTGGTATGCGCATGGGCACCAAACCGAATTTATCGTTTTTCAGCAGGGCTGCCGCGTTGACCGCTTTTCTGCTGCTTGCATCCGTTTGGACTCAGGCGCAAGAAGCCCCGCAAATGAATCTGCAACGCACCCGGCTGTCCGCTGGCATGTACGTGATCGATGCGCAAATCGCCCTGACACCTGAAGAGCGCCAGATCGGGCTGATGCAGCGCAAGGAGATGCCGCAGCATGAGGGAATGATTTTCATTTTCGAGCAAGCCGGCGAGCAGTGCTTCTGGATGAAAAACACGCTGCTGCCCTTGACCGCCGCTTTCGTCGCCGATGATGGAACCATCGTAAATTTAGCCGACATGAAGCCACAGACGACCGAGTCGCATTGCTCGACCCGGCCGGTGCGCTACGTGCTCGAGATGAACAAGGGCTGGTTCGCGAAAAAAGGTATCAAGCCGGGCAGCAAGCTCGGCGGCCCGCTGTTTCAGGCGCAACGCTGAAAAGGGCTTTCCGCCGACGAAAAAGCCGACAGGATGTCGGCTTTTTTAGTGCAAATTGCGGTGACGCCGCGCTAACGCCTTACGCGAAGCTGTTATGCGAAGTTGGTTTCGGCGAATTGCCAGTTGACCAAATTCGACAAAAAGGTTTCGACAAATTTTTGGCGCAGGTTGCGGTAGTCGATGTAGTAGGCATGCTCCCAGACGTCGACGGTCATCACGGCCTTGTCGGCGGTCGTGAGCGGTGTTCCCGCCGCACCGGTGTTGACGATATCGACCGTGCCATCGGCCTTTTTGACCAGCCAGGTCCAGCCTGATCCGAAGTTGCCCACGGCGGATTTGACGAATGCCTCCTTGAAGGCTTCGTAAGAGCCGAATTTGGCCTTGATCGCTTCGCCCAGAGCGCCGCCGGGCTGGCCGCCGCCGGCGGGCTTCATGCAGTTCCAGAAAAAAGTGTGGTTCCATACCTGGGCCGCATTGTTGTACACGCCGCCACTGGACTTCTTGACGATCTCTTCGAGCGTCATGGACTCGAACTCGGTCCCCTTTTGAAGGTTGTTGAGGTTGACCACATAGGCCTTGTGGTGCTTGCCATAGTGATACTCAAGGGTTTCCTGGCTGTAATTCGGTGCCAGGGCATCGATTGCATAGGGGAGTGGGGGGAGCGTGTGTTCCATGATTTCCTAAGGGTGGTTGATGGGATGCGTGCTGAATTCCAGCGCCATTGTAAAAACTAAATAAGTCGCGGTGCGCAAACCGTCAAATCGACCTCCCCGTCGGCAAGGGCGGCGCGCACTGGCTGGCCGACGTGGGTGCTTTTCACGCTGGTGATGGGCTGGCCGTTCAATTCCGCCAGCCAGGCATAGCCCCGAAGCAAAACCAGTTTCGGGTCCAGCAGCTCAAGACGCAACTGCGCCCGTTCAAGTCGATGACGGCCGTCCTGCAAAGCGGCGCTGAGTTCCCGAGGCAATGACGAACCGACCGACCGCAGCCTGAGCTGCTCATGACTCAAGGCCGAGCGCATCGCATGGTTCAGGCTTTGCGTCATTGCACTCAGCCGCGCCTGCTGGCGCGTCACCAGATGAGACGGCTGGCTGATGCGGGAGGCGACCCAGTCCAGCCGTTGATTATGGGACTGCAGTTGCTGCTCCACACCGTTTTGCAGGCGCGAAAAAGCCAGATCGAGTCCGCTCATCCAACTGCTTTGCGGCTGTGCGCACAGCTCGGCCGCCGCGGTGGGCGTGGGCGCGCGCGCGTCGGCGCAAAAGTCGGCAATGGTGAAATCGGTTTCGTGTCCAATGCCGGTGACCAGCGGTATCGGCGAACTGGCGATGGTTCGGGCAAGCGCTTCGTCATTGAAAGCCCACAAGTCTTCAATAGCTCCGCCGCCCCGAACGAGCAGCAGCACCTCGACCTTGTCGGCGGCTTGGCGTTGGTAGGCTCTTAGCAATGCCTCGCGCAATTCACCGGCGGCCTGGGAGCCCTGCACACTGGCCGGGTAAACCACCACGGGAATGTGCGGGGCGCGGCGCTGTAGGGCGGTAACGACATCGTGCAAGGCCGCGGCTCCAAGCGAGGTGATGACCCCGATGGCGCGCGGCAGCCGAGGTAGCGCACGCTTGGCGACGGTGTCGAACAGTCCTTCGGCCTCAAGCTTGACCTTGAGCTGCAGAAATCGCTCGAACAGATTGCCCTCGCCGGCTTGCCGCATCGACTCGACGACGAGTTGCAATTCACCGCGCTGCTCGTAAACTCCCAGCCTGCCGCGCAACTCGACCCGCTGACCGTCGCGGGGAGAAAAATCGAGCAAGACCGCGGCACGGCGAAACATCGCGCAGCGCACTTGGCCCTGCTCATCCTTGAGTGAAAAATAGCAGTGGCCACTGGCGGCGCGCGAAAACCCCGTGACTTCGCCCCGCACCGCAACCGGATTGAACCGAGCCTGCAGGCTATCGGCGATGGCCCGCAGCAATGCGCCTACCGGCCAAACATGAACGCCTTCGCCTGTGGCCGGCGGCGGTATTCGGGGGAAAGCGAGTGTATCGCTCATAGCCTAGCGCTTGCTATGGCTTCGCCAGTAGTCCACAAACTGGCCAGCCCCTAAACCACCATCGAATCTCCCCAAACAGGCCAATAGATTTAAGTAAGTCATTGATTTTAAACAGTTAATTATTGCTTAAAATTTCATCGTTTTGTCATTCGCACGATTTGGCGCGGCTTGTCGAGGTCTATGCACCCACTTGCCCACAAAGTTATCCACAGCTTCTGTGAGTTACGGCATTAAAAACCAAGATCGGGAAAGCCGGTACTCCACACGAATTTTTTCGTCGCGCCGGCCCTAAGGGATGGTCGGCCATAATCTAGAAAATCGATTCGTTTGGAGCTAGCAGTGTTTTCAATCATACAAGCCGCAGGCTGGCCGATCTGGCCACTGCTTGCCTGTTCCGTCCTGGCCGCGGCATTGGTCATCGAGCGTTTTGCCAGCCTCAGACTTCCTAAAGTCGCACCGCCCAAGCTGCTTGGCGAAGCGATCATCGTCTCGCGCAGCAGCATTCCCACTACCGACGTGGTGTCTAAGCTGGAGCAAAATTCAATATTAGGCCAAGTGCTCGCCAGCGGGCTGCATGCGCTGAGCGCAAATCCGCGCATTACCGAAGCCGACCTGCGCTCGACGCTGGAAGGCGCCGGACGCCAGGCTGCCCAGCAGCTCGAGCGCTATTTGGCGGCGCTGGCGACCATTGCCTCCGCCGCGCCATTGCTCGGCCTGCTGGGCACCGTGATCGGTATGATCGAGATTTTCGGCTCCCAGTCTAGCGGCGCCGTCAACTCCGTTGCCGGCAACCCTGCTCAGTTGGCGCAAGGCATTTCCATCGCGCTCTACAACACCGCGTTCGGGCTGATGATCGCGATTCCTTCGCTGATTTTCTGGCGTTATTTTCGCGCTCGGGTCGATGGTTATTTGCTGACGATGGAATTGGCGACGGAGCGTTTCGTTCGCCATCTCAACACGCTAAGGAAATGAAACAGCTTGGCATGGTTGCCGCTTGGCCACGCTTGGCAGCACCTGGAAATACGGCATGAATTTTCGTCCCCACCCGCGTGAAGCACCGGAAATCAACCTGATCCCGTTTATCGACGTGCTGCTGGTCGTGCTTATTTTCCTCATGCTGTCGACCACCTACAGCAAGTTCACCGAACTGCAAATCATTTTGCCGACAGCCGATGCCGCACCGCAGCGCGATCACCCCAAGGAAGTGATCGTCGCCGTCAGCGTCGACGGCCGGTACATGATCGACCGGGCGATAGTCGAGGGCCGCGGGATCGAGGCGCTCGATGCGGCGCTAAGCAAGGCGGGCAAAGACAGCGTCGTCGTCATTAGCGCCGATGCCAGCACGCCGCACCAAGCGGTCATCAGCGTGATGGAGGCGGCTCGGCGCCAGGGTTTGAGGCAGATTACATTCGCCGCCCAGGGCGCGGCGCAGACAGGCGCCCGGTAAGCCGGCGGGGACTGCGACCGCCGCACCCTTGCCTCCAGTCTCCATGAAGACGCGCAATCCCGCATGAAGCAAGGCTTGCCAGAAGTCTGGCTCTCGCATGGCTGGCTGGCTTGCCTGCTCTGGCCCGTCGCCCAGCTTCATAGCCTGCTCGTTCGACTGCGCTGGGCCTTGTACAGGATCGGAATTTTTACATCTGAACAGTTTGCGGTTCCGGTCATCGTGGTCGGCAATGTCGTCGCTGGCGGCGCGGGGAAAACACCGTTGGTCATGGCGCTGGTCAGGCATTTACAGCGCCAAGGACTTGCGGTGGGCGTGGTGTCGCGCGGCTATGGACGCATCAGCCTTGGCAACATGGAAGTCGGGCCGCAGACGCCGGTCAATGCGTCCGGTGATGAGCCTGCGCTTATCCGGCGCGCGACAGGCGCTTCTGTTTTCATAGCGAACAAGCGTACTCGCGCAGTGCGCGACTTGTTGGCGGCGTATCCGGCGACTGCCGTGGTCGTCTGCGACGACGGCCTGCAGCACTATGCCCTGCGGCGCGACATTGAAATTGCGGTGTTCGATGACCGCGGGGCGGGCAACGGCTGGCTGCTGCCTGCCGGGCCGCTGCGCGAGCCTTGGCCAGAACGCCAACGTCGAGGCATTGGCCTGGTTTTGCATACCGGCCAGAGACCCGCTTTCGAGGGATTCAGGTCCCAGCGCCGATTGGCAGACCATGCCGTGGCCGCCGATGGCAGCCGGATCGCGTTGTCCGACCTGCGGCACAAGCGACTCGCCGCGCTGGCGGGCATTGCCCACCCCGAGAGCTTTTTCGCAATGCTTAAAGCCCGCGGTCTGTCGCTTGAAAAAACCGTTTCCTTTCCAGACCATCACGATTTTCAAGAACATGAATTGGCCGCTTACCTCGGCCAGACCGTGCTGTGCACCGAAAAGGATGCGGTCAAGCTGTTTGCCCTGCCAGGCAACGCGGGCTTTGAACTTCTTGCGGTTCCGTTGGAATTCACGCCGGAACCCGCCTTTTTCAGTGCCCTCGACGCACTGCTGGCGCCGTTGCTTTCTCATTTACCATCGGCCCATGGACACAAAACTGCTTGAGCTGCTGGTCTGCCCTGTGACCAAGGGCCGTCTCGACTACGATCGCGAAAAACAGGAACTTGTCTCCCGCAGCGCCCGATTGGCGTATCCGGTGCGGGACGGAATTCCAGTGCTGCTGGAAAATGAAGCGAGAACGCTGACGGACCAAGACCTGGGCCTATGATGCCCAGGAAGGTCTCGCAGGCATGAGCTTCACTGTCCTGATACCGGCGCGCTTAGCTTCCACTC
Organism: uncultured Polaromonas sp.; assembly: GCA_964236835.1. GTDB lineage: Bacteria > Pseudomonadota > Gammaproteobacteria > Burkholderiales > Burkholderiaceae_C > Polaromonas. The sequence continues at coordinate 11,065 of CAXSGT010000044.1, forward strand.
GTCTGCCCAACAAACCGCTGGCGGATATTCATGGCGTGCCCATGGTGGTCAGGGTGGCGCAGCGCGCCTTGCAAAGCGGCGCCAAACACACCGTGGTCGCAGCCGACAGTACGCGGATTGTCGAAAAGTGCGTGGCTTTCGGCGTGCAGGCTGTGTTGACGCGCATCGACCATGCCAGCGGCAGCGACCGGCTCGCTGAAGCTTGCGACCTGCTTGGGCTGGCCGATAACGACCTCGTGGTCAATGTGCAAGGCGACGAGCCGCTGATCGATCCGGGGTTGATCGATGCGGTGGCGCGTCTGCTCGCCGAGCGCGCCGACTGCGCTATGAGCACAGCCGCCCACTCGATTGATCAGCTGGCCGATTTTCTCAATCCCAATGTGGTCAAGGTCGTGCTCGACGCGCGTCGCACCGCGATGTATTTCAGCCGTGCGCCAATTCCCGCGGCACGAGACTTCGGCGGCGGCGCCTGGTGGAACGACGCTTGTTGCGCGCTGCCGAAGCCGCTGCGTCACGTCGGTATTTACGGCTACCGGGTATGGTTTTTACGGCGGTATGCCGCATTGCCATTCGCGCCAATGGAGCAGCTCGAATCGCTCGAACAGCTGCGCGCCTTATGGCACGGCCACAAGATCGCGGTTCACATTACCGACCATGCGCCGGGTCCTGGAGTCGATACGCTGGACGACTTGGAACGAGTGCGCAGGCTGTTTGCCTAGCCTGCGGTGTTCACAGCTTGCGCCATGCTTTGAGTCGATGGCGATGGCAGTGCATGATATCCTTGAAAAAACCAGTGCTGCCGTGCGGCGCGTGCTGGACAATCCCTAACTTCTTTAGCGTTACATCTAGATCGTTGACGCGTCCCGACGTATTTCGACCTGTCGGTTTGCCCCCTTGATTTGCTGAATTCATAATAATTCGAGGCTATCCATGAGACTGATTTTGTTAGGCCCACCCGGAGCGGGCAAGGGGACCCAGGCCGCTTTCATTTGCTTGCGGTACGGCATTCCGCAAATTTCCACCGGCGACATGCTGCGCGCCGCCGTCAAGGCCGGCACGCCACTGGGCATCGCAGCGAAAAAAGTTATGGATTCCGGTGGTCTGGTGAGTGACGACCTGATCATCGATCTGGTCAAAGAACGAATTTTGCAGCCCGACTGCGCTCAGGGCTTTTTGTTCGATGGCTTTCCCCGTACGCTTCCGCAGGCCGACGCCATGAAGGCCGCCGGCGTCAAGCTCGACTATGTGCTTGAGATCGACGTGCCCTTCGACGCCATCATCGAGCGCATGAGCGGCCGGCGGTCGCACAGCGCCTCTGGCCGCACCTACCACGTCAAATACAACCCGCCGAAGGTTCAAGGCAAGGACGACGTCACCGGCGAGGCGTTGATTCAGCGTGAAGATGACAAGGAAGCCACAGTCGCCAGGCGCCTGGATATCTATAGTGCGCAAACCCGTCCGCTGGTGGACTATTACGCCAGTTGGGCGAAGGCCGCGCCCGACATCGCTCCCAGATACCGCGCCATCAGCGGCATTGGCAGCGTGGAAGAAATCACCGAGCGTGCCTACAAGGCCTTATCCGACTAAACAACGATTGGCCTATTACACAATGGCCATAGGGTGGCAGCGTTAACCGGCGGTTTTTCCAGGAGCCTTTCAGCCTCAATCGCTTTCATATACAAGACACGCCCTTGAACATCACGCCAGCAAAGCGAGCATTAGCCAGATGCGCGCTTTGACCGGCGTCAACCCTCTCGAGTCGGCAATAGCGTCGCCGGGCTTTGCCAAGACGCGGCCATTGGCGCAGCGTGTGGCGCGCAGTACCCTGATACCGGTCGCCTGCGCCTTGAGCAAAGCGGCTTCCAGCGCGTGGTGCAGCGTGCCGTTGCCCGTGGCGGCGACTACCAGCCCTTCCACACCCTGCGCCACCAACGCTTCGACGATGGCGCCACTGGCGCCCGCATAACTCATGATGATTTCAACACGCGGCCAGTGTGCTATTTTTTCAATAGCTAATGATTGTTTCCTGGCTTGTGAAACAGGCCAATTCCGCAACAATCTCAGGCGTCCTTCCTCGACATAGGCAATTGGTCCGGCATCGCCCGAGCTAAACGCATCGGGCTTATAAGGATGCACCTTTTGCACGTCGTACGCGCCGTGAACCACTCCCGCGCAGACAGCCACAACGCCGCTTGCGCCCTCATGACGGGTCACGGCGACTGCGTCCAGCAGGTTTTGCGGGCCATCGGGCATAAGCGCCGTTGCCGGACGCATCGCGCAGCTCAACACCACTGGCTTTGCAGGCCGGCAGACTTCCTGCAAAAAATAGGCCGTTTCTTCCAGCGTATCGGTTCCGTGCGTAATCACGATGCCTTGCACATCTTCCTGTGCGAGGAAATAGTTGACGCGGCTTGCCAGGCGCGACCAGACCGCGAAACTCATATCCTTGCTGTCGATCTGTGCAACCTGTTCGGTAATCACATGCGCGCTGATAGACAACGCCGGGACCGATCCGACGATTTGATCAATCCCCAACTGGGCAGCCGTATAGGCCAGATTGTCGCCGGCGCAGGCACTAACTGTTGCGACTTCCGCGATCCCCGCAATCGTACCGCCCACGCCAAGAATCACCACGTTTTTCATTTTTATAAGCGTGCAGCTTGCATTTTTTTAATGGCTGTATGAAAATACAGTTACTGGTAATTTTTACAGCGATCGCCCGGCTGTTAATCAAACCTAAATGATCGTGCAAACACCGCCTGAAGTCGTCAAATATCCATTGTCTTTAATTTAAGGACTCGACAGTTATGAGCAGCCTCAAAAATTTCTCTCCTTTGCTCTCTACCGCTCCTAAGCTTACAGCGCGCCAGCAGCAAATCCTGGAATTGATTCAAAACGCCATCAGTTGCACCGGCGCACCGCCCACTCGCGCCGAAATAGCAAGTGAGTTGGGCTTTCGCTCGCCCAATGCCGCAGAGGAGCATTTGCAGGCGCTTGCCCGAAAGGGCGTTATCGATCTGGTGAGCGGTACCTCGCGTGGCATTCGCCTACGCAACGGCGCCTTGCAGTCCGCGAATGACTCGCGAGTCAAGCAGTTTTCTCAGACTCTGCAAAGTCTGGCCCAGCTCGTATTGCCTTTGGTTGGCCGAGTCGCCGCGGGAAGCCCTATCCTTGCGCAAGAACACATCGAACGCACTTATGCGTTCGACGGCACCTTGTTTGCACAGCAACCGGATTACCTATTGAAGGTGTGCGGCATGAGCATGCGTGATGTCGGCATCATGGATGGCGATCTGCTGGCAGTCAAACAAACCAAGGAAGCGAAAAACGGCCAGATCGTGGTAGCCCGTTTGGGCGACGAAGTCACCGTCAAACGCTTTCGTCGCACGAATCGACTGATCGAGTTGCTGTCTGAAAATCCCGATTTCAAACCTATTGTGGTGCAGCCTGACGAGCCTTTTGAACTCGAAGGCCTGGCTGTGGGCTTGATCCGTGGCAACTTGCCGATGTAGCGAATCAATAAGCCACTGCCCATGGGCTGCTAGGCAGCAGTCATTGCATTCAAGACCCCGTTGTAAAACGATCCCTCTGTCGTAAGGACAGGAAAGGGTAAGCCATGCCTGAACACCCATATTCCAAACAGGAGTTGCTTTATGAAAATTATCAGTTTTTCAAATGCTTCAAGCGAGCCTTTTTTGACTACGCCAATTCAGCTTTTGACATCATGGTTCTCCCGTCTCAAGACCGCTCAAGCCCGATTTGCAGCTTCGTTTGCTTCTGGTCTTGCCATCGAGGCAAAGCAAAAGCTCCCGCTTCGGGAACCGGAATCAATTGACCAGCCAGTGGCTAGCCACGAGGCCGCGCCTTGCGATACCCTGCCCCGTAGCGGCTTGCGGGTCGTGCGGGAATCCGACTCGGCGGTCAGCCCCGACTGCGCAGGCCGAATGGTAATTTCAGGACGAATGGCCGAAGTCTGCGCTGAACTGGAACGCATGGCTTTGCGCAGCACCGCAGCACACCAGCATCGAACTTGAAAGAAAGCCTCAGAGATCAAACCAGTTTGAGGCTGGTTTGCAGCAACAGCGGCCTGCCAAACAGTTTTTAAACTCATAAAATAGGCAAACGTGATGCCGGCATGCGTCGCGGCATTGGTTTTTTCGCAAACGAAATCTTGGAGGCACAATGTCCGCATGAACATTGTGATTCTCGACGACTACCAAGACGCGGTACGAAAACTGGCTTGCGCGGATAAACTCGAAGCCTACCTAGCCAAGGTCTACACCAACACGGTCAAGGGCGCAGGACAACTCACGGTCAGGCTCAAGGATGCCGATGTGATCGTATTGATTCGTGAACGCACCCACCTTAATCGCCAGGTGATCGAGAAGCTGCCCAAGCTTAAGCTCATTGTTCAGACGGGTCGTATCGGTAGTCACGTAGACGTGGCTGCCTGCACGGAACGTGGAATCTGCGTCGCCGATGGCATCGGCTCGCCCATTGCCCCTGCCGAGCTGACTTGGGCGCTTGTCATGGCAGCCATGCGGCGCCTGCCGCAGTACGTAGCACATTTGAAACACGGCGCATGGCAGCAAGCAGGGCTCAAAGCCGCATCGATGCCGCCTAATTTTGGTTTGGGTTCAGTCCTCAAAGGCAAGACGCTGGGACTGTGGAGCTACGGCAAAATCGGCCAGATCGTGGCCAGCTATGGCAGAGCATTCGGCATGCGGGTCATCATCTGGGGCAGCCAGGCAACGCGGGAACGCGCCCAGACCGATGGATTTGAAACGGCTGCCAGTAAATTGGATTTTTTCCAGCAATGCGACGTCATTAGTCTGCATTTGCGGCTTGCTCAAGAGACAATCGGCAGTGTGACCCTGGAAGACTTGTCGCGCATGAAGCCCTCCGCCCTGCTAGTGAACACGTCGCGAGCCGAGCTGATCGAGCCCGAGGCCTTGATTGCCGCGCTCAACCGTGGCCGCCCTGGAATGGCGGCGATCGATGTTTTTGAATCCGAACCGATTTTGCAGGGACATGCATTACTTCGCCTGGAAAACTGCATCTGCACGCCGCATATCGGCTATGTCGAACAAGACAGCTATGAGATGTATTTCGGTGCCGCTTTCGACAATGTGGTTAATTTCATCAAGGGTACGCCGACTAACATCGTCAATCCCGATGCGCTGCAGGTCAGGAGATAGCAGGCTGCTCAAACTCCGGAGCCTGAAGCCTTTGCTTGAGACAGTGGTCGGCCATAATTCGCAGATGCAAGTTATCTACAAAACCGTTGGAATAGTGGGCACGGGAGCCATGGGAAGCGGCATTGCCCAGATAGCCGCCCAAGCGGGCAGCGTTGTCATGCTGGTGGATGCGCAGCCAGGCGCAGCCCAGAAAGCGCACGATGCGTTGTGAAGCCAATGGGACGAGCTTTTAAAAAAAGATCGGATCAATTTCGCGGCAGCGAACGATTACAAGGCCAAGCTTGTTGTCGCTGGCTCATTGAACAATTTGGCTGGCTGCAATCTTGTGACTGAAGCCATAGTCGAACAGCTTGACGTTAAAAAGACACTTTTCTCCGAACTCGAAGCCATCGTTTGCGAGCAGACCGTACTAACGAGCAATACCTCGTCGCTGTCCATTACCGCCATCGCCGCGGCGCTCAAGCGAGCAGGCCGGCTTCGTGCTCGGTCCGTTCGAACTGATGGACCTGACGGCGCTGGACGTGTCGCATCCAGTGATGGAATCGATTTACCATCAATAGTATGAAGAAGACCGCTATCGTCCAAGTGTGATCACCGCGCAGCGTCTGGCGGGCGGCCTGCTGGGTCGTAAGTCCGATGAAGGTTTTTTCCGCTATGAAAGCGGAGTGCCGCAAGTGCAGTTGGAAGCATCGGTACCTGAAGTGAGTGAAATTCCGCCAGTCTGGATATCGCCCCGCGCTGCGCGGCGCTCGGAGTTGCTGCAGTTGCTTAAAAACCTCGGCGCCTCAATCGAAACTGGACAATCACCTTCGATGCAGGCGTTGACGCTGGTCGCACCGCTGGGTTACGACATCACGACGGTTGCCGTCGTTGAGCGCCTTGATCCGGCGCGCACTGTCGGCATCGATATGCTGATCGATGACGCCACCAGCAAGCGCCGCGTGCTGGCAACCAATCCGGCCACCCATACAGGTATGCGCGACGCTGCCCATGTCTTGTTGGCGCATGATGGCAAAGCAGTCAGCATGATCCGCGACAGCGGCGGTTTCGTGACCCAGCGTGTCGTTGCCACCATTGTCAATATCGCCAGCGACATTTGCCAACAAGGCATTTGCTGCCCAAAGGACCTGGAAACTGCCGTAACATTGGGACTAGGTTATCCAACGGGGCTATTGGCGATGGGTGATCGTTATGGCCCCACCAACGTGCTGGAGGTTCTGTTTAATATGCAGACTGTTTATGGTGACCAGCGTTATCGCCCTTCTCCCTGGTTGCGGCGCCGGGGCGCCATCGGGCTGAGCCTGATGCATGAGGAAAGCTGAGATGCCAAGCTCCCTGAAAAGCACCAGCGATGGCAACACCCTTATTCTTACATTAAGTAATCCTGAATTTAGGAACTCGCTTGGCCCCGAGATTTATGCTGCAGGCATCGAAGCACTGAACGCTGCAGAAAATAATTCAGAAATCCGCAGTGTGGTCATTACCGGCGAAGACGGGATATTCTGTGCTGGCGGCAACCTTCAACGACTGCAAGCCAATCGCCGCGAGTCGCCAGATGTGCAGGCCGGAAACATAGAGGGATTGCATAACTGGATCGATTCGATTCGCACTTATCCCAAACCGGTGATCGCCGCGGTCGAAGGCGTGGCAGCCGGTGCGGGCTTTTCCCTGGCATTGGCTTGCGATTTCGTCGTTGCAGCTGATAACGCCGTGTTTGTCATGTCGTACTGTGAAGTGGCGCTATCGCCGGATGGGGGCGGCAGTTGGAGTCTGTCGCGCGCTTTGCCGCGCGCACTGGCAAGTGAATTGCTCATGGGCGCCGAGCGCATCAGTGCCAATCGGTTGCATAGCTTAGGTTTTGTCAACCGCGTCAGCGTCGCTGGCGGCGCCTTGAGCGAGGCGTTGCAACTGGCGGGCAAGCTCAATGCACGCGCGCCCAATGTGTTGGCCACCATCAAAGAGCTCATCAACGATGCGCCCGTCAACACCCTCAACCAACAGCTTGACAGCGAGCGCAACCATTTTGTGCGCAATCTGCATCATGCCAACGGCGGCGAAGGTATTGAGGCGTTCTTGCAAAAGCGCCCGCCGCAGTACTGCTAAGGAGGCAGCAAAAGAGATTGGCTGAACTGTTTAACAATTCGCTTGAGAGCCTATCAGGTACTTATGCTCATTGAGCGCAAACACATCATTTCCACTGGAAAATTAGACGATGCTGCAGCATGCCATATGAGTAATTTCGATCATTTCATCGGCACCTGCACGGTCCCTAGCGGTCAGATATTCAATACCGAAGCTCTGAGCGTTTACTTGAGGGAGCATCTGGAAGACTTTTGCGGTCCATTAAGCGTCGAAATTTTCAAGGGCGGCCAGTCTAATCCTACCTACAAGCTGCTCACGCCCCAGAGGTCTTACGTGATGCGCGCCAAGCCCGGCCCGGTATCCAAGCTGCTGCCTTCGGCGCATGCTGTCGAGCGGGAATTCAAGGTTATGCGCGGCCTGCAGGGCACGGGCGTTCCAGTGCCTCAAATGTATTGCCTCTGCGAAGACGAGTCCGTCATCGGGCGCGCCTTTTATATTATGGAGTTTGTCGAAGGAAGGATTCTCTGGGACCAGGCGCTGCCAGACATGACAAATAGCGAGCGTGGCCAAATTTATGACGAGATGAACCGCGTGCTCTCAGGGCTTCACAAGGTGAGGTTTGCGGAATGCGGCTTGAATGATTACGGGAGGCCAGGCAACTACTTCGAGCGGCAAATCGGCCGCTGGAGCAAGCAATATGTGGCTTCCGTCACCCAGCCCATTGCCGAGATGGACAGTCTGATGCAGTGGCTGCCCCTGAGAATCCCGATCAGCGCCCGTGATGAGAGTCTGGTTTCCATCGTTCATGGTGACTTCCGGCTTGACAACTTGCTGTTCGACGCCACTGAGCCGCGTGTCCTTGCTGTGCTCGATTGGGAACTCTCTACGCTCGG
>CAXSGT010000045.1:0-19187 GCA_964236835.1 uncultured Polaromonas sp.
ACGCCTGCTAAGCGATTCGGCCAACTTGTTGCATCGACCGGTTGAATCCGCCATCCAAAGCAGACTTCCGGGTGTCTGCGTACGCCAGCGCTTAGCATCCGTCGGATGCTTGCAAATGCCTCAGTGCCAGTCGATTAACCAATAGACTTTGAACACATTCTTAGAACTTTGGCTCATTTAAGCCCGTTCCGAAAGCGAGTTGGCTTCTCACGGCTTGGAGAACCTTGAAGTTCGTAGATGACGCAGCAGCCCGATTTGCGTCCATTGACCGGCCAAGCTTTCCGTATTCGAGCGTGCTTGTCCTTCGTCATCCAGACGCCCAGAAGGGGGCTGACCTGCTTGGACCGCTACAATTCCCGGCGGCGCTTCACCCGCCTTTGCAACTGTCTACATCAGCACTGCCCTCCTCGCGGACGCATGCCGCTCGATTAGTGCGCAACCGCAACCGCATCCGCCTGTACGGATGCAAGGAATGAACCCAAGGCGAGACGCCGCAGGGATTCAACTTGAACGGCAGCAAGTGTCTCAACCAAATGTGAATTCATGCAAGAACGCTCTCAAACATCGTCAGCAAGAGCCCAAAACTTTTTGGCCGCCGCAGCCGCCGCGGCGCTGCTGGCGATCCTAGGTCTTTTGGTCTACCTGCAAGTGCCCTACAAGCCCGTCCCTGGTTACGGGGTTGTCACGGAAGACGCAGAGCGGGCGATCTTCCTGGCCTTCGTTTTGGCGGTGATTCCGATGGGGTTTGCTGCCAGCGTGCTTGTACGAAGGCTACGGCCACAAGTACGCTGGCAGGTGCCGGTGGCGCTCTTCGGAGCCTCCATGCTCGTAATTCTCCCGCTGCTGCGAGACATGCCAACAACGGTTCCACTAATGCCAATTTGGCTGTTTGTCGTGGCTCAAGTTGCTGCCGCCGCCTGGTTCTGGCTCCTGCATCCTGGCCGAATCACAAGGGACCGATGGCTGCAGATTGCGATTGGTTGCCTGCTGTGCTTCGCGGCTGTGTCGTTTCGGGTCTATTCGGTGCATTCGGTCATCGACAATTGGCCCATGACCGCGCACTTGGATGCGGTGCTTTATTCCGTTTCGCAGGTCGCAAACGGGAAGTCCGTCCTGGTTGACTTGCCTGCTCAATACGGCCTCTACGCTGAATTTTTAGGGCCGATTTTCAGGCTGATGGGTGGTGCATCGGTCCTGAAATTCACGCTAATCATGGCGGTGCTGCAGACCGTCGCGGTCCTTATGGTGCTGAACGTCGTTTTTGGGTTGATCCGAACGCGGCTCATGCGATTGCTTTGCGCTGGCTCGCTGGCCTGTGTTCTTAGTTACGTGTTTATGGCACCCTTCGATGCCTACTTCCAGTACTGCCCGATACGTTTTTTCTTTCCCGCCGTCGCAGTTTTCCTTCACTGGCAACACCTCACCCGTCCTGCCCGGTGGAAGGTTGCGCTTCTTGGTGCGGCAACGGCGCTGGGGGTTTTCTTCAACATCGACTCCGGTTTGCCTGCGTTCGGCAGCTGCCTGGCTTCTTTTGCAATGGCTGCGATCCTGTCACGCACCGAGAGGCCGGCGCACGCTAGGGAGTTAGGAGCCTTCCTCGTCTCTGCCTTGGTGGCGACTAGCGGCTTTATTGCGCTGCTCTACCTAAAAGGGACAGCGCCTGACTGGACCGAGTTACTGCGTTACCAGCGGCTGTTCTACATCGATGGCGGTTTTATGCTGCCGATGGCGCACCGACCGCACCTCTGGATGCTCGTTCTCGGCGTTTACATCGTAGGAATCGTCAGCTATGTGCACTTCGCTAGCGCTGGCGGACTCACGATGGCGTGGCGCGCCATATTCCAGATCAGCGTGCTTGGCGTAGGGCTTTTTGCCTACTTCCAGGGGCGGTCCCATATCATCGTGCTGTTGCTTGCCTCCTGGCCGGCCTTTCTAATCCTGTTTGCGTTGGCCGACCGCACCACGCGGGCCGTGAGGGCGCGCTTGCTTTCGCCGCAATGGCGCGTCGCAGCGTTCGCTCCCGTCGTTCTAGGCAGCTTTTTGACATGCGTGTTCGTCGTCATAATCCCCGCCATGTGGGCCGCGATGATTGACGCAGCGGAGGCGACCGATGGCGCGAGCGAAAATCACGTCACCCGAAACATCACATTTATCCGGCAGCAAATAAAGGACAAGGGCTCCATCGTCATCGTGGCTCCGCATGACGCCGTCTATTACACGGAGATAGGGACCGCTGCGGCAGCCGGTGGGCCGGGTGTGGCCGAGAACCTTCTGCCAGCGGATCGCATTGCTTTCGTCCAGAAAGCACTTCAGGCAGCGAAGCACCTTTTTGTCGAACTCCACCCCACCTACATTCCTGCCGAATACGCAGCTCTACTTCAGAGCAATCTATTCCGCGTTGTTGCCACAAGCCGCGACGGCATGGTGCACTTGCAGCGCAGGTAGAAACAAGCGAAGTTCGAGAGTTTTGATGGTGTGACAAAGAGTTTGGCCTGCCGCGAGCGAACACGGTTTAGTTTATGTAATCGGATTCCGCCAAGGGACATCCAGTCCAGGATCGTGGCCGCGGTGGTCCGCGCAGCCCGGCCAAATCCGGCGTGCAGAAGCAGATCATGGACATGGGAATGGACTTGACCAGCCCCCGGCAGAATGACTTTGCGGCCTTCGACTTGGCCGAGAGGCAGAAGCGGGGCGACTTCATGAAGTCCGGCAACGCACGCGGCAAATAGGCGATTTGTCTCGGGTTTATGTGGAAAAAAGGCTGTTTGCGCATATGCAGAGGGCATAGTCAGCTATTGAAAATGTAGCATGCCATCCGCTGCCTCGCTAGCAGGCAAGGCTCGCCGCCGGCGGGAGTGTCATAAAGTCAGTGGTGGTGGCCGTGCTCGCCGTGCACATGGCGGTGAACGATTTCTTCCTCGGAGGCGGCGCGAACGCTTATCACCTTGACGGTAAAGCGCAAGGCTTTGCCGGCCAGCGGATGGTTGCCGTCGAGCAGCACGGTGTCGCCCTTGATCTTGGCGACGTTGAAAATCTGCTCGCGGCCGTCGGCGCCCCGGCCATCGAGCTGGCCGCCGACCTTCACGCCCGGCGGAAACTGGCTGCGCGGAATCGTCCGCAGCAGGCTTTCGTCGCGCAGCCCGAAGGCGTCCTCGGGCGCCAGCGCCAGGGTCGTTTGGTAGCCGGCTTCCCAGCCCTCAAGCGCTTCCTCGATCTTCGGCAGCGTGTTGCCGTAGCCGCCGTGCAGATAGACCATCGGCTCCCGGCTTTCCTCGACCAGCCTGCCTTGCGCGTCGGCGACCTTGACGCGCAGCGTCACGGCGGTGTCTTTTTCGATTTTCATGGGTGTGCTTTCACAAGGGCGGACGGGCTGTTTCGAAGGTCGCTGATCTTAGCTGCGACGCGCGCCGCCCGGCAGCCATCCGGGTTTCAGGCCTACAAGGCTCGGGCGCTGACTGGGCGACAGTCACAGCTGGCGAAAAGCGCCTGACCTGATTGCCGCCATGAACCCACCGGACATCGAAACCGTCGAACTGCTGCCGGCAGTCGTCTCTTCCCAGGCACCCAGGCCGCTGTTCGTGCTGCTGCACGACGCCGGCGCGACCGCCGTGGACATGCTGGAACTAGGCCATGCGCTGGGCGACGCGTTCGCCGAAGCGGCCGTGCTGCTTCCGCAAGGCCTGAGCAGCTCGGCCATCGACACGGGCGACGCCGCCGCGCTGGCGGCGCGCGTCGAGGCGCTCGCCGGCTTCATCCGGCAGCAGCAGCAGCGCTTCGGGGTGTTGCAGTCCGACACCGCGCTGGCCGGCTTTGGCGCCGGCGCCAGCCTGGCGCTGGCCTTGAGCGACGCGCATGACGGCCTGGTCGGCCGGGTGCTGGCTTTCGGCGGCGGCTATGCGCGCTGGCCCGCCAAGGCGCCGGCGCTCACCACGCTGCACTTGCTGCACGGCGCCAACGACAAGGTCATGCCACCCGACCGCATCCGCGGCGATTTTGAACACCTGACGGCGCTTGGCGCCGACGCGACGCTGGACCTGGTCGGCTCGGTCGGCCATGCGCTGCATCCCGCGCTGATGGACCAGGCCGTGACGCGGCTGCAAACCTGCGTGCCGCTGCGGTTCTGGAAGTCGCTCTAGGCTCCCTGGGCTTGCAGTAAAGCGGGAAAGGCAAAGGCCGTGGCTGACGCGTCGGCGCACAGCAGCGATGCGCCGCCGCCATCGCTGCCGGCCGGCTGCCAGTCGAGCGCCGGGTCGTCGATTCCCGCGGCTGCAGCAGCCTGCCGGGAGATCACGAAACGCGCCGACCGGCTTGCCGCGAATTGCCGCAGCCGGGCAGCGGCGTCGATCGCTTCGCCGACCGCGGCAAGCGCGCTTTCTTCGTCTTCGCCGATCGTCCCGGCGACGACGGCGCCGGCATGCACGCCGACCGAGAACTCGGCATGCAGGTCCAGCTCGTCGATCAGTTGCTCGCGCAGCGCCGACGCTTGCTGCTCGATGCGCCGCGCCGCCTCTAGCGCCTGGCGCGCGCCCTGGGAGACATCGCTGTCCAGGCCGAACAGCGCCATCGAGTGCTCGCCCGCGCGCCGCAGCGTCATGCCGCCGGCCGTCCCGAGCACGGCGCCGACGATGGCGTGAAAGCGGCCGAGCGCATAGATCCCGTCATGCCCCGAGGCGCTGCCGTCGAGCGTCGCGGCAGGAAGCGTGAGATCGAAAAACAGCACCGCGACTTCGCTCTCGGTGGGCGGCGGCCGGGGCGAAGGGGCCGTCCAGCCCGCGCCCTCTTCGATGCGCAAAACGATTTCGACCAAGATGTCGCCGCTCGGGCGCAACTGGCAGGCCAGGCGCACCCCCTGGGGCGCGGCGATCCCCCCCAGCGTTCGCCTTTCGTCGTTTTCCGCCGCGGGGCAGTGCGCGGCGCCTGCGACCACGCGCACCCGGCACGTCGAGCAGCGCCCGCGCCCGCCGCACATCGACGGATGCGCAATGCCGTGGCTTCGGCTGGCTTCGAGCACGCTCCAGCCGCGCGGCACCGTGACGCTGCGCCCCGGATAGGCGATGCGCACCACCGACTTGCGCCGGCGCTCGTTTACATCGCGCAGCAGGCGCGCCAGAACCAAGAGGCCGATCAGCGCCAGATAGGTGTCGAAGGCGTAGTCGCGCATGGCGTCGAGGTCCATGCGCTGCGCGGTTCCGGCGCCGGGCTGGCGCTCGATCACCGTGCGCTGCGCCGTCAACTCGCGCCCCATCGACACGAAGCCCAGGCCGGCCAGCACCGGCAGCAGCAGCGCCGCGCCGAACAGCGCCAGCCGCAGCCGCTGCCAGACGCGGCCGTGGCCGAAAGCAAAGCGCAGCCCGAGGCAGCCATGCACCCAGCCGGGCGCCAGCAGCCCCAGCGTCAGTCCTTTTGCCCCGCCGGCCCAAAGGTTCGCGGCAACGCGGGAATAGTCCGACGAAAGGCCCAGGTGCTCGAACGCATAGCGCGTTCCGACGAAGTGGCCGATCAGCGACAACGGCAGCCCCAGCCCCAGAACGATGCGAACCGCGTTCAGCGGCGACATCCGCAAGCTGCGCCGGTCGTAGAGCGCGAGCAGCGCCAGGCCGATGTGCAGCGCCGCCGCGCCATACAGCAGCCACGTCCCGAGCCCGCTGTGCCAGAGCCGCACGGTGGCGCGCAGGCCGGCCTCGGCGGCATCGACCGAGACCAATCCAAGCGCGTGACACACCAGGTGCAAGGTGACATAGACGAAAAGCACCAACCCCGACGCCAGGCGCAGGTTGCGGCGGCTTTGCGCCCACTGGACCAGCTGGCTTATTGCCACGCGTCGATCCAGCGCCATGGGTCGCCTGCGTCAAGAATGCTCGCTGGTGTCATGGGTCTGGAGGATGCCATAACGCCTTTTGCCTGCTCGACAGAAGGACTAGCGTCACGGCGTTGCGAAACCCTGGCGCTTGTCACACCGGCTGAAAATAATGGTAAAAAACGGCTTTTGCGCAAGCAGGGCGGGCGCACATAGCTATTAAAACAGGAGCAAATAGCGGATTGCCGAGCACTGCGCCTACCGGCACGCCTGCAGCGCTTTGTCGATAAGCGCGGGCTTGACGCTTTCGAGCCGGGCCTTGAGCTGCGCATCGGCCGCCGGAAATTTCAGCCACTGGCTGGGCATTTCGGGCCGCTCGACGACGACCTTGGCGGTGCGCAGGCCGCGCTCGGCCCTCAGGAGGGCCAGGGCGGTTTCAGCGTCGGCCTTCGAGCCGAAGTTTCCCAGCGACAGCCCTGGGTTGAGCAGCGGGCTGGCGGGCGCCTCGAACGGAACGCCCAGCTGCTCGAGCCTGGCGCGCCTGCGGCCAAGGGCCTCCTTGCTGACGTACCTGCCCAGGTAGATGATCCAGCGCACAGCGCCCGGCGGGCTTTCGATCACCCAGCCGCCAGGCGGCAAGCTTGTCTGCAGGCGGCGCGCCAGCGCGGCGGCCTGCTTCTCGCTGAACGGTCCGGCCTCCAGGCATTGCGCCGGCATAGCGGGCGCGGACGCGGCGACCGCTGGCAGCGCCGCATTGCGCTCCAGGGCGCGGGCCGCCTCTGCGCTGAGCAGCTGCATCGCTTCGGGACGGATTTGCATTGCCAGCCGCTCGGGCTCGGACTGCCTGGCCGGCGCCAAGCCATACATCGCCAGCCAGCCCTGCGCCCACACGAAATAGCCGGCGTTGGCCAGCAACAGCGCCAGTGTCAGCGCCCTCAACATTGCCGCTCGCCCCCGGCGCCGGGCGCACTGGGGGCGACTGGCCGGATGCTGACTTCGGCGCTCGTGACTTCGCGCATGCCCGCCGGCGTCAGCAGCCGCAGCGCGCCATTGCCGGCGACGCCGCAGGCCGTTCCCGCCTGGCCATCGGACAGGCGCACCGCGCGGCCCGAAAGCACGTCGCGCGCCGCGAAGCGCGAATGAAAAGGCGCAAAGCCCGACTGCTCGAAGGCCAGCACCGCCTCGACCAGCGGCGGCACAATGCGCAGCAAGGCCTGCGGCGCGTCGTCGATGCCGCTGTCGAGCTCGCGCAGGCAGCCGGGCGGGGCGGCGGCCAGCGCCGGCTCGGCCCCGGCGGCAGGCGCCAGCTCTACCGGCTCGATATTGACGCCGACGCCGATGACGGCATAGCGAAGTCCTTGCCCGCTGGCGGTTTCGACCAAAATGCCCGCCAGCTTGCGCTCGCCGCCGTGCGCCCCCGTCAGCCACAGGTCGTTGGGCCATTTCAAGCCGATGCGATGCGCGCCTTTGCGCAGCGGATCGAGGCTTTGCGCCACGCTGACGCCGACGGCCAGCGACAGGCCCGACCAGTCGGCCGGCGCCAGGGGCAAGCCGAGCGAAAACGTCAGGCTGGCGCCGCGCGCGCTCTGCCAGCCGCGGCCCAGCCGGCCGCGGCCGGCGCTCTGCCGCTCGGCCACCAGCAATACCGGCTCGGGCCTCGGCGGCGCGCCCGGGCCGCCCCTGAAGCGCCTGAGCAGCTCGCTGTTGGTCGAATCGACCTCGGGCAGCACTTCGACCGTGAAGCCCGGCAGCATCGGCGCCACGGCCTGCCAGATCGCTTCTGCCGGCCAACGGATGGGGAGCGCCGAGAAAGAAGTCACGAGGCCTAGTTTGTTTTTTTACCGCCGGGTTTTTTCCTGGCCGCAAGCAGCGTTCCCCGGCACGCGGGCGCGCCGCACCAGCACGGGTAGTCGGCAAGCAGCTTTTTTGTCTGGCGCGCGTCGATGACGAGGCCGTAGTCGTAGCACAGCTCCTCGCCCGCGGCGATATTGCGCAGCGCCTTGATGAAGACGCGCCCGCCGTCTTCATCGGCCTCGCAGTTCGGCTCGCAGCCGTGGTTGATCCAGCGCGACGAATTGCCGCGCACATTGGCGTCGATCACGCGGCCGTCCGCGATGTGAAAGTAGAACGTGTGGTTCGGCTGCGCCGGGTCGTGCGGATGGCGGCGCAGCGCTTCGGGCCAGCTGATGACTTCGCCGGTGTACTCGATCAGCGTTTCGCCCTCGGCCAAGTCCTGCAGCGCGAACACGCCTTTGCCATGCACGCCCGAGCGGCGAACCTGGATGCGCCGGGACGGCGCAAAAGGGGTGGCGAAAACCTGGCTTTTGGGCACGGCGGTTTTTTTGGTATGGTTAATTCATGGGTGTGCGTGCGCACCGGCGCGCGTGCATGCGCGAGGCCGCATTGTAGTGACACCCCGCGATCGACACGATTGAAATAAAAGATTTTATGAAAACACTGGTAATTGCGGAAAAACCCTCGGTGGCGCAGGACATCGTCCGCGCCTTGACGCCGACGGCGGGAAAATTCGACAAGCATGACGAGTATTTCGAGAGCGAAAACTGGATCATCACCTCGGCGGTCGGCCACCTGGTCGAGATCCAGGCGCCCGAGGAATTCGACGTGAAGCGCGGCAAGTGGAGCTTCGCCAATCTGCCGGTGATTCCGCCGTACTTCGACTTGAAACCGATGGACAAGACAAAAACGCGCCTGAACGCGATTGTCAAGCTGACGAAGCGCAAGGATGTCGACGCGCTCGTCAATGCCTGCGACGCGGGCCGCGAGGGCGAACTGATCTTTCGGCTGATCCAGCAGTACGCGAAAGCCAAACATCCGATCAAGCGGCTTTGGCTGCAGTCGATGACGCCGGCCGCCATTCGCGACGGCTTTGCCGCACTGCGCACCGACGCCCAGATGCTGCCGCTGGCCGACGCGGCGCGCTGCCGCTCCGAGGCCGACTGGCTGGTCGGCATCAACGGCACGCGCGCCATGACGGCGTTCAATTCGCGCGACGGCGGCTTCTTTTTGACGACGGTGGGCCGCGTGCAGACGCCGACGCTGTCGGTGGTCGTCGAGCGCGAGGAAAAAATCCGCAAGTTCGTCAGCCGCGACTACTGGGAAATCCATGCGCTGTTCTGGGCCGAGGCCGGCGAGTATCCGGGCAAGTGGTTCGATCCGAAATGGAAAAAACCGCTCGCTGCCGAAGGCGCCGAGCCCGACCCGGAGCAGCGAAGCGACCGGCTCTGGAGCGAGCGCGACGCGCGCGCGATTGCCGACGCGGTGCGCGGCCAGACGGCGACCGTCACCGAGGAGTCGAAGCCGACGACGCAGGCGGCGGGGCTGCTGTTCGATTTGACGTCGCTGCAGCGCGAAGCCAACGGCAAGTTCGGCTTTTCAGCGAAAACCACGCTGGCGATCGCACAAAGCCTGTACGAGCGCCACAAGGCTTTGACCTATCCAAGAACCGACTCGCGCGCGCTGCCCGAGGACTATCTGCCGGTCGTCAGGCAGACCTTCGAGATGCTGGCGAAAAGCGCCATGCGGCACCTGGCGCCGCACGCCGCCACCGCCTTGCAGGGCAACTACCTCAAGCCGACGAAGCGGATTTTCGACAATGCCAAGGTCAGCGACCACTTTGCGATTATTCCGACGCTGCAGGCGCCCAGCGGCCTGTCCGACGCCGAGCAAAAGCTCTATGACCTAGTGGTGCGGCGCTTTATGGCGGTGTTTTTCCCGAGCGCCGAGTACCTGGTGACGACGCGCATTTCCGTCTCGGTCGGCCATAGCTTTAAAACAGAGGGGAAAGTGCTGGTCAAGCCTGGCTGGCTGGCGATCTACGGCAAGGAAGCGGCCGACGAGGTGCTTGACGCCAAGGACGGCGACAAGGGGCAGAGCCTGGTGCCGGTCAAGCCCGGCGAGCGCGTCGGCGTCGAAGCCGCCGATGCCCGGGGCCTGAAAACCCGGCCGCCCGCGCGTTATAGCGAAGCGACGCTGCTCGGCGCGATGGAAGGCGCCGGCAAGACCATCGACGACGACGAGCTGCGCGAAGCGATGCAGGAAAAGGGCCTGGGCACGCCGGCGACGCGCGCGGCGACGATCGAGGGCCTGATCGCCGAGAAATACATGCTGCGCGAGGGCCGCGAGCTGATCCCGACGGCCAAGGCGTTCCAGCTCATGACGCTGCTGCGCGGCCTCGGCGCTGAAGAGCTGTCGAAAGCCGAGCTGACCGGCGAATGGGAATACAAGCTGGCGCAGATGGAGCACGGCAAGTTGAGCCGCGACGCCTTCATGGCCGACATCGCCGCCATGACCCGCGGCATCGTCAGCAAGGCCAAGGGCTATGACCGCGACAGCGTTCCCGGCGACTATGCGACGCTCGAGGCGCGCTGTCCGAGTTGCGGCGGCGTGATGAAGGAAAACTACCGCCGCTATGCCTGCGTCGGCGTTCCCCCGGGCGGCGAAGGCTGCGGCTTCAGCTTTGGAAAAACGCCGGCCGGCAGGACGTTTGAAACCGCCGAGGTCGAAAAATTTTTGACCGACCGCAAGATCGGCCCGCTCGACGGCTTTCGCTCCAAGGCGGGCTGGCCGTTCAGCGCCGAGATGATCCTCAAGTTCGACGAGGAAACAAAAAACTACAAACTGGAATTCGATTTCGGCGACGACAAGGCGCTGGAGGCGGGCGAAATGGTCGATTTCGGCGATCAGCAGTCGCTGGGCGCGTGCCCGAAATGCGGCGGCCGGGTCTTTGAACTCGGCAAGAATTACGTTTGCGAGAAGTCGGTGTCCACGCTCGCCCAGTCGCTGCCAAGCTGCGACTTCAAGACCGGCCAGGTGGTGCTGCAGCAGCCGATCGAGCGCGAGCAGATGGTGAAATTGCTCACGACAGGCAAAACCGACCTGCTCGACAAGTTCGTGTCGATGCGAACGCGCCGCGCCTTCAAGGCGCACTTGGCCTGGGACAAGGAAGCCGGCAAGGTGAATTTTGAATTCGCGCCGTCGAAATTTCCGCCCAAGCCGGCGGCGGCGCGCAGGACGGTCGGGGCGGTGAAAACGCCGTTCGGCAAAACCGTGGCGGCGAAACCGGCATCAGCACCCGCGGCGAAAAAAGCGGCCGCCAAAAAATCCGCCGTCAAGACCGGCAAGCCCAGGGCCGCCCGCAAAACCACCGCCGGCGCTGGCCTCAAGCCGAGCGACGCGCTGGCCGCGGTGATCGGCGCCGAGTCGGTGGCGCGGCCGCAGGTCATCAAAAAGCTCTGGGACTACATCAAAGCGCAGGGCCTGCAGGACCCGGCGAACAAGCGCGCCATCAATGCCGACGCGAAGCTGCTGGCGGTGTTCGGAAAACCGCAGGCGACGATGTTCGAGCTGGCGGGGATTGTGGGCAGGCATTTAAGTTGAGGCTTGGCGGCGGCAGACAGCTATCTTTAATAGCTGTCTGCGCAGGCGAGGTGTGCGCAGGGGCGGGTTTTGACGCTGAAGCAGTGTTTGAATTGGAATATGACCCCCAATTTTTAAAATATCACTACCAACTAAACTATTTGAAAAGGGTATCGCCATGCGTATTTTTCAAGCCTATGTGTGCAAAGCCATATTCCTATTAATAGTCTTGTCATCAATGGCATCAGCTAAGGAACTATCGTTGATAGAAATCCGTGAAAAACTGATTAATCAGAATGTTCTAATAATACGCGGTCGTGGTGGCAACGAATGGTATTTAGGGGCAAGCGATCAAGCGAGTGGGTATAGAAAGCTTAATCTTCATGCATTTCGATCGGATGCCTCAGACGCCGTATTGGGTAAGCATGGTATTGTAATCTCAGTTGAGCAGGTTGAATCCAATAGAAGGGCTTCAACTGTTGGCGATAGAGATGTTTTTGGAAAGATAGTTGGGGAAACTCGTGTAATAAATCCTTATATAGATGTCGCGGTGAAGCTTGCTGATGAGGATGTAATAATTATTACAAGGACATATTATTCCACCCTAATTGACAACTGCCTAAGGTTAGCTTCGGAAGCCGAAGTAATGAAAAAAGAAATTGAAAATGAACTTTCTTCGAAAATTGGGAGAACTTTATATAAAACTGGATTTACCGAATTGCTCGACTCCACCGCGAGCTTGGATGAACTTTTAAATATTGATAAAAGAGCTACCTTGGGTGATCGTAAAACTAAGAATTTAACTGCCTTAAAAATCGTTGAAGCCAAATTTTTAGAAGGTGATAACGCAATAGTTATTAGTGTTATTTTGCCAGATGGTGACAAAAAGATACTTTTTGGAAAACTCGATTTTTATGATTTTAAAAATGAAAAAGTTTTATTTAAACGAACAATATTTCAAAAAATGGATATTAGTGCAGAAGAAAAAATTCCTGCTAAATTCTCATCTAGGGAAATTTCATCCATAAAAGCGGGTGAGATATTCAAGGGCATGTCCGAAGATGCTTTATATTGGTCATGGGGTTATCCGTTGAAAACAAACGACTACGGGAGCGGAGGGCAGCAGCTAATATACAAAGGAGGTCAATACGTTTATATTAAAAGCAAATTTGTCAGCAATTGGCAATCGATGAGCAATTAATAAAAAATTTTGAAGATGATTAAAATCATAAAAAATCAATGCAATGAAGGTCAGATTCAAATTAAAGCTCAGCGACGCGCTGGCCGCCGTGATCGGCACCGTGCCGGTAGCGCGGCCCCAAGTCATCAAAAAGCTGTGGGACTATATCAAGGCGCAGGGCTTGCAGGACGCGGCGAACAAGCGTGCCATCAATGCCGACGCCAAGCTATTGCCGGTGTTCGGCAAAGCGCAGGCGACGATGTTCGAGCTGGCTGGAATTGTCAGCAGGCATTTGAGTTGAGAAGGCGGCTGCGAGAAAGCTATAAAAATAATAGCTGACTGCGCCCGTTATACTTGCGCGGAAGGCACTTTTGATGCCTAATTCTGACGCTAGGCGGGAAGCACTTGCCCCGGCGCGGCGTGCTGCGCCTTGGCGCTGGCGACGGCGCCCAGGAAATCGTTCAGCACCGCGCCATCGTCGATCGTGTCGGCGCCGGGCCGGTGAAACTCCGGGTGCCACTGCAGCGCGGCGATATAGCTTTTCGACGCGTCCTTGCGCCGTATCGCCTCGACAATGCCGTCGCTGGCGCTAAAGGCTTCGGCGACGAACTCGGGCGACAAATCCTTGATCGCCTGGTGGTGGATGCTGTTGACCCGGGCGTGCCTGACGCCCGGATACAGCGCCGACAGCCGCGTGCCGGCGACGATGTCGATGCCGTGAAAGTTCAGGTCGTAGGTAGCAGCGTCGCGGTGCACAAAGGCGCCCGCCACCTGCGTCGTGATGTCCTGGTAGAGCGTTCCGCCATAGGCGACGTTGAGCAGCTGCAGGCCGCGGCAGACGCCGAACACCGGCTTGCCCGCCGCTTCAAAGGCGGCGACCAGCGCCTTGTCGTAGTCGTCGCGCACCCGGTCGCCGAGCCATTTTTCTTCCAGCGGCGCCTCGCCGTAGCTGCCGGGCCAGACATCGGCGCCGCCGTGCAGCACCAGGCCGTCGAGCCACTGCGCGTAATGCGCATAGGTCACGTCGCCGCGCTGGGTGCCGCCGGTCGGGCACGGGACCATCACCACCATCGCGCCCGAGGACATGAGCCAGTGCGCGATCGACTGCTCGACATACTGCAGCGTTTTGCCGGAAAACAGCGGCCGCGCCGGGTCGGCGTGCGAAAAGCAGGCGGAAAGACCGATTTTGAGGCGGCTGGTGGCGGTCATAGGGCGGTCCCGAAAAGTTGAAGAAAGCCGGCGCAGGGCCATCGGCTTGCTTGCTATGCAACGCGTCAAAGCCGGCACGGGTGCACACCGCGCGCATGGCAAAGCGCGAAACCTTCGATAACGAACCCGGCCGCTCAGCGCTTTCGCGCCGCGAGTCGATCCGCGCCCGCTGGCGCGCAGGAAGGGCATCGGCCATAGAGCGTCAATTCATGGCGCTCGACCGTAAAGCCTTTGGGAGCGAGTTCGTTTAGGTTGCCCGGGCATTCATGCTGAACCCCTTGCTCGCCAGGTACGGAAAATTTGTCCGTTTTTCGCTTTGCCGGTTTATAAGACGAGCGCGCGTTAGTGCCGCAGGCTGGATTGCCCCTGAATGATTTTCAGAAATGCCTCCGCCAACTGGTTGCGGCCAGCCTCTTTATAGACTGCAAACACACTGGCGTGCATCTTGGTTGAACGAATTGGCACAAAGCAGACATCGGTCCGGTTGTTGACTGTCACTGATTTCCCGACCAGGGTGGCGCCCAGTCCAGCGGCCACCAATCCCAGAGCGGTGTGGATTTCCTTGGCTTCGTAACCGACGCGCGGTTTAGCGCCGGCGGTCTCCAGCAGCCTCAGCGATGCCTTTGAAAAGTTGCTGTAAAGACCTTTCGGATAGCTGATAAAAGGCAGCTCATCAAGATCCGATGCCTTAAGCGACTTATGTGCGGCCAGCCGGTGGTGCAAAGGAATCGCAGCGACCAGGGCTTCCGTGAACAAAGGGGTGTAAACCACGCCCGGCTCGGGGTCGAACTCGCCGATGCTCCGCGAAATGCCGAGGTGGATGACGCCTTTGCGAATGCTCTCGGCCTGGTGTTCGGTAAGGAGCTCGACCAATTCAATCTGCACCTTGGGAAAAGCGGATTTCATCTGTCTCACGGCGTCGGGCAGGACAGAAAAAATCGTTGACCGTGTAAAGCCAATGCTCAGCCATCCGAGGTTGCCCGAAGCGATGCCCTTGGCTTCCTCGACGAGCCGGCCGGCGTCCGCCACCAGTTCCTTGGCCTTGGGGTAAACAAAACGCCCCAGCGGCGTCAGCGTCATCGGCCGCGAAGAGCGGTCGAACAGCTTCCCGCCGAACAGGTTTTCCAGCTGGCTCACCTGCATGCTGATCGCTGTGGGCGCCACGAACAACTTGTGGGCCGCCGCGTTGGCGTTGCCGGAATCGACCACTTCACAAAAATATTTGAGCTGCCTTAGGTTCATAAATATTGAATTTGTAATCAAAATTTAGTCATTGAATTCAATCTAACTTTATTAAAAAATAGCATTTTTATTTTGGAAGTCAACAATGCAGGAAGATTTCGAAGAGCAGGAGTGGTTCAGGCAAGCCAAGTCCCTGTCGTCCGCTGAAGTATCCGATGCGCTGGACTACTTCGGTTTGCCGGGCAGCGCCTTGGGCGTCGGGCCCATGGCGGGCCCGCAAAAGCTGTTTGGTTTTGCGTTCACGATCCGTTTCGCGCCGATAGACCGGTTCGATCCCGGCACGGTCGGCGACTTCATCGACACCCTGACGCCGGGAACGGTATTGGTGATGGACAATGGCGGCCGCCTGGACTGCACGGTCTGGGGCGGAATTCTGAGCCGTCTTGCCGCCCACAAGGGCCTGGGCGGAACGGTGATTTATGGCGTGTGCCGGGATACCTCCGAAGCGGACGAAGCGGGCTACCCGCTGTACGCGTGCGGTAAGTTCATGCGGACGGGCAAAGACCGTGTCCAGGTGGAAGCGTACGGGCAGCCCGTGACTCTGGGCGATGTGCGCGTGCTGCCCGGCGACCTGGTCGTTGGCGATGCCGATGGCGTCGTGGTGGTTCCCAGGCTGAAGATGCGGGAGGTTCTTGCGAAAGCCCTGGAGACCCGGCAAGCCGAGGAACAGATATTGAATGCCGCTCTCGGTGGCATGACATTGTCCGAAGCGCGCAAAAAACACGGCTACCACACCCTGCAACGCGCCGGCGCCGCTACGCCTGCTTGATACATCTTAAATTCTGGAGACACGAACATGAAATCATTCAGGAAAACAGCATCCGCCGTCGCAATCGGGGTGGGCCTGGCCCTCACGACACTGGGCGCTTTCGGCCAGGCAGCCTATCCCTGCGCCGTCGTGAAAATCGTTTCGCCCTACCCGCCCGGCGGCACGACCGACATCCTTGCGCGCTTGCTGGCGCCGGGCCTGGCCAAGGAACTGGGCACCACCGTGATCGTAGAGAACAAGGGCGGCGCCAGCAGCAACATCGGGACCGAATTTGTCGCCAATGCGGCCAGTGACGGCTGCACGATGCTTTTGGGCAACAACACCGGCATTGTGATCAACCGCAACCTCTACAAGCTGCGAATCGATCCGGTCAAGGCGCTTGCGCCCGTTGCCGAGGTGGCCTCGGTGCCGCTGGTTCTCTATGTCAACGCCTCGGTGCCGGCAACCAGCGTGAACCAGCTGGTCGAGTTGATCAAGAACAATCCCCGCAAGTACAGCTATGCGTCTGGCGGCAGCGGCAGTCCGCAGCACCTCATGGGCGAACTTCTCAAGGTGGAAAGGCAGCTGGACATGACGCATATTCCTTACCGGGGCCAAGGCCCCGCGCTGGCCGACGTGATCGCAGGCCAGGTGCAGGTCGCTTTCGAAACCACCACCGCCATCGCCACGCAGCTGAACTCCGGGCGAATTCGCGCCTTGGCGACCACCGGCGCTGTTCGCTCGAAAAGTCTGCCCGATGTTCCAACGATGAAAGAGCTGGGCTATCCGAGCTTCGTCATCGAAAACTGGTACGGCGTTTTTGTCCCGGCGAAAACCCCGGCCCGCCTGATCACCCGTTTGAACCAGGACGTGAACAAGGTGCTCAGGAGCGCCGATGTCGCAGACAGCCTCGGCAAGATGGGCTCCAGCGACGTGGCGGGAAGCGCGGAACAATTCACGCAGTTCGTGACCAGCGAGCTTCCCTACTGGGAATCGCTGGTGAAGCGCACAGGCGCCACTGTGGATTGAATGAACATAGCCAAAGGGATCAATATGTCAAATGGAATCGTGATTGAAGCGCGACGGGACGCTTTCTTACCCGGAATTGAAGCGCTGCGCGGCATGCCGTCGTCGGTGATTGGCGATGTGATGGGCCGTCTGGTCGGCACCACCGGATTGCATCCTGTGAACCGCAGCGTCGTGACGGTATGCGGCAATGCGTTCACCGTCAGCGTGCGGGCAGGCGACAACCTCCTGATTCACAAAGCGCTGGAGCAGCTCCAGCCGGGCGATGTCCTCGTGGTTGACGGCGAAGGCGATATTTCGCGCGCGCTGGTGGGGGAAATCATGATGACGTTTGCCCGCGCGCAGGGCGCCGTCGGATTTGTCATGGACGGCGCCATTCGAGATGTGGATGCGTTCGAGCAGCACAAGTTTCCCTGCTGGGCGCGCGGCATCAACCTGCGTGGCCCCTACAAAGACGGCCCCGGAAGCATCAATAGGCCGGTCGGCATCGGCGGCATGCTGGTCAACCCCGGCGACATCATCGTCGGCGATTCGGACGGCCTGGTCTGCGTCCCGCCGCAGGGGGCACTGGTCGTTGCCAGGATGGCGGCAGAAAAGATCGCCCAGGAGCAGGCGACGATCGCGTCCATCCTGAACGGAAGCTATTCCGCGCCGTGGGTTGAAGAGACTCTCAGGCAAAAGGGAGCCTGAAATGAAGGCAGGCATCGAAAGCAATCCTTCGGCAGCCGGTCTTTGCTACTATTTCAATAGCTAAGTATGCCTGTTGGGTGTGCGTGAAATGCCTTTTTTATTCATTTTTTTGCTGTATGGCAAGGATTTGGCCGAAACAGCCTTCACCGCAGAGACGCAGAGGACGCAGAGCGCCGCAGAGAAAGGCAGAGTAAATAAATTTTTTTGACTTCCTCTGAATTAATTTCTCTGCGCCTCTGTGTTGAATGACTTTTATCCAATCCCCGCGAAGCGCACCGTCACGCGCGTTCCCGGCGCCTGCGGCTGGCTGCCAAGGAACGCGTCTTCGATCATGATCGACGCGCCGTGCTGCTGCGCGATTTCCAGCACGATCGCCAGGCCCAGCCCCGAGCCATCGACATTCGTGCCAAGCACGCGGTAAAAGGGCTGGAACACCAGTTCGCGCTCGGACTCGGCAATGCCGGGCCCGGAATCCTCGACGATCAGCACCAGCGCGCCGCTAAAACGATCGACCATCAGCCGCAGCGTCACCTGGCCGCCTTCGGGCGTGTAGTTGATGGCGTTGTCCAGCAGGTTGCGCACCAGTTCGCCGAGCAGCATCGGATTGCCGTCGAGACATGCCGCCGGCTCGCCGGCGGCCGGGCCGTCGTAGCCCAGGTCGATTCCCTTTTCCAGCGCGTGCGGCACCGAGTCGGCCATGACCTCGGCGACGATTTGCGCCAGGTCGACGCGCTGCCTGGCGAGCGCGCGGCCGGTGGTTTCGGCGCGCGCCAGCGCCAGCAGCTGGTTGACGGTGTGGGTCGCGCGGATGCTGGCCTGGCCGATGTGTTTCAGCGATTTTTTCAGCTCGTCGGCGTCGGTTTCGCGCTGCGCCAGGTCGGCCTGCATGCGCAGCCCGGCCAGCGGCGTTTTCAGCTGGTGCGCGGCGTCGGCCAGAAAGCGTTTTTGCGTGGTGAGCGACACCGTCAGGCGGCTCAGAAGATCATTCATGGAGGCCACCAGCGGAACGACTTCCTCGGGCACGCCGGTCTCGTCGAGCGGGCTCATGTCGTCGGGCTTGCGCGCGCGGATGCGCCTTTCCAGCTCGGCCAGCGGCTTGATGCCGCGCACCAGCGCCAGCCACACCAAGAGCACCGCCAGCGGCAGCGTGACGAACTGCGGCACCATCGTTCCCTTGACGATCTCGCGCGCCAGCGTTTTTCGCTTTTCCAGGGTTTCGGCGACCTGCACCAGCACCGGCCGCGCCGGCGGGGCGCCTTTGCCCTCGACAGCGAGCCAAATCCAGGTGTAGGCGACGCGCACGTCGGCGCCCTGAACCACGTCCTCGCGCAGCCGCACTTCGCCGTCGTTGGGCTTTTCCTCATCGTCCGGCGGCGCGGGCAGCGTCTCCTCGCCGCTGAGGAATTCGCCGCGCGGCCCCATCACCTGGTAGTAAATCTGGTCGGTGTCGTCGGCGCGCAAAATCTCGCGCGCCGGCGCCGGCAGGTTGAACTGGACCACATTGTTCTTCACCACCAGCAGCTTGGCGAGCGCCTGCACATTGAACTCAAGCGCCCGGTCGAAGGGCTTGCCGGCAATGTTCTGCGCCACCAGCCAGGTCAGCGCCATGCTGATCGGCCACAGCAGCAAAAGCGGCGTGAGCATCCAGTCGAGGATCTCGCCGAACAGGCTGCGGCGGTCGCGCTGAAAAAGTCTCATCGCCATGGTTGGGGTGCGGGTGTGGGTTCAATTAACGCAGAGGAGAGAAGAACGCGGAGGACGCGGAGGAAACAACAACGCTAAAAGAGTTTTGATTTTTTAGCTTCTGCTTTCTTCCTCTGTGACGTCCTTTGGGTAGTGTGTTGGTTTGAATTTCAGCTTACGACGGCGGATTCAACCGGTCGATGCAACAAGTTGGCCGAATCGCTTAGCAGGCGTTT
>CAXSGT010000046.1:0-19138 GCA_964236835.1 uncultured Polaromonas sp.
ACGGGCGCTTTTCCGGCGGCACCTGGGGCATGGTCGTCTGCCATGTCGCGCCCGAAGCTGCGGCGGGCGGGAACATCGCGTTCATCAACGAGGGCGACTCGATCACGATCGACGCCCGGCAACTGCTGCTGCGGCTCAATATCAGCGACGCCGAACTGGCAAGCCGCAAAGCCGGGTGGAGGGCGCCGGCGCCGCGCTACACCCGAGGCGTGCAGGCCAAGTTCGCTTTCAACGCGTCGAGCGCCAGCAAGGGCGCGGTGCTCGACGACTACTGAAACTGGCGGGGGCCTAGCGGCGTTTTTTCACCGCGAGGCCCATCGCGACGCGCTGCTTGTCGATACGTTTTTGCTTGCGATCGTCCATCTTTTCAACTTCTTTACGCTTGCTGTAGCCCGAGGCGTCGGCCCACGCCCACCAGCAGACGGCGAGCGCGAACGGCGTCAAAACCCACCACCAGCTCAAGGCGGCCACCGGACCGATTTCCAGGTATTTCAAGACCAGCGCCACAACGCCCAACCCTAATAAATACATTTTCACTCCAGTGCTTCGGCTGCGTAAAGAGCCGGTAAGGTGCGGCAAGCGCCAGGTGCGGGAGTCAACCCGGCTCCTACAATCGCGTTAATCGACTGTAACCGAAACATTGATTTACATATAACCCAGGAAACCTATCGATGACACGCACATTTTTGGCATCTGCTTTCCTGGCCGCGGGCATGGCGACCGGCGCGCCCGCGATGGCCGACTTGCAGTTGGCCACCGCCAAAAACTGCATGGCGTGCCACACCGTCGATAAAAAGCTCGTCGGGCCGTCGTACAAGGAGGTCGCCGCGAAATACGCCGGGCAGCCGGACGCCGCCGCCAAGCTAGAAGCCAAGGTGCTCAAAGGCGGCTCGGGCGTCTGGGGGCCGGTTCCGATGCCGTCCAACACCCAGGTCAGCGCCGACGAAGCGAAGAAGCTGGTCGCCTGGATCCTGGCGCAGAAATGATTCGTCAAGGCCGCCGATCTGCTGCAACCTTGAGACGGCAGACATGAAAAAGCCCGTCGATCGACGGGTTTTTTTGTTGCCGGCCCGGCTATGCAAAAAGCCTACAAATTCTGCGACAGCTGCTCCAGGATCGCCGGATTCTCCAGCGTCGAGGTGTCCTGCGGCGCCGTCTCGCCCTTGGCGACGCCGCGCAGCAGCCGGCGCATGATTTTGCCGCTGCGCGTCTTCGGCAGGTTGTCGCCGAAGCGGATGTCCTTGGGCTTGGCGATCGGGCCGATTTCCTTGCCGACCCAGTCGCGCAACTCCTTGGCGATCGCCTTGCCCTCGTCGCCCGTCGGGCGCGAGCGCTTGAGCACGACAAACGCGACGATCGCCTCGCCGGTCAGGTCGTCGGGCCGGCCGACCACTGCCGCTTCGGCGACCATCGGATGCGCCACCAGCGCCGACTCGATTTCCATCGTTCCCATGCGGTGGCCCGAGACGTTCAGCACGTCGTCGATGCGGCCGGTGATGCGGAAATAGCCGTTGTCGATGTTTCGCACCGCGCCGTCGCCCGCCAGATAGATCGCGCCGCCCATTTCCTCGGGAAAATAGCTTTTCTTGAAGCGCTCCGGGTCGTTCCAGATGGTGCGGATCATCGACGGCCAGGGGCGCTTGACGACCAGCATGCCGCCCGAACCGTTGGGCAGGTCATGGCCGGCCTCATCGACGATGGCGGCCATGATGCCGGGCAAAGGCAGCGTGCAGCTGCCGGGAACCAGCGGCGTCGCGCCGGGCAGCGGCGTGATCATGTGGCCGCCGGTTTCGGTTTGCCAGAAGGTATCGACGACCGGGCAGCGCTCGTGCCCGATGTGTTTGTAGTACCACATCCAGGCCTCGGGGTTGATCGGCTCGCCAACCGAGCCCAGGATGCGCAGGCTGCTCAGGTCCGAGCGGTCCGGATGCACCGCCGCGTCGCCTTCGGCCGCTTTGATGAGCGAGCGAATGGCGGTCGGCGCGGTGTAGAAAATCGTCACCTTGTGCTTTTCGATCATCTGCCAGAAGCGCCCGGCGTTCGGATAGGTCGGAATGCCCTCGAAAACAACCTGCGTCGCGCCGGCGGCGAGCGGGCCGTAGGCGATGTAGGTGTGGCCGGTGATCCAGCCGATGTCGGCGGTGCACCAGAAGATGTCCGACGGTTGCAGGTCGAAGGTCCAGTCCATCGTCAGCTTGGCCCACAGTAAATAGCCGCCGGTGCTGTGCTGCACGCCCTTGGGCTTGCCGGTCGAGCCCGAGGTGTAGAGCACGAACAGCGGATGCTCGGCGCCGACGAACTCGGGCGCGCACACCGGGTTGGCCTTCGCCGTCACCTCGTGCATCAGGCTGTCGCGGCCGGCGACCATATTGCACGCGGTCGGCGTGCGCTGATAGACGATGACGTTTTTGATCGACTCGCAGCCGCCCATGGCGATGCCGTCGTCGACGATCGACTTGAGCGGCAGCGCCTTGCCGCCGCGCAGCTGGTAGTTGGCGGTGATGACGGCGACGGCGCCCGCGTCCTGGATGCGCTCCTGCAGGCTTTTGGCCGAGAAGCCGCCGAACACGACCGAGTGCGTCGCGCCGATGCGCGCGCACGCCTGCATCGCCACAATGCCTTCGACCGTCATCGGCATGTAGATGACGACGCGGTCGCCCTTTCGGATACCCATTTCCTTGAGCGCGCTGGCGAACTGGCTGACTTTGGCGTGCAGTTCCCTGTACGTGACGCGGCTGACCTGGCCGTCGTCGCTCTCGAAAATGATGGCGTTCTTGTGCTCGGTCGGCGTTCCCAGGTGCCGGTCGAGTCAGTTGTACGACGCGTTGAGCTCGCCGTCGGCGAACCACTTGTAAAAAGGCGCGTTCGATTCGTCGAGCACCTGTGTGAACGGCTTGCGCCAGCTCAAGTTTTCCCGCGCCAGCCGGGCCCAGAAACCTTGGTAATCGTTTTCGGCTTCGGCGCACAGTACGTCGTAGCTGCCCATGCCGGCAATCCGCGCGTTCCTCATCATCGCTTGCGAAGGCGGAAAAACGCGGTTTTCAACCAGTGTGGATTCCACGGCGGTATTGGATGGGCTCATCGGATTTGTCTCCTTGGGATTGTATGAACGGGCGTTACTTTGGTGCAAAGCACTTACGAGCCACTGACGCGATTTGCATCTTAGCGATTTCATTCAGCCGACATTTGGCTCCCCCTACAATTGGAATTCACCCAACGCTAGGCGACATGTCGGACTTCAATTCCCCCCAAACTCCTCCTAAAATTTCCCCGCTGAGGCCGATGCCCAAACTGATTTTCGCCAGCCGCTGGCTGCAGCTGCCGCTGTACCTCGGCCTGATCGCGGCGCAGGGTGTCTATGTGCTCCACTTCCTGGTCGAATTGATGCATCTGATCGAAGCGGCGTTCGGCAGCCAGGCCGCGCTGCAGGCGCTGATCAGCAGCATCGGCTACAAGACCACGACGCCGATCGTCACGCTCAACGAAACCGTCATCATGCTGGTCGTGCTGGCGCTGATCGACGTGGTGATGATCTCGAACCTCTTGATCATGGTGATCGTCGGCGGCTATGAAACCTTCGTCAGCCGCATGGACCTCGAAGGCCATCCGGACCAGCCCGAGTGGCTCAGCCATGTCAATGCGTCGGTGCTGAAGGTCAAGCTGGCGACGGCCATCATCGGCATCAGCTCGATCCACCTGCTCAAGACCTTCATCAACGCCGACAACTACACCGACCGGGTGCTGATCGCGCAAACCATGATCCACATCACCTTTTTGCTATCGGCGCTGGCGATCGCCTACACCGACAAGGTGATGTCGGGCATCGCGGCGCAAAAACATTGATAAAAAGTGGTTTTTGCGTAATCAGGGCGGGCACCACAAGCTATTAAAATAGTAGCAATTGCGGTTTTCGAGGAAATCACACCATGTCGCGCGGCACGACCCAGGCGTCGAACTCCTGCGCCGTGACATGGCCCGAGGCGAGCGCCGCCTCGCGCAGGCTTGAGCCCTCCTTGTGCGCCTTCTTGGCGATGAAGGCCGCCTTGTCGTAGCCGATATGCGTGTTGAGCGCCGTCACCAGCATCAGCGAGCGGTCAACCAGCTCGGCGATGCGCCCTAGGTTCGGCTCGATGCCGACGGCGCAGTGGTCGTTGAAGCTGACCATGCCGTCGGCGAGCAGCCGTACGCTTTGCAAAAAGTTGTACGCCACCATTGGCCGGAACACGTTCAGCTCGAAGTTGCCCGACGCGCCGCCGAAATTGATCGCCACGTCGTTGCCGAAAACCTGCGCTGCGAGCATCGTCAGCGCCTCGCTCTGCGTCGGATTCACCTTGCCCGGCATGATCGACGAGCCCGGCTCGTTTTCCGGAATGCTCAGCTCGCCGATGCCGCTGCGCGGGCCGCTGGCGAGCCAGCGCACGTCGTTGGCGATTTTCATGAGGCTCGCCGCGAGCGTTTTCAGCGCGCCGTGCGCATGCACCAGCGCGTCGCACGACGCCATCGCCTCGAACTTGTTCGGCGCGGTGACGAACGGCAGGCCCGTCAGCCGCGCCAGCTCGCTTGCCACCTGTTCGGCATAGCCCTTGGGGGCGTTCAGGCCGGTGCCGACGGCCGTGCCGCCAAGCGCCAGTTCATACAGGTGCGGCAGCGCCGCGCGCACATGCGCCTCGCCGTGCGCCAGCTGCGCGACATAGCCGGAGAATTCCTGGCCCAGCGTCAGCGGCGTCGCGTCCTGCAAGTGGGTGCGGCCGATTTTCACGATGCCGGCGAAGTCCCGCGACTTCCGCGCCAGCGTCGCGTGCAGTTTTTCCAGCGCCGGCAGCAGCCGGTTCGTGATGGACTCTACCGCCGACACATGCATCGCGGTCGGGAACACGTCGTTCGACGACTGGCTGCGGTTCACGTCGTCGTTCGGATGCACCAGCCGCGCCTCGCCGCGCTCACCGCCAAGCAGCTCGCTCGCCCGGTTCGCCAGCACCTCGTTGACGTTCATGTTGGTCTGCGTGCCCGAGCCGGTCTGCCAGACCACCAGCGGAAATTCGCCAGGATGCCGGCCGGCGATGACCTCGTCGGCCGCGGCGGCGATGGCGTTTGTTTTTTTGCCGTCCTGCAGGCCCAGCGCCTGGTTGACGAGGGCCGACGAGCGCTTGATCTGCGCCAGCGCCCGGATCAGCTCGTCGGGCTGGCGCTCGCCCGAGATATCGAAGTTCTGCAAGGAGCGCTGCGTCTGCGCGCCCCAGAGCTTGTCGGCCGGCACCTCGATCGGGCCGAAGGTGTCGCGTTCGGTGCGTGTGGTCATGACTGGAGCCTGTGCTACTGCTGTTGAGTTAAATATTCAAGTATGACCGGCTTTAATTGCCCCGACGCAAGCACGTCGATTTCCCTTGGCTTAACCTGACTTCACGCTAATCACCACGAGAAAACCGCCACACGCCATGCCCACTTCGATTCCAACCGTCTTTATTCCCGCGCTGCTTTGCGACGAGCGCCTCTACAGCGATGTGATTGCCGATCTGGGCGAGCAGATCGATGCGCAAATCATGATGTCGCCCAAGCCCGCCCTGGCCGACAGCGTCGCCGACATCCTGGGGCGGGCGCCGGAAAACTTCGTGCTGGTCAGCGCGTCCTACGGCGGCCGGCTGGCGCTGGAAATCGCGCTGGCGGCGCCGGAGCGCGTGACAGCGCTGTGGGTCATGGGTAGCGACCCCGGCGCGGCGCCGCCCGACGGCGTCGATCTGGCCGGCAAGCTCGAAAGCGCGCCCGACGAGGCTTTTGCCATGCTCGCCGGGATGATGTTCAACGAAACGGCTGTCAGCGAGCGCGCGACGTTCATGGACATGGCGCGCAGCGTCGGCGTCGTGGCAGGAGTAGCTCAGGCGCGGGCGGTCGGCGGACGGAGCGACATCACCAACCGCCTGGGCGAGCTCGAAATGCCAGTGCTCGCGCTCTGGGGCGAAGACGATAAGGTTTCGCCCTTGCTCGTTGCGCGCAAGCTCGCCGCTGCGCTGCCGAACGCCCGGCTGCAGCTGCTGCCGGGCTGCGGCCACTTACCGACGCTGGAAAAGCCGGCGGAATCGGCGGCGGCGTTTGTCGAGTTTTTGCGCGGTGTGACGGCCAGTTGAGGAAGGCGCACCGGCGGCTCTGTAATATTTGCCGATCAGTAGGCGCTGCCGTGACGCGAACCGAAGCAGCGTGTGCCATGGTGGCTACCAAATCTCCAATCTCAAGCGCTCAGTGACCTGGACAAACGCCTTGTCACGACTGACCAATGTCGCATTCACGGCGACGGCGTGGGCTGCAATCATCATGTCAAAGTCGCTAAGACTGATGCCTTTGGCTTCGAGCGCGGCACAAAACCCGCCGTAGCACGTGGCAACTTTTTCATCCCAGGGCATCACGTCCATGCGCAGCAGCACTTGGGTCATGGCATTTCTCAAACGACTGGGTTGCCCTTTGCGATGCAAGCCGTACTCCAACTCGGCCAGGGTAACGCTCGATATCACCGCTTGCCCAACCGGTACGGCAGCCAATCGATCCAGCAATGGCGCGTCCCGCCCCTGCATGATGTGGCTGACCACATTGGTGTCGAGCATGTAAGGCTGGCTCATTCCTTCAACGCCTCAAAGGGATCGCGCCGCGCATGGGTTTGCCGGCGCTCAATCAGCATATCTTCGTCTTTGTTTTGCGCCACGACATCCAGCAAGCCTCGCCAGTCGCTCGGTTTACGCGACAGCACTACATCACCGGTAGCAGGATCGCGGCGGATGAAAACTTCGGCAACGTCGAAACGGAATTCCAATGGCAAGCGGACTGCCTGACTACGTCCGGTAGCAAATATTTTTGCGGTCTGGTGCATTTGACTTTCCTCTACAGCATGGTATTTTCCATGATATATACCATGGAGCGCGGTCAATGACCTCAACCCGGGTTTTTAACGTCCAGAATTCAGGCAAACCGTCGGTACGCCGATCCCCTATACGGTAGCCACGTCCCGACAGTCGAACCTTTTAGCAGCATTTTCAATTGTCATCGACATGTGGCGCAAGCCGGTTCCGTAGCGTCGGTGATCGCCCCTCAAGTTTCCAAATCGTGCTTTCAAAACCATGACGACCACCATCAAACAATCCGACCTCATCGAATCCGTCGCCGCCGCGCTGCAGTTCATCAGCTACTACCATCCAGCCGACTACATCGCCCACCTGGCGCGCGCCTACGAGCGCGAGCAAAGCCCGGCGGCCAAGGACGCGATTGCGCAAATCCTGACCAACAGCCGGATGAGCGCGACCGGCCACCGGCCGATCTGCCAGGACACCGGCATCGTCAATGTGTTTCTGAAAGTCGGCATGGATGTTCGCTGGGAGGGGTTTACGGGGAGCCTTGACGACGCGATCAACGAAGGCGTTCGGCGCGGCTACAACCACCCCGACAACACGCTGCGCGCCTCGGTCGTCGCCGATCCGCAGTTCGACCGCAGGAACACCAAAGACAACACGCCGGCGGTGATCTCCACTGAAATCGTCACTGGCAACACGCTTGAAATCACCGTCGCGGCCAAGGGCGGCGGCAGCGAGAACAAAAGCAAAATGGCGATGCTCAACCCCGGCGACTCGATCGTCGATTGGGTGCTGAAGACCGTTCCCACGATGGGCGCCGGCTGGTGCCCGCCCGGGATGCTTGGCATCGGCATCGGCGGCACGGCCGAAAAAGCGGTGCTGATGGCCAAGGAAAGCCTGATGGACGACCTGGACATGTACGAATTGCAGGCCAAATCCTCGGCTGGCGCGGCATTGACCAAGGTGGAAGCGCTGCGGCTGGAGCTGTTCGAGAAGGTTAACGCGCTGGGCATCGGCGCGCAGGGCCTGGGCGGCCTGACGACCGTGCTCGACGTGAAGGTCAAGCTCTATCCGACGCACGCCGCCAGCAAGCCGGTGGCGATGATCCCGAACTGCGCCGCGACGCGCCATGCGCATTTCGTGCTCGACGGCACTGGACCGGTGTACCTGACGCCGCCGTCGCTCGACACCTGGCCCGACGTGAACTGGACGCCCGATTACGTCAAGAGCAGACAAGTCGATCTCAACGCCTTGACGCGCGAAGAAGTCGCGAGCTGGAAGCCCGGCGACACGCTGCTGCTCAGCGGCAAGATGCTGACCGGCCGCGACGCGGCGCACAAGCGCATCGAAGGCATGCTGCTCAAGGGCGAAAAGCTGCCGGTCGATTTCACCAACCGGGTGATCTACTACGTCGGCCCGGTCGATCCGGTCAAGGGCGAAGTGGTCGGCCCGGCCGGCCCGACGACCTCGACGCGAATGGACGGCTTTACCGAAATGATGCTTGGCCAGACCGGCCTGATCGCCATGATCGGCAAGGCCGAGCGCGGTCCGGAGGCAATCGCGTCGATCAGGAAGCACGGAAGCGCCTACCTGATGGCCGTCGGCGGCGCGGCTTACCTCGTATCCAAGGCCATCAAGCATGCCGAAGTCGTTGGGTTTGCTGACCTGGGAATGGAAGCGATTTACGAATTCGACGTGGTCGATATGCCGGTGACGGTCGCGGTCGATTCCGCAGGGACGAGCGCGCATATCACTGGGCCGGCGCAGTGGCGGGGGCGGATTGCCGCGGGCGAGTTCAAGAATATTGCTGTTACTCAAGGCTAGAAACCAACAGTTCGCTAAATTTTGCACCGATCGCGCGTGAAAATGCACCTACTCGGTGTAATTCGAATAAAATCATACACTTATGATCTATGAAAAACAGCGATACCTGGTTTTTTCAAGCGACGCGCAACGGCTTGCCGCCAACCTGGAACAAGCCTACCGATTCTGGCTCGACGCACGCCAAACACTGCAAAAACTACCGGCTTCCATGTACTGGGCCGAGCGGTCCAGCCATCAATACCTGTACGTCAAGCAAGGCGGCACCGACAACGGCACCAGCCTGGGCCCACGCAGCCTTGACACCGAGCGGCAATTTGCCAGCTTCGCCGAGGAAAAAAAAGAGGCGGTTGAACGCGCCGCTTCTGCCGACGCATTAATTCAAACCCGCTCTACGCTGTACCGCCGCATGCGGATGCCCACCCTGCCCGACAAGCAAGCCGAAATTTTGCGCAAGCTCGACATTGAAAATCTGCTGGGCACCGACCTTATGGTCGTCGGGACCAACGCCTTTTCAGCCTATGAGTGGGCTGCGAACGCCATCTTTCCGGCGGGCAACGAAGAAACGCTGGACTTCGACCTGACCTGGTGCAGGAACACGCCGGCGTCGTTGACGTTTGCTGGTACGGAGTCGCAAACAAAGACACGCAAGACGCTTTTCAGCGTATTAAAGAGCATCGATCCCAGCTACAAAATCAATCCGCGCAAGCCCTATCAGGCCTTGGACGCCGACGGCTATGAGGTCGAACTGCTGGCGGCGCCGAGCTGCCACCCATTGCCGAGGAACGAAGCCTTCGCACCAATGCAAACGCTCGTCGAGCAGGAATGGCTGCTGCTGGGCAGCCCGGTCAGCGCGGTGGTCGCCACCGAACGCGGGCGAGCCTGTCCGCTGACGGTGCCCGACCCCCGGTTCATGGGCCTGCACAAGCTCTGGCTGGCCGACAAACCCGAGCGCAATTCGGTCAAGCGTGACAAAGACCGCAGGCAGGGCGATGTGCTGCTCGACGCCGTGCGCCATTTCATGCAGGCCAGCCATCCGATCAATGTCGATTTTTTGTTTTCGGTGCCCGACGACCTTCGTCCGACCTTTGACCGCTGGTCCGCCGAACGCCAGTTCATTCCGGCGCCATGAGCGCCCCCATCGGCGTCTTCGACTCCGGCGTCGGCGGCCTGAGCGTGCTCAAGGCGCTGCGGACCGAGATGCCGCATGAACACTTCATCTACATCGCCGACAGCGGCCACGCGCCCTACGGCGAGCAGGGTGCGGCGCATGTGCTGGCGCGCTCGCGCGCCATCGCCCGCTATCTGGTCGGCCGGGGCGTGAAAGCGCTGGTGATCGCCTGCAACACGGCGACGGCCGGCGCGATCGAGACGCTGCGCGGCGAGCATCCGCAGCTGGTGCTGATCGGCGTCGAGCCGGCCCTGAAGCCCGCCGTGGCGCTGAGCAAAACCGGGCGCATCGGCGTGCTGGCCACGCGCGGCACGCTTGCCAGCGCAAAATTCCAGGCCTTGCTGGCCGTGCAGGCGGGCCGGGCGGAGTTCGTTGTGCAGCCATGCCCCGGCCTGGCCGATGCGATCGAGCGCGGCGCCGAAACCGGTGATACTACAAAAATAATAGCGCTTTGCGCAGGCTACACCGGCGCCATGGGCGTTTTTGGCACCCAAACCGGAGATATCGACACATTGGTGCTGGGCTGCACGCACTATCCGTTTGCCGCCGCGCACTTGCACGCCCTGCTGGGGCCGGAGGTGCGGCTCATCGACAGCGGCCTGGCCGTCGCCCGCCAGACACGGCGAATCGCGTCAACGCCGGGCCTGACGATCGGTGCGCCGGGCCGGATCAGCTTGCTGACAACCGGCCATCCTGAATCGCTGAGGGCGGCGGCTCGGCGTTGGCTGGGGCTGGCGACCGAGGTTGACTTGCTATATTTTTGATATCTAACAACCTAAGCGGGATAAGCGTAAAACCGATATTTCATCAATATTTCCAACCGCCGCCCAGCGCCCGGTACAGCGCGACCTGGCTTTGCAGCTGCGCCAGCCGCGTCTGCACCACCGCCTGTTGCGCCGCGAACAGCGAACGCTGCGCGTCGAGCAGGTCGAGGTAGCTCGAAATGCCGTTCTGGTAGCGCAGGTCGGAGAGCCTGAAACGCACCGCCTCGGCGTTCGCCTGCGCCTGCTGCGACTGCAGCTGGTCGGCCAGCGTGGTGCGCGTCGCCAGCGCGTCGGCGACTTCGCGAAACGCCGTCTGAATCGATTTTTCGTACTGGGCAATGGCGATATCGCGCCCCGCCGCGGCGATGTCGAGGCCGGCGCTGTTGCGTCCATAGTCGAAAATCGGCAGCAGCAGCTGCGGCGCGACGGTCCAGCCCCACGAGCCGTTTTGCAGCAGTCCGCTCAAGTGGCCGCTGGCGCTGCCGGCGCCGACGGTCAACGAAATCCTGGGGAAAAACGCCGCCCGGGCCGCGCCGATATTGGCGTTTGCCGCCAGCAATAGCTGCTCGGCCTGGCGGATGTCGGGCCGGTTCTCGAGCAGGTCCGAAGGCAAGCCGGCAGGCACCGGCGCCAGCGGTTCGAGCTGCTCCAGCGAAGCCGGCCGCTGCGCTGGCGTCGCCGGCATGTCACCTGCTGCCAGCGGCTGCCCGACGAGCAGCGTCAAGGCGTTTTGATCGAGCGCGCGCTGGCGCTGCTGCTGCGAATAGACGACGCGGGCCGCTTCGAGCAGCGAAAGCGCCTGCTGGTAGTCGAGCTCGGACACGACGCCGTTGTCAAAGCGCAGTTTGCTCAGTTTGACCGATTCCTGCCGCGTTGCCAGCGTCTGGCGCGTGATGTCGATCAATTCGTCGTCGGCCAGGATGCCCAGGTAGGTCGTCGCCACCCCGGCGATCAGGCTGATCTGCGCCGTCCTGCGGCCTTCTTCGGTCGCAAGGTACTGCGCCAGCGCGGCTTCCTTCAAGCTGCCGACGCGGCCGAAGAAGTCGAGCTCATACGCCGTGACGGCCAGGCCGACGGTGTAGAGGCTGACGGTGCCGCCATTGGCGCCCGGGGTGCGTGATCCGCTCAAAACACCATTGACGGCGGGCAACTGGTCGGCGCGCCGGATCTGATACTGCGCCCGCGCTTGCTCGATGTTGAGCACCGCGACGCGCAGGTCGCGGTTGTTCGCCAGCGCCAGCCCGATCAGGCGCTTGAGCCTGGCGTCGGAAAAGAAATCCTCCCAGGCGACGCTGGCCGCCGGCTGTGCGTCGGCCGAAACGCCGGGCGCAGCGCCGATGTACACCGGAAAGCCGGCGGCGACCGGCGCCGGCGGGCGGTCGTAGCGCGGAA
This sequence comes from uncultured Polaromonas sp., assembly GCA_964236835.1. Lineage (GTDB taxonomy): Bacteria > Pseudomonadota > Gammaproteobacteria > Burkholderiales > Burkholderiaceae_C > Polaromonas. Next base: position 11,982 of record CAXSGT010000046.1, read on the forward strand.
TCATCGAGCAGCCCGCCAGCAGTGCCGCCGCGCACGCCGCCAGGCGCTGCAAAAGTCTTGGCTTGTTCATGGGACTGGCTTTCCTTCGAGGCTGCCCGCGCCCGCCGCCCGGGCGTGCTCGGCGTAGATCTGCCGCTGCCGCGCGCTGCCCTTGAAAAAGCCGCGAATCACGACAAAGAAAATCGGCACGAAAAACACCGACAGCGCGGTGCCGGTGAGCATCCCGCCGATCACGCCGGTGCCGATGGCGCGCTGGCTCGCCGAGCTCGCGCCGGTGGCGATCGCCAGCGGCAGCACGCCGAGCATAAAGGCAAGCGAGGTCATCACGATGGGCCGAAAACGCAGATGCGCCGCGGCCAGCGCCGACTCGACGACGCCTTTGCCCTGCGACTGCAAATCCTTGGCGAACTCGATGATCAAAATCGCATTCTTCGCCGACAGGCCGATGATGGTGATGAGGCCCACCTGGAAATAGACGTCGTTGGCGTAGCTGCGCAGCAAGGTCGCCAGCAGCACGCCGACCACGCCCAGCGGCACGACGAGGATCACGGCCAGTGGAATCGACCAGCTTTCATACAGCGCCGCCAGCGCCAGGAACACCGCCAGGATCGCAAAGCCGTACAGCACGACGGCCTGCGAGCCGGCAAGCTTTTCCTCGCGCGACAGGCCGGTCCATTCGTAGCCGAAACCCGGCGGCAGCCGGGCCGCCATTTTCTCCATCTCGGCCATCGCCGCGCCGGTGCTCTGGCCCGGCGCCGCCGAGCCGCTGATGCGCATCGCCGGATAGCCGTTGTAGCGCACCGTCTGCGTCGCGCCCTTGACCCAGCGCGTGGTGGCGAAGGCCGACAGCGGCACCGCCTCGCCGCGGCTGTTGGCGGCATTGAGCTGCAGCAGCTCGTCCGGCTGCATGCGCGCCGGCGCATCGGCCTGCACCACGACGCGCTGCAGCCGGCCCTGGTTCGGAAAATCATTCACATAGGCCGAGCCCAGCTCAGTCGATAGCGCCGTGTTGATGGCGTCGAAACTCACGCCCAGCGCGTTTGCCTTGTCGCGGTCGATTTCGAGCTGCAGCTGCGGCGCGTCTTCCAGGCCTTCGGGCCGCACCTGTGTCAAGAGCGGATTCTTGCCGGCCATGCCGAGCAGCTGGTTGCGCGCCGCCAGCAGCGCGTCGCCGCCCAGGCCGGCGCGGTCCTGCAGCCGGAAGCTGAAGCCGCTGGCGGTGCCGAGCTCGGGAATCGCCGGCGGGCTGAGCGGAAACACCACCGCGTCGCGAATGCCAGAGAGCGCGCCGAAGGCCCGCCTGGCCAGCGCGTCGGCGTGCTGGCTGGCCTCTTTGCGCTCGGCCCAGTCCTTGAGCGTGACAAAGGCGAGCGCGGCGTTTTGCCCCTGGCCGGAAAAGCTGAAGCCGAGCACGCCGACCATGCTTTGCACCTCGGGCTGCTTGAGCATGAAGCCCTCGACCTGCTCGATCACCGCCTGCGTGCGCTCGAGCGTCGCACCCGGCGGCAGTTGGATATTCACCAGCAGGTTGCCCTGGTCTTCGGCCGGCAGGAACGACGTCGGCAGCCGCGTGTACACCAGCGCCACGACGCCGATGATCGCGGCGTAGATCAGAAGATAGCGCCCGGCGCGCCTGAGCAGCCGCGCGACCAGGCCCTCATAGCCCTTGGCGGTGCGCGAAAAGCCCCGGTTGAACCAGCCGAAAAAGCCGGTTTTTTCATGGTGGTGGCCGGCCTCGACCGGTTTTAGGAGCGTGGCGCACAGCGCCGGCGTGAGCGACAGCGCCATAAACGCTGAAAATCCGATCGACGCGACCATGACGGCGGCGAACTGGCGATAGATGTTGCCGACCGAGCCGGCGAAAAACGCCAGCGGCACGAACACCGAGATCAGCACCACCGTCACGCCGATGATGGCGCCGGAGATCTGCCCCATCGCCTTGCGCGTCGCGTCGAGCGGCGGCAGGCCTTCCTCGCTCATGATGCGCTCGACGTTCTCGACGACGACGATCGCGTCATCGACGACGATGCCGATCACCAGCACCATGCCGAACATCGTCAGCACGTTGATGGAAAACCCCAGCGCCAGCAGCGTGGCGAAGGTGCCCAGCAGGGCGATCGGCACGACCAGCGTCGGGATGATGGTGTAGCGCCAGTTCTGCAAAAACAGGAACATCACCAGGAACACCAGAATAATCGCCTCGATCAGCGTCTCGGCGACCTGGCGGATCGAAATGCTGACGAAGCGCGAACTGTCATAAGGAATCGAGTAGCTCACGCCCTGGGGAAAGTACGCCTTGAGCTGCTCCATTTTGGCGCGCACGGCCTTGGCCGCATCGAGCGCGTTGCCGCCGGGCGCCAGTTGCAGGCCGATGCCGGCCGCCGGCTTGCCGTTGAGCCGCGCCGACGTCGCGTAGGTTTGCGCGCCGAGCTCGATCCGGGCGACGTCCTTGAGCCGCACCGTCGCGCCCTGGGTCGTCGCGCGCAGCACGATATCGCCGAACTGCTCCACACTGGTCAGCTGGCCGTTGACCACGACCGTGGCGGCGATACCCTGCCCGGCGACATTGGGCAGGTCGCCGATCGTTCCCGAGGCGATCTGCGCATTCTGGCCGCGGATGGCGTTGGTCACGTCCGCCGCCGACAAGGCAAACCCCGCCAGCTTGGCCGGGTCGAGCCAGATGCGCATGGCGCGCTCGGTGCCGAACAGCTGCGCCTGGCCGATACCCGGCAGGCGCTGCAGCTCGGGAACGACATTGCGCGACGCGTAGTCGCCGAGCGCCACTGGGTCGATTTCCGGATTGCTCGACGACAGCATCGCGAACAGCAGAAAGTTCGAGCGTGACTTATCGACCCGCACGCCCTGCTGCGTCACGGCCTGCGGCAGGCGCGGCGACGCGCGCGACAGCCGGTTCTGCACATCGACTTGCGCCAGGTCGGGATTGGTGCCGGTCTCGAATGTCAATGTGATAGTGCCGGTGCCGTTGGCCTGCGCCACCGACTCCATGTAGATCAGGCCCGGCGACCCGTTCATCTCGCGCTCGATCACGGCCAGCACGCTGTCTTCGAGCGTCCTGGCCGAGGCGCCAGGGTAGGCCGCCGTCACGATGATCGACGGCGGCGCGACCGGCGGATACTGGGCGATCGGCAGCTGCGTGATCGCCACGCCGCCCATCACCAGGATGAACAAGGCGATCACCCAGGCAAAAATCGGTCGGTCGATAAAGAACTTGGCCATGGGGGTGCGCTCCTTACTTCGCCGCAGACGCAGACGCAGACGCAGGCGTGGCCGGCGGCGCCGCCGAGCCGGCAGGCTGCCAGGGCACCGGCTTGACGGTCGCGCCCGGTGGCGCCTTCTGGAAGCCATCGACCATCACTTGCTCGCCGGCCTTGAGTCCCTCCAGCACCACCCATTGCGCCCCGCTCGCCGAACCGATCTTGACCTGGCGCGGCGTGACCTTCCCGTCAGCCGACACGACCATCACGGTGTCGCCCTGCGCGCTGCGCGTGACCGCCTGCTGCGGCAGGGTGATGGCGTTGGCGGCCTGCGCCTGCTCCAGCCGCACCCGGACATAAAGCCCCGGCAGCAGCCGCCCGCCGGCGTTCGGGACTTCGGCGCGCAGGGTGATCTGCCCGGTGTTGGAATCGACCGTCAGGTCGGAAAACAGCAGGCGCCCCGGCTGCGCGTATTCCGTGCCGTCTTCGAGCACGATGCGCACGCTGGCGGCTTCCGGCCCGCTGGCGCGCTTGAGCTGGCCGTTGGCCATCGCGGCGCGCAGCTTCATCACGTCGGACGCCGACTGCGTGAAGTTGACATACATGGGGTCGATCTGCTGGATGACCGCGAGCTGCGTTGCTTCGCCCTGCCCCACCAGCGCGCCTTCGGTCACCAGCGAGCGGCCGATGCGGCCCGAGATCGGCGCCGTCACCGACGCATAGCCCAGCGTGATGCCTGCCGTCTGCACGTTGGCTTTCCCCACCGCCACGTCGGCCGCGGCCTGCTTTTGCGCCGCGACGGCGTTGGCGTACTCTTGCTTGCTGACCGCATTGGCCTCGACCAGCGGCTTGTAGCGCTCGGCCAGGGCGGTGGCCTGCGCCAGGTTCGCCTCGGCGCGCTGCTGGCCGGCCTTGGCGCTGGCGGCGGCGGCGGCATAAGGGGCGGCGTCGATGACAAACAGCGGCTGGCCCTCTTTCACATCGCTGCCTTCGCGAAACAGGCGTTTTTGCAAAATGCCGGCGGCGCGCGCCCTGACCTGGGCGACGCGCGACGCCTCCAGCCGGCCCGGCAGCTCGGTCACCAGCCCGACGTCGCCCGGCGCGACGGTCACGACGCCGACCTGCGCCGGCGGCGGCGCCGCGGGCGGGCCCGCGGGCGGCGCATCGCTCTTGCCGCACGACGCCAGGCCCAGCGCAAGCAAGGCGATCAGGGCGAGCGTGCCTTGCCGCGCAGGCCCGAGGGTCAGAAAAGTAGCTGCAATGCGTAACGCTGGCATGGCGATTCCTTGGGAATTTTTAGGCAAAAGTGGCAAAAAGCCGACCGGTATCGGCTTTGGCGCAAGCGCACGGCCACATTGGATGCCCAGAGGATAAGGGGTTTCATGAGTGTTGTGGTTTACATACAGCGTTAAAAGCCCAAACCGACATTGCCGCCACCGCTTGAAGCTGTCCGGAGTCGCCCGGTAACTTGCATAGGCCTTGCGCCCAGGCGGCGCCGGGATCGGAAAGCAGCCATGGTTTGCCGCTAAACTAGCGGCCAAATGAAGTCTTGCAGGTCATCGCAAAGCCCTTCGAGCCGGTCGTCCGCCTTGTTGACGACGTGGCTTTTGGCGTTGACGCTGCTGCTGTTGCAGACATTTGGATTCGTGCACGGCGTGCTGCACCGGTCGGGGCCCGGCGTGGCGTCCCGGCTTATGGTCAAAGCTTCGGCGCCGCATGCGATCGGCGCCGCCAAAAGCAGGCTGGAGCTGCTTTTCTCGTCGCACACCAGCGACTCCGATTGCCGGCTATACGACCAGGCCAGCCATGGCGGCGCGGCGGCGAATGTCGCCAGTCTGGTCCTGCCGGTGGTTTTGCCGCCGCTTGCGGTCGCTATTTTTCAAAGCGAAGCACTCGCCCGCTGGGCCGCGCTGTTCGATGCCCGCGGCCCACCCTCGACTCGTTGAATTTCCGTCGGCCTTCGCGGGCTTTGGCGCTTCCAGCAGGCGGCGCGCAGCATCGCCCCCGCGCCCGCAGAGCCGCCAGGCTTGCGCGGCATCGCACCACAAATTCAGCGAGTCAATCATGAAACCATTATTTTTTTATACGCAGGCAGCAAGCCGTTCGCGCTCGCATTTTTCCGCCTTCGCAAAAAAAACGTCCGTCCAGCGCGCGCTGCTGGCCCTGGCGGCCGCCAGCGGGCTGCAAGCCGGCCAGGCGAACGCGCAGACCGCACCTTCGCCCGAAGCGCCCCGATCGTCCCAAACGCCCGCCTTGAGAGAAGTCACGGTCACGGGCAACCCCCTTGGCGCTACGGATTTAATAGCACCTGCGGAACAGTACTCGGGTGAAGCGCTGCTTTTGCGCTCTAATACCACTTTGGGCGAGACGCTCAACGGCGTTCCCGGCGTGAGCAGCAGCTACTTCGGCCCGAACGCCAGCCGGCCCATCATCCGCGGCCAGGACGGCGACCGCATCCGCATCCTGAACAACGGCGGCGCGCTGCTCGATGTCTCGAACCTGAGCTTTGACCATGCGGTCACGGCCGACCCGATCAGCATCGAGCGCATCGAAGTGCTGCGCGGGCCGGGCGCCCTGCAGTACGGCGGCAGCGCCGTCGGCGGCGCGGTCAACGTCATCGACAACCGCATCCCGCGCGAGGCGCTGTTCGACGCCAAGGGCGGCGTCGGCGGCAAACTCGACCTCGGCCTGGCCAGCGCCAACCGCGAACGCGGCGCCGGCGCGCTGCTCGAAGGCGGCAACGACCGCTACGCGCTGCATATCGATGCCTTCGGCCGCGAAACGGGCGATGTCCGGGTGCCCATCGACTTGCTTTGCGACAAGGCCAGCGGCGCATTTACCGCCAGGCGCATCTGCAACTCGGCAAGCAAGAGCGATGGCGGCGCGCTCGGCGGCTCGGTGTTTTTCGACCGGGGCTATCTCGGAGCGTCGGTCAGCACCTTCCGCAGCAAATACGGAACCGTCGCCGAACCCGATGTGACGATCGACATGAAATCGAACCGCTACGCGCTCGAAGGCGAGCTGCGCGACTTGGGGCGCGTCATCCAGAGCGTCAAGGGCCAATACAGCTATACCGATTACGCCCACACCGAGTTCGAAGGCGGCGTCGCGGGAACGGTTTTTACCAACAAGGGCAGCGATTTTCGGCTTGAAGCCAGGCACGCCAAGCTCGGAAACCTCGACGGCCTGATCGGCGTCCAGGCGGAAAACACCCGGTTTTCGGCCGTTGGCGAAGAAGCCTTCGCGCCCTACAGCCAGACCCGGCAAAAAGCGATTTTCGCTTATGAAGAGTACGGCACCGGCTGGGGAAAATTGAGTTTTGGCGGCCGCCTCGACTCGGTCAAGGTCGAGTCGTTCGGCAACCCCGCGCTGGCCAAATTCGTTCCCGGAAGCCGCAGTTTCAAGCCGCTGAGCTACGCCGTCGGCGCGCTGTGGAACGTCGCGCCGCTGTGGCGGCTCACCAGCAACCTGGCCTACACCGAGCGCGCGCCGAAGGACTATGAGCTTTTCGCCAACGGCCCCCACGTCGCGACCAAAGGCTATGAAATTGGCGACGCCAGCTTGTCGAAGGAGCGCGCCACCCAGCTCGACGTCGGCGCCGCATGGAAGTCGGGGGCGAACATGTTTGCGCTCAATACCTATGTCAGCCGGTTCCAGAACTATATCGGCGTCAACCGAACGCCGGGCGTGACCCGGAACAAGGCCGATGGCGAGGTCAACCCGGTCGATGACCCGCTGAATCCGGGGTTTTCGCAGGCCACCGGCGCCGAGCTCGACGCGCTCAGCGAATTTCGCTATCAGCAAACGCGCGCCCGCTTCACCGGCCTCGAAGCCAGCGGCAATATTCGCCTCGTCGATGGCGCGTCGCCGTGGGATTTGGCGCTGCGCGGCGACCTGGTCAGGGCCACCGACCTGAACACCGGCCAGCCGCTGCCGCGCATC
>CAXSGT010000047.1:0-17878 GCA_964236835.1 uncultured Polaromonas sp.
TCGCCGCGGTGATTGAGCTGGTATGGGTTTTGTTATCTTCTTTCGAGCTGGTACGCAGTCAGGTGGTGCAGGCTCTGGAAGTGTTGCTGCGGACAAAGGAAATTCAGGTGGAAAACGCGGCAACGGTTTGGCGTGCGGTTCGTCTTTACCGGGCCAGCCCGGCTGATTTTGCCGACTGTTTGATCGAGCGCTCGGCAGCCGCGGCAGGTTGCACGCGTACGATGACCTTCGACCGGGGCGCCGTTAAACACTGTGCGATGACGATGATCGGGTAAATCCGAAAGCAAACCCATGATCCGCTGGTTTATCGTCATTTTTCTCGCGCTGATATGCATCAGCTGGTTTTCGCCGCTGCTGCAAAAGCTTGGCTTCGGCAAACTGCCCGGCGACCTGCGGTTCCGGCTGTTCGGCCGCGACTGGTTCATCCCGGTGACGACGACGATTTTGCTCAGCCTGGTCGCCAGCGTCATCAGCCATCTTTTCTGAAGGAAAGCCGCCCATGGACGCGCCATCGCCATCGCCTTCTTTGCCCGCCGGCGCGCCGCCGGTGGCGTGCGTCGATATCGGCGGCACCAAGGTGGCGGTCAGCGTGGTGGACCCTGGCGGCGTCCGGGCGCGGCTCGTCGAGGCGACGGCCACCCGGGGCGCGCCGGATGCGCTGGCGCTGCAGGTGCTGCGGATGATCGGCGAGGGCTGTGAAGCGGCGCGGATTCGGCTTTCGGAGATCGCGGCGGTCGGCGTGGCATCCAGCGGCCCGTTCGTGCTGAAGCGCGGCCTGATCGAGCTGGCGTCGCCCAATATCTGCGGCGGCTTGGCCGGCGCGGCGCGCGGCCTGCCCAACGACTGGCGGGCGGCGCCGCTCGAAGCGCCGCTGCACCAGGCCTTTGCCCGGGTCCGGGTCGAAAACGACGCCATCGCCGCGCTGCGGGCCGAACGCCGCTGGGGCGCGCTGCAAGGCATTGACGACTGCGCCTACGTCACCTGGAGCACCGGCATCGGCGTCGGCCTGTGCGTCGATGGTCATGTCTTGAAAGGCAAGAACGGCAACGCCGGCCACGCGGGACACATGTTCGTCAGCGACGACGCAAGCGCGCTCTGCGGCTGCGGCAACATCGGCGACGTCGAGGCGCTGGCCGGCGGCAACGCGCTGCCGCGGCGCTTTCCCGCATATGCCGACACTGCTAGTATTTTAATAGCTGCGAATGAAGGCTCGGCAATCGCGCAGGGCATTATTGACGAGGCATGCCGGGTTATGGGCAGGGCGCTCTACAACCTGATCGTGACGCTCGACCTGCGGCGCATCAGCCTGGGCGGCAGCGTGTTCTGGAATCACCAAGGCTATTTGCTGCCGCGCTTGCAATCGCAGATCAGCGGCAGGCTGGCCGCGCTGACGGACGGCTGCACGCTCGTGCCGGCGGGCTTGCGGGATCGGGTCGGCGACTATGCCGCGCTGGCGCTTGTGGCCTGAAGGCGTGGGCGGCGTCAGTCCGGCTGGCAGTCAGCCAAGGCATCCAAAAACGTCTTGCGCCACCAGTGCACATCCTGGCTGCGGATGCCGGCCAGCAGCGCCTGGTGCCGTCGCTGGCGTTCGTGCAGTGGCATCCGCAGCGCCTGCTGGATGCTTTCTGCCGTGCCGTGCGTGTCGTAGGGATTGACCAGCAGCGCCTCCTTCATCTGCTCGGCCGCGCCGGCGAAGCGCGACAGCACCAGCACGCCGGGGTCGTCCGGGTCCTGCGCGGCGATGAATTCCTTGGCGACCAGGTTCATGCCGTCGCGCAGCGGCGTGACCAGCGCGACGTCGGCGACGCGGTACAGGCCCGGCAGCCGCCTGCGGGCGACGTTGCGGTGGATGTAGCGCACCGGCATCCAGTCGAGCTCGCCGTAGTCGCCGTTGATGGCGCCGCACAGGCTTTCGAGCTCGCGGCGCAGGCCCGAGTAGCTGTCGAGCGCTTCCCGGCTCGGCGAGGCGATCTGGATCAAGGTCGCGCTCTTGAGATTTTCCGGATAGTTTTTCAGCAGCTCCCGAAAAGCCCGCAGCCGCTGCGGCAGGCCTTTGGAATAGTCCAGCCGCTCGACGCCCAGCAGCAGCCGGCGGCGCGAGAATTCGTCCTTCATTCGCTGGTACAGATCGTCGGCATCCCGAGCGTGGCTGAGGGCGATGAACTCATCGACATCGATGCCGATCGGAAAGGCCTGTGCCCGCACCTTGCGCCCGAAAGCGCGGAACTGATGCTCTCCCGCCGGCTCCGCGCCGGCCTCATGGCCGACATAGTGCGAGAAGTGGCCCAGGTCGGCCTGGCTCTGAAAACCCAGCAGGTCGTAGGCGAACAGCAGCCGCACCAGCCAGACATGCTGCGGAATCGCCGCCAGTATCAAGGGCGGCGGCAGCGGGATATGCAAAAAGAAGCCGATGCGGTTTTTACAGCCAAGCGCGCGTAGCTCGGCCGCCATCGGAATCAGGTGATAGTCGTGCACCCAGATCAGGTCGTCGGGCCGCAGCAGCGGCGCCAGCTTGCTCGCCAGCAGATGGTTGACGCGCCGGTAGCCGCCGATATAGCCGGCGTCGAAGTCGGCCAGGTCGAGCCGGTAGTGAAACACCGGCCACAGCACGCCGTTGCTGTAGCCCAGGTAATAGCTGTCATGGTCCTCGCGGGACAGATCGACCGTCGCCAGCGTCACGTTGCCGGCATGCTGCACATGCAGCTCGCCTTCGCCCGGCGCGCCGCCTTCGACGATCGCCCCGCTCCAGCCGAACCAGACGCCGCCGTTGGCCGACAGCACGTCGCCCAGCGCCACCGCCAGCCCGCCGGCGCCGGCGGATTTGCGCGGGTCGGCGATGCGGTTGGAGACCAATATCAGTCGGCTCATTTTCCCTCACCCCAGCTCTCTCTCGCTGGCGAGACAGAGAGCAATACCGGCACGCTCAAGATAGGCAGAAACCATTCTTCAGACAAGTTCCGGCCGCGGATCTGGCTTTGCCAGGCCGCAGGCGGGGCGGCCCCCTCGGGGGGCAGCGAACCACGCGAAGCGGGGAGCGTGGGGGCCATCACACAATGCTTTCCCAAGGCGAGGACAGGCGCACCGCCGCGTTGATGATGCCGACCATCGAATAGGTCTGCGGAAAGTTGCCCCACATCTCGCCCGTCGCCGGATGCGTGTCTTCCGACAGCAGCCCGAGGTGGTTGCGCGCGGCCAGCATGGTCTCGAAAATCGCCCGCGCTTCCTCCCTGCGGCCGATGCGCGCCAGCGCGTCGATGCGCCAGAAGGTGCAGATGTTGAAGGCGGTCTCGGGCTTGCCGAAGTCGTCGGGCGCCTCGTAGCGACGCATATAGGGGCCGTCGCACAGATTTTTTTCCAGCGCATCGACCGTGGCCATGAAACGCCGGTCCTTCGGGTCGATGAAACCGACCTCGATCATCAAGAGCGCGCTGGCGTCGAGGTCGCGCCCGCCGAAGCTCTCGGCGAAGGCCTGGCGCTCGTCGCTCCAGGCTTCGCGCAGGATGCGCTCGCGCATGACGTTCGCATGGCCGTGCCAGTACAGCCCCCGGTCCAGCCGGTCGAGCGCGATGGCGATTTTTCCGAGCCGATCACAGGCGGCCCAGCACATCAGCGCCGAGGAGGTGTGCACCCGGGCGCGGGTGCGCAACTCCCACATGCCGGCGTCGGGCTGGTCGTAGCTGCGAATGGCCTGCTCGCCGACCGCTTCGAGCTGCAAAAATTCGGCCGCGCCGGCACGATGCAGCAGCCGGTGGTCGTGAAACGCCTGCGCCGCGCCGAGCACGACGTTGCCGTAGACATCGTGCTGGAAGTGCTCTTGCGCCTGGTTGCCGACGCGCACCGGCCCCATGCCGCGGTAGCCTGCCAAATGGACGTACTCCGCCTCGGGCAGGCTCTGCTCCAGGCCGATGCCGTAGAGCGGCTGGATATGCCCGCCGCCGGCCTGCGCGATGGCGTTGCCGAGCCAGCGCAGATAATCCTCCAGCGTGCCGACTTCCGACAGGCTGTTGAGCGCCCGGACGACGAAAAACGCGTCGCGCAGCCAGCAATAGCGGTAGTCCCAGTTGCGCGCGCTGTGCGGCGCCTCGGGAATGCTGGTCGTCATCGCCGCGACGATCGCGCCGGTGTCCTCGAACAGCGACAGCTTGAGCGTGATCGCCGCGCGGATCACCGCGTCCTGCCACTCCAGCGGAATGTGCAGCCGCTGGCTCCAGGTGCGCCAGTAGGACAGCGTCTCCTGCTCGAACAGGCGCGCCGTGTCGGCGATGCCGTCCATCAGCGACTCGTCGGCGCCGAGCAGGAAATTGTGCTCGCGCGTGAGCAAGAAAGGCTGGCGCGCCAGCAGGTGCGAGAGCGACGCGTCGGTGTTCAGGCGCAGCGTCAGCGCGTCGCCGACATAGCGCAGGTGGTTGCTGCCCTGCGTGATCCTGGGCCGCGAGCGGCCCCAGTCGAAGCGCACGTCGAGCAGTACCCGGATGCGCGGCGCACCCCGCACCGGCCGCACCCGGCGCACCACCGTCATCGGCCTGAAAAAGCGCGAGCGGCTGTAAAAGCGCGGCGCGAAGTCGGTAATCTCGATCACCTGGCCGCCGCTGTCGAACAGCCGGGTGCGCAGCACGGCGGTGTTGGCGTCGTACCACTGCTCGGAATGCGAAAAGTTTTCGATCTCGATGGTGAAGGCGCTGGCCTGGTCGCTGGGGTCGAGCAGCGCGTTGAACACCGGGTCGCCGTCGAAACGCGGCAGGCAGCACCAGACGATGCGGCCGCGCATATCGACCAGCGCGCTGAAGGCGCAATTGCCGATCACGCCCATCTTGAGCGACGGCGCCGCCGGCGGGCCGAAGCCCGGTGTGGCGGTCATGCCGAGACCTCTTGAGCGTCGGGCGCTGGCAACGCCTGGCTGGCCGCTCGCAGCCAGTCGCCCAGCACGGCGACGCTGGCACCGCGAAACCGCGCCGCTGTCTGCCCTGCGCCGACCTTGATGGCGTGCCCGCCCATGCGCAGCACCTGCTCGAAGCCGGCCTCGTCGGTCACATCGTCGCCGGCGAAGATCGGCACGCGGCCGGCGAACGGCGCTTCGTTCATGAAGGCCGCGATCGCCGCTCCCTTGCCGACGCCGGCCGGCTTGATGTCGATGACGCATTTGCCTCGCATCAGCTCGACGCCGGCGCAGCGCGCCGCGGCTTCGCGCATCACCCGCAGGCACAGGCCTTCCAGCTCGGGCGCCTGCCGGTAGTGCAGGCTCAGCGCCAGGCTTTTTCGCTCCAGCATCAGGCCGGGATGAAGCTCGGCCAGTTCGGCGGCGGCCCGCAGCAGCGGCGCCAGATCGACAGCCGGTGCGCTGACCAGCCGGCCGTCGGCGGTGCGCCGCTGCGCGCCATGCTCGCCGGCGGCCGGCAGCCGCAAGGGAGCCAGAAAGCCGTCCAGATCAGCCAGGGTTCGCCCGGACACCAGCGCCAGCGCGCCGTCCAGCCGCTGATGCAGCGCGGCCAGCGTGTCGGTCAGGCCGGGCGCAATTTCAACCAGGCCGGGCCGCGGAGCGAGCGCCACCAGCGTGCCGTCGAAATCGAGAAATAGCGCCGTGCCGGGTGCGATGCGCGGAAGAGTTTCTGGTGGCTGAGGCATGCAAAAACCTTAGCAGAAGGCCTGCCGGGCGCTTGTAGGCTGGAGGCGCTTTGCGGCTTCATTCCATTTCCGGATCAATCCGAAGGTCCTTGCCGCGCATCGCCTTGCCTTGCGGTGCCGTGCCACGGCACCGCAATCACGCCTTCAGAAGCATCCTCGGGTCAGCCTGCAGCCGGTTCTCAAGTACCCACTGGGCGATTTCATCGTAGGAAGCGAACCAGACATCGGGATGCCCGGTCATGTAGCGCAATATCTTGTCGAAAATCGCCGCGATCAACGGGCGGCCGCCGAAGTGGCAATGGATCGACATCACCAGGAACGCCGGCGATTCGCGCAGGTACAGATAGTCAAACGCTTCCTTGTAAACATCCCAGAGGCCGAGCGAACTCGACTCCATGACCCGCACATCGGTGAAGTTGCTGCCCGGAATGTGAACGACTTCGCCATGAGGCGTTGCCACCAGCGACGGCAAATCGGAATCGCGCGCGTCGCCATGCCAGAGCATGCCCGCCGCCGCCACCAACGCGCGCGTGTGCTCTGAAAACGCCATGGTCGGACTGATCCAGCCCTTGGGCCGCGCGCCGGCCGTGCCCTCCAGCAGGTCAAGGCAGCGCGCGATGGTGGCCCTTTCTTCGTCAGGGGTCATGTACGACATGAGCTGATCCTGCGTGTAGGCGTGCGCGGCAACGTCATGGCCCGACTTCACGATCTGCGCGACCGCGTCTGGAAAGAGTTCCGCGCTTCGCCCATTGACGCAAAAAGTGCCGCGGATGCCGTGCTCGCGCAGCAAATTGATGATGCGGTACACGCCGACCTTGCCGCCATAGTTCGACCATGCGACGCCGGCGCTGTCGACAACCCCGGACCTGAGCCCGCTCGACCGCGCGGCATGGTAGTACGGCGGCGCCTTGCCTTCGGACCAGTTTTCCACCATCGCGGTGACCGCGACCGCCATGCGTTTGCCTCCGGGCCAAACGAAAGTTTTCTCAAGCATCGACCCGCTCCTATTCGGCCTTCAGGCCCAATTTTCTGACCATCGAGCCCCAGGTGTCGGTCTCGGCTTTCAGGTCCCGCGCATAGTCGTTCGGGGTGCCCGGAAGCGGCACCGTGGCATCGGCGGCGAGCTTCTTTTTCACGTCGTCCAAGGCCAGCGCATCGTTGAGCGCCTTGTTGAGAATTTTGATGACGGGCTGCGGGGTTTTGGCCGGAGCCAGCAGCCCGTACGATGAAATTGCCGTAAATCCCGGCAGTCCGGACTCGGCCATTGTCGGCACGCCCGGAAGCGTTTCGTCGCGCGCCGCGCCGGTGACGGCGATCGCCCGCAGTTTCCCGCCGCTGATGCTTCCCGCGACCGCGACGGGTGAGGAAAACATCATGTCGATCTGGCCGCCGAGCAGATCGGTCACCGCCGGCGCGGTGCTCTTGTACGGGATATGCAGCAGTTGGATGCCTGCCCTGCTGGCGACCATTTCCGGAGCGATATGCAGCAGGGTGCCGGCCCCGCTCGAGCCGAAACTGAGTTTGCCGGGGTGCTGTTTGGCGGCGTCGATCACGTCTTTCAGCGACATCCATTTGGAGGCGGAATTGACCACCAGGACCATCGGCAGCGAACCGATCCGCCCGATGGGCTCGAAGTCTTTTTGCGTGTCGTAGCCGGCATTGGCGTAAAGCGACGGATTGACAGCCAGGGTGCCGGTGAAGCCGAGCAGCAGCGTGTAGCCGTCAGGCGCGCTCTTGGCGACGAAACGGCTTCCGATGACGCCGCCAGCGCCGGCCTTGTTGTCGACCACGACAGGCTGCCCCAAAGAGCGGCTCATTTTTTCCGCAACCAGTCGCGCCAGCAGATCATTGCCGCCGCCATAGGCAAAGGGCACCACCAGCGTGATCGGCTTCGACGGGTAGCTGTCGGCGGCGATCGCCGCGCCGCAAGCCGACAGGCAAAACCAGGACGCGCAGAGAAAAAGCGGAAATTTACGAAACATGTTGACTCCAGTTATGTAGGGGCGTGACCGCGTAACGCCGAGCTGCCTAAACGCAAGCGCTAGCTAACGCTGACGGCTTGACGCGCTTGCGCCGGCGTGGCGACCTGGCGGCCGAGCCTGGCGCATAAATCCACCATGCGATCGACCAGGTAGGCGTTGCTCGGAGCGAGCCGCTTTCCATCGAAATCATTGACCGAGTCTTCGAAGCCGACCCGCACATTCCCGCCCATTTCGATCGCCAGCGAACGAAGCTCATAAGCGAAGCCGCCGCCCTTCGCCAGCCACCAGCGCGACCCGGCGGGTAGTTGCCGCACCAGCTTTTCGACCTGCAGCTTTCCTTCGCCCAGCGACGCCGGCTCCTTGATGATCAGCCCGAAGCACGCGGGCGACAGCACCGCACCGCATTCGATCAGCCAGAGCGCGCCGGCAAGCATTTTTTCGTTGTAAACAGACAGTTCGGGGCGAACGCCGCTGTCGCGAACGCACTCTGCCATGGTTCGCACTTTCTGCTGGGTTTGCGGCTCATCCCTTAAAAAAGCGCCCAGCGGCAGCGAGCTCATCTCGGCGCCAAGGCCGATGGGTTTGAGCGCGTCTTCAAACGAAAAGCCCGGCGTCGCCATGCCCAGCGACAGCTGCACGACGATGTCGCAGCGCTCGCGGACGCGATCGAAAATTTCGCGGTAAATGTCAGCCGACTGGCTCGGCTTGCCGAGGCTGTCGCGCGCGTGCAGGTGGGCGATGCTGGCGCCGGCCTGCGCGCAACGCACCACCTCATCGGCGATTTCCTTCGGGCTCAGCGGCGCGTCGGGATGGTCGGCCTTGCCGATTCCCGATCCGGTCGGCGCGACCATGATCATGACGGGCGGCGCGCTCACGCTGGCGTCTTAGATACGAATTTCACCGGCGAGCTGTCCATCCAGGCGGTGCCGCTGCCTTCACCCGTCCTCTTCATTTCAGGGTGTGCTTCCAGCCAGGCCGAGAGCGTGCCGAGCATGCCGCCATTGCCCAAAATTCCATTCAAGACAGGCGCAAGGCCGGGAAAGGTCGTGCGCGCACCTGTTGTGTGGTTGATGGCCGCGCCGGTGGTGAAATTGATTTCGACTTCGTCGCCGGTTTTGGCGAATTCGGTCGCGCCGACGCAGCCGATGAGCAGCGGCACGCCCTTCGCAATGGCGCCGCGCAGCGGTCGATAGGGCATCGATTCGCAGACGACGCCCATGCCCAGCGCGGCCATGGCGATGTAGCCCTGCATGTGCGCCTTGCCGCAGCCGAAGTTTTTCCCGGCGATGGCGATGTCGCCCTTTTTCACGCGCTTGCCGAATCCCGGATCGATCTGCTCGAAAAGATGCGGAATCAGCAACTCGGGATCGGTGACGCGGGCAATCGCGTATTTGAAAGCGATAAAGCCTTCGTCCAGAGGGATGTCGTCGCCGAAAACATGGCAATTGCCGTGGCGAATGATGTCCGTGCTCATAGCGAATTCCTTTCAGGCGGCGCCTCGGAAGCGACGATATGGCCGGCCACCGCCGACGCCGCCACAGTGACCGGGCTGGCCAGGTAAATGCGGCCCTCGTTGGCGCCGAAGCGCCCGGCGTGGTTGGTGGCAGCCGTCGCGATAGACACTTCATCGGGCCCCAGCGGCGCCATCGATCCGCCGGCGCAAGGCCCGCAGCCCGGAGGCAGCACGATGGCGCCGGCATCCATGAAGGTCTGAAGCACCTTTTCATCCGCCAGCCGCTGCGACGTCGCAACCGTTCCCGGAACGACGAACAGGCGCACGTGCGGCGCGACTTTTTTGCCTTCGAGGGCATGCATCGCGTCGATGAAATCCTGGTACATGCCCGAGCCGCAGGCGCCGATAAACGCATGGTCGATGTGCTGCCCCAGCACCGCCTCGACCGCTTCGGCACGGTCTGGGCCGCCGGGCAGCGCGACCTGCGGCGCTATTTCATCCAGATCGATGACGATCTCCGCCGCATACTGGGCGTTTTGGTCGCTGAGATAATCGCCGTGCACGGCGTCGCCAGCATATTCGGGCAGCGGCGCCATGAGTACATTGACGATGCCGACCTCGGTGATCGAATTGCACAGCGCGACGCGGCTCGCCAGATCGAGGTGAGCCAGGCCCGGCCCGGCGAATTCGACGGCTTTGCTGTCATGATCGACGCTCCAGCGATTGCTGGCAAAACCATGCGCCAGCACAAAGCCCACGTCCCTGGCGTGCGCGCCAGTGCGCAAACGTCCTTTCAAAGTCACTAGGATCGTACCGGGTACGCGCATCCAGCAGGTGCCCGTCGCGAGGATGTACGACGTCTCGGAAGCGACCGACGTCGCCAGCGCGCCCATGGCGCCGAAATTGGTGCAGTGCCCGTCATAGGTATAGATGAACATGCCGGGGCGGATCATTCCGGCTTCGATCGGGAAGATGTGCCCATGGCCGCCGCGGCCGACGTCGTACACATGGCCGATGTCCCATTCCCTGGCGATGCGCCGGATGTTCCGGCCGCGTTCGATGGCACGCTGGGAGCCGTACGAGACCTCGTGGTCGGTCACGAACATCACGCGTTCGGGATGAACGACTTTGCCGTAGCCCAAACCCGTCAGCTCGCGATAGGCGGTTTCAACGAACCCGTCGTGGATGATGACCAGGTCGGGCTCGGGATAGATGACATCGCCCACCTCGACCCGCTCAAGGCCACAGGCCCTGGCATATATCTTCTGGACAGCGGTCAAGCCCTGTCCCTGGCGATTCACGTTCATTGGCTTGTCTCCTTGGCGTTTTTACCGGCTGAAAAGTTGTAAACCCGATTGAATTCCTTGAAGCCCACGATTCCGGCCGCCTTGGCATGTTCGCTGTACAGCAGATAGGCCGCGTGCGCCGTGTCGGCGTTGCGCTGTTTGATTGCCGCGAGCAAGGTGAACAGCTCGGCGACGCTTTCTTGCGGACGTCCCGGAAACCGCAGGGAATTGGCCCACGAAAAACTCAGCTGCGCATTGATCTGGCCGAAAGATCGCGCCAGGGGCGCGTTGTGCGCGCCGGCGGCAAAACTCTCGAAAAGCGCACTTTTGCTGCTCTTGATCGCCGATGCGTCCGCAGCGGCAAGCGCCGCAGCATGGACCTCGATGCAGGCTTCGAACGCGTCGATGTCCGAAGGCGTTCCCCTTTCGGCAAAGCGCCGCGCCGCCAGGCCGCCAATGGCCAGCCGCAAATCCCACAGCGCGATCACTTCCTCGAGGTCCAGGGCCCTGACCACCGGGCCAGAGTGCGGAATGATGTCGATCAGCGACTCCGCCTCAAGCTGGCGCAGCGCTTCGCGTATCGAAGGGCGGCTGACGCCGAACACCTCGCAAAGTTCTCTCTCGATAAGCCGGTCGCCGGGCTTGAAGGTGCCGTCGATGACAGCGTCCCTTAAACGCTCAACGAGCTGCTTGCGGACTTTGGTCGATTTGGAAATCAATGCATGCTTTCTTGGAAACAAATCTTATTATCTTACAATCTTAAGATAAATAAGGGTAAACACTAGAAAAATACGCCATTTTAGATAGTATTGTCAGGCAATTACTGTTGAACAGTCCAAAATCTATTGGAGACGCCATGACTTATCGGATACCGCGTAGATTCCTGTTCGGCGCAGTGGCCGCTGCGGCTTTGTCGATGAGCGCCTTTGCGCAGCAATATCCGGCAAAGCCGGTGCGCCTGATCGTCCCGTTCGCGCCGGGCGGCACGTCTGACTTCGTCGCGCGCCTGATTGCCGTCAAGCTGACGGAAAACCTCAAGCAGTCGTTTTTCGTTGAAAACAAGCCCGGCGCGGACGCGCGCATCGGCATCAATTTCGTCGCGAAAGCCCCGCCCGACGGCTACACCTTGCTGCTGGGCCATGGCGGCGCGCTGACCGTGAACCCCGCGCTGTACACCAATTTGCCGTACGACGTGCTGCGTGATTTCGCGCCGATCGGGATGTTGAGCGAGAGCGCGCTGTTGCTGGTGAGCCCGGCCAGCTCGGACATCAAAACCTTGCCCGAGCTGATCAGGGCGGGCAGGGCCGATGCGTCAAAGCTGACTTTTGCGACCGGCGGAATCGGCTCGACCGCGCATACGACAGCCGAGCTGTTTAATTTCCAGACCGGCATCAAGGCCTTGCATATCCCGTTTAGCGGCGCCGGCCCCGGCACGGTGGCCGTCGTCGCCGGAGAAGTGTCCTATACGTTTACCGGGCAGGCGACGGGCTGGCCGCTGGTAAACGCCGGCAAGCTGCGCGCGCTCGCGGTCACCAGCGCGCAGCGGCTTGCCGACCATCCGGACACGCCGACGGTCGCTGAATCCGGCGTGCCGGGCTTTAACACCTACGACTGGAATTTTCTGCTCGCGCCGGCGGGCACACCCGACGCGATTTTGAAGACGCTGAATGCTGAGCTGATCGCCATCCTGAACGATCCCGCCACCAAGGCCCAGCTTGCCAAACTCGGCGTGGAGGGCCGCCCCGGTTCAGCCGAACAACTGACCGCGCGAATAAAAACCGAGCTGGTGAAATGGGCCAAACTGGTTAAGGATGCGAACATCAAGGCGCAGTAGGCTTTTTGGCTGAAGCAGAAAAAAAGACTTCACCGCAGAGGCGTAGAGAACGCAGAGCCGCGCAGAGGTTTAATTTTTATTCTGGTCTTTGCTCTGCGTTCTCTGCGCCTCTGCGGTAAAAGAGTCGGCCTTTCAGGATTTCAGCAGCGTCGGCAGCCACAGCGTGATGGCCGGGAACGAAGCCAGCATCGCCAGCAGCAACAGGTCGGCCAGGATGAAGGGCATCACGCCGCGGTAAATCGTTTTCAGCGATATCTGCGGCGCCAGGCCGTGCAGCACAAAGACGATGATGCCGATGGGCGGGATGATCATCCCCAGTTCGATCACGACGACATTGATGATGCCCCACCAGACCGGATCGTAGCCGAGCTTTTCGATGACCGGCAAGACGAAGGGCAGGGTAATCAGCATGGCGGCGATTTCGTCGAACACGGCGCCCAGAACCAGGTACACGACAAGCAGAGCAAATACGACGCCGGCGCCTGGCAGGCGCAGCTGGCCGATCAGGGCAACCAGCGCCTCGGGCACGCGCGCCAGCGTGATGAAGTAAGTGAACACCGAAGCGCCGATGATGATGACGTAAATCATGGCGGTGGCGCTGGCCGAGTCGCGCAAGCCTGCAAGCGCGCTGCGCCAGTTCATTTTTCCGCGCGCGACGGCGAATACCAGCGACAGCACGGCCGCCACCGATGCGGCCTCGTTGACCGTGAACACGCCGCTGTAGAGGCCGGCAAATACCGACAGCATCAAACCTAGCACCGGTGCTGCCTGGCGCAGCGCGGCACGCCGCTCGGGCCACGGAATCGGCTCGGACACCGGCGCGATGTCCGGGCGCCGCCGCACCTGCACGGCGATGCACGCCAGGTTCAGGACGATGGCAAGCAAGGCCGGAACCAGCGCCGCCACGAACAGGTCGAAGATAAAAGTCTTGGCGACGATGCAATAAAGAATCATCACGATCGACGGTGGAATGAGCGCCTTCAACGTGCCGCCGGCAGCGATCGAGCCGGTCGAAAATCCCGTCGAGTAGCCGCGCTTGAGCATTTCCGGCAAGGCCGCCTTCGCAAACGTCGCGGCCGTTGCCGTTGACGAGCCGCACACCGCGCCGAATGCCGCGCAGCCGCCTATCGTGGCGTAGGCGAGGCCGCCCCGGCGGTGGCCGAGCAGCCCGGCTGCGGCTTTGTACATGTCTGCCGAAAAACCGGCGGCCGTCGCAAAAGTCCCCATCAGCAAAAACAGCGGCACCGTGGCGAGATCTACGCTGGACAGCAGACCCGAGGGCTCGCTGGCAAGAATGGTGAGCGCCGGTCCCCAACCCGCTTGCAGCGCGTAACCGGCCACGCCGACGATGATCATCGAAAAGCCGATCGGCACCTGCGCAAGGATCAGTACGAACAGGGCGGCGACGCCAAAGCCGCCTATGGCCAGCGGACTCACTCGGCGGCCCTTGTCGAGTGCTCGAAACGGCCCGCGCAGCGGGCGGCCTCCAGCACGACGACAACAAGCTGGACCACAAATGCGCCCCACAAAATGACCGATACCCCGTACCAGAACGGCGCCGTGGGAATTTTCAGCACCCAGGTGGTTTCACCGGCCCTGGCCATCTTGCCGGCGAAGGCCGTGAACTGCCACGCAATCGTGGCCACGACAACAGCCACCAGCACGGCGGCAACGGCGTCCAGCAGGCGGCTTAGCGCCGGGCTCCAAGACTCGACCAGGCGGATGGTGATGTTGCCGCGCTCCATCAGGCCGACAGGGATGCAGCATGAAACCGCCAACGCGATCGCCACCGCGCCGATGTCACGCACGCCTTCGATGGGCTGGTTGGCAAGCCAGCGCGCCAGGCCGTCGGCCAGCGTCATCACCGCCAGAAACATCAGCGCCGCCAGGCCCGCCATCGACAGCGCGCGCGTGGCGAGCAGCCCCGTTCTCTCCAATGCCTGCAGCATGGGGATGAATGACGGCTGGCCTAACGCCCGGCCCGGACGTTGGCGATTTCAGCTTCCATCAATGCCAGCAATTCGCGGTTGCGCGGTGTTTTTGCCGCCCATGCGTCGATCACGGATTTGAACGCGGGCTGCATCGCATCGAGATCAGCTTGCGGCGGGAACACGACTTTGCGCTTGGGGTCGGCCTGAAGCTGCTTGATGACCGAATCGTTGTACGCGCCGACGCCCTCGTTGAAACGCGCCGCGGTCCAGTCGCCGCTGTATTTGCGAATGGCATCCTGCCCAGCCTTGGGCAGGCTGTCGAACTTTTTTCGATTCATCAAAACAGCCAGCGGCACGACACCTAGCCGGGTGAAGTAGTGCGCGCTCGTGACCCGGGAGATGCCAAAGTCCACCAGCGGCGCCGGGTGCGAGGTGGTGCCGTCGATGGTGCCCCGGCTAATGGCCTCGGGCACTTCGGTGACGGGCATGCCGATGGGCACAGCGCCGAGGGCCTTGAGGGTTTCGCCTTCCATGGCTCCCGACACCCGGATTTTTTTGCCCTTGATGTCGGCAATGGAATTGATGGGCGTTCGCGAATGCAGGCTGTAGGGCGCGGTGCCAAACAGGCCGATGGCGTAAAAGTCGTCGTAACCGCGGATTTTCCCGCCGTTGACCAGCCGTGTGAACACCAGCGTCGCTTCGCGCAGGTCGCGGAACAGCCCTGGCAGCTCGAACACTTCGTTTTCCTGGAATCGCCCCGGCGTGTAGGAGGCAATGACCCAGGCGATGTCGGCGACGCCGTCCAGCACCATCTGCGCCTGCTGAACCGGGCTGCGTCCCAGAGCGCCGTTCGGGAAAAGTTCTATCTCCAGGGTGCCGCCCGACTCCTTGCCGACCATTTCGGCAAAGGGCTTGAACACGGTCAAGTAGGTCACCTCCTTGTCGGGCGAAAAGATGGAAAACTTCAGCTTGGTCGGCTGGACCTGCGCCACTGCGCTGCCGGCAATGCACACTGCGGCCAGTCCACATAGCAAAGCGGCTGCCCGGATTCGGTTGGCGAGGGTCATGCGTGTCTCCTTTTGTGTATAAGCGCGAAATCGTTTTTTGCCTGAGCACTGGTCAGTCTATATTAAATGAATAAAATATCAATAGACAAGATTTTGTGCAGCGCAACAAAATATATAGTTTAAATAATTGCATAAAATATCGATTAGTGAGATTATTGTATATATTTAGATCAACCACAGTAATTGGAGGAGTTTCATGTCCCGCCTGCCTGGAGTTGCCTTCAGCCACATTGGCATTTATGTAAGCGACATGCCGCGCATGGAGCGTTTCTACACCGGCTTTTTGGGTTTCACCGTGACTGATCGCGGCGAGCTCGATACCCCGCGCGACAAGGTGTACCTGGTATTTTTGAGTCGGAACCCGGAAGAGCACCATCAGATCGTTTTGGCAACCGGACGTCCCGAAGAGCCGGGCTTCAACGTGCTGAATCAAATTTCTTTTCGCATCGACAGTCTGGACTCGCTGCGTTCGCTTTATGGCAAGCTGGTCGAGGGCGATATGCAAACCGAAGTCAGCGAGCTGCTGCCCGCCTGCCATGGCAATGCGCTGTCGATTTATGTACGTGACCCGGAAGGCAACCGGCTCGAGCTGTTTGTCGATACGCCCTGGTACGTGAACCAGCCCATGCGCGTTCCGCTCGATTTTGCGATGGATGACGCGCAGATCTGGACGTGGGCCGAAGGCCATGCCAGGTCGCTGCCTGGTTTCAAGCCGCGCGCGCAGTGGGTCGGCGAGATGGCGCAAAAGATGGGTCTGGCTTGAGCAGTCTGTCGTCCACGCTGGCGGTGCTGGCGCTGTTTTCCGCCGCGGACCCGGTATGGACAGCCGAGCGCATCATCGAGCGTCTAGGCTATACGCGCCCCACCGGCTACCGCTACGTGCGCGAACTGGTCGGCGCCGGATTTTTGCTGCGGGTTGCCTCGGCGTCGTATGCGTTGGGGCCGCGCATCATCGAGCTGGACTACCAGATCCGGCAAACCGATCCGCTCCTCAAGGCCGGTCTTCCCGTGATTCACGAACTCGTCAGGGCAACCGGCTGCGAGGTCAACCTTGTCGGTCTTTACGGCGAGCAGATTCTCACCACGCATCAGCAGCCAGGCGTGGAGCGATTGCCGCTGTCCTTCGGCCGCGGCCGGCCGATGCCGCTATTTTCGGGCGCAGGGTCAAAAATCATTGTGGCGAACTTTCCCAGAGCCAGACTCAGGCGGCTCTATGACATGCACCGCGCAGACATTCATGCCGCGGCGCTGGCGGCCGAGTGGGAATCGTTCAAGTCTGCGATGGCGGTACTTCGGCGGGCGGGAACGGCGGTTTCCTATGGTGAACTCGACGCCGGGTTTGTCGGTGTGGCCGCGCCTGTCTTTACGGCCGAGGGCGACGTTCTCGGAAGCGTGGTTGCCGCGCTGTCCCGCCAGCGCTTGGGAATTACCGATCTGGACCGCCTGGTGGAGCTGATCAAGTCCGCCGGGAAAACAATTACCGAAGGCATTTCGCGCATCGGCCGGCCAGTGATGCGCGCCGCGCCGCAAGCGCACCTACGGACCGCCTGATGCGCTCGGCTGCTGCGACGGTTGCGCGAGGCCTGGAAGCCGCTGTCGATGTCGATGTCGCCATCGTGGGCTATGGCCCGACGGGCGCCGTGCTGACGAATTTTCTCGGCGCGCGGGGCTGGCAGGTCGCGGTGTTCGACCGCGAGCCCGACCTGCTGGATTTGCCGCGCGCCGTGCATTTCGATGGCGAGGTCATGCGTCTCTTCCAGTCGGCCGGCCTGGCATCGTCGCTGGCGCCGCTGATACGGCCGTCGGGCGGCATGCAGTACCTCAACGTCGCCGGCGAACTGATGCTCGAACGCAGGCCGGCGGCAGCGGCAGGCGTGCACGGCTGGGCGGACAACCACCTTTTTCACCAGCCCGACCTGGAAAACTCGCTGCGCCAGGGCGTGCGGCGATTTTCCGGCGTCAAGGTGTTCGCGGGCTGCGACGTTCGCGCGGTCGGGCAGGGCGCCGCCGGCGCGACCCTGGCCGTCTGTTCGCTGCATGACCGCGGCACGCACAGCGTGGACGCTCGGTGGGTGGTGGGCTGCGATGGTGCCCGGTCGATTGTCCGCGACCGGATCGGCACTGGCCATCTCGATTTCGGATTCAACCAGTCGTGGCTGGTGGTTGACGTCGTGCTCAAACAGGGCGTGCCATTGCCGTGCGCCACGGTGCAATTTTGCGATCCGGCGCGGCCTGTGACCTACGTCAATGTGGCGGGCAATCGCCGCCGCTGGGAGCTCATGCTCATGCCCGGGGACGACGCCGGCGCGATGACCCAAGCCGAAAACATGTGGCCGCTGCTGTCACGCTGGATCACGCCGAACGATGCGGCAATCGTCCACGGCGCCGTGTACACCTTGCACTCGCTGATTGCCGACCGCTGGCGCGACCGCCGCCTGCTGATCGCCGGCGACAGCGCGCACCAGATGCCGCCCTTCCTGGGTCAGGGCATGTGCGCCGGCATCCGTGACGCGGCCAATCTCACGTGGAAGCTCGATGCCGTGCTGCGCGGCGCGCCCGAGGTCCTGCTCGATACCTATGAAAGCGAGCGCAAGCCGCACGTGCGGGAATTTGTGGCCACCGCCGTGCAACTCGGCAACATCATTCAGACGACCGACGCCGCCGTCGCAGCGCGGCGCGACCAGGCTTTTGCCCAGGCCGGCA
>CAXSGT010000047.1:17888-19034 GCA_964236835.1 uncultured Polaromonas sp.
ACCAACCTTTCGCCTTCGCTGGGGCCGGGGCTGCACGTTGGCGCTTTTCCCGCAGGCTCGATTGCCGGCCAGCCGCTGCCTGCCGACGGCCGGCTGCTCGACGAAGCGCTCGGCCCGGGGTTTTCAGTGGTATCGGCCGACAACGCCATTGCCCGCGCGCTGCCTGCTAAGGAGCGGGCCATGTTTGACGAACTCGGCACAGGGTGGCTGTGCGATCGGCATCTTTGCCGATGGCTCGACGCCATCGGCGCAAACGCGGTCGTGCTCAGGCCCGACCGCTATGTGTTCGGGCTTGCGGGGGCACCACGGCCGATCTCGCGGCCCTCGCGCGCCTGCTGCCCAGCCTCGCGACTGCGGGCCAGGCCGCTTGCGGAAGTCCCCGCGCACGACGACCAGGGTCCGCGGCTGCGGGCCATCAATCCATAAAAACTTTCAAGGAGCGCATGCCATGAACCGTCATCCCCTCACGCCCATTACCGCTGCCGACATTCGCCAGTTTCAGGAAGACGGCGTGATTTGCCTGCGCGGCATGTTCGACCAGGACTGGATCGAGCGCATGAGCACGGCGGTCAGCCGTGTCATGGACGCCGACAACCCGCTGGCGCGGCCTCGCGAGGTGACCCGCGCGCTGGGCGGCAAGACGGGCCGCTATCACATCAATTCCTTTGTCTTCCGCTGGGACGACGATTTTCGCGACTACGTCATGAATTCGCCCAATGCCGAGATTGCCGCGACGCTGATGGGCGCCGACGAGGTGCGGGTGTTTTATGACCAGGTTTTTGTGAAAGAGCCCAACACCAGCGAAGCGACCGACTGGCACCACGATCTGCCTTTCTGGCCGATGCGCGGCAACCAGATCCTGTCGGTGTGGGTCGCGCTCACCGACGTGGGTCCTGAAAACAGCGCGCTCGAATACATCGCCGGCTCGCATAAATGGGGAAAATTCTATCGCGCCGCGATTCCTGACAAAGACCCCAATTTCGTGTCTGATCTGGAACCATGTCCAAACTTCAGCGAGCTCAGGGACGACCCGGCCTATCGCTTCCTGTCGTGGGAAATGAAGGCCGGAGATTGCCTGGTGCATCACCCGTTGACGGTGCACGGCGCGCCTGGAAACTTTTCGCCGAAACTCAGGCGCGCGGCGAT
>CAXSGT010000048.1:0-18917 GCA_964236835.1 uncultured Polaromonas sp.
GTCGCGTCAAGAAGACGCTGCTCGACCACTTCGGCCTTTGTAACGACTAATGAAAGTCCCGAGGGTATTCTTGCAATTTGCGCGATTACTTGTTCCAACGTTTCAGTGAGGCCCCTTAAGCGGACAGACGAGCCTTGTTGTTCCGCGAGGGTGGCTTTGAGCGCTTGAAGTTGCTCGGCTGCCTCGATGAAGATTTCCATTTCTTTTTCCACAGGTACTCTCTAAGGCCTAAATTTGAAATGCAGGGATGCTTTGCTGAGCTACAGCAAGCATTTCATTTACGACACTCATCCGGGATATACAGTCTTTCCCTGCACGCGACAGCGCAAACCTTGCACCGTAATGGGAATAGCTCCAGGCTCCATAAACACCTTTAAGATGGGCAGCCAGGACCACATCAAAGTCATCACAACAGCTAAGCGCCTCTTCTGCAGCATCAGCAGCAGAATCCGAGGATTCTTGCTCTGTCACAATCTTCAGGGCTGCTTGGAAGTCCTCTTTTGAGCGGTTTTTTTCACCATCAGAGGGATTCCTTCGGGTTATCGCGCTCAGAAACAGCAAGCCAGGGTGTGTTGGATAGCTCTCAAGAACGCGCGCAGCAGCACCACGAAGCTCATCAACGTCTACAGGTGCCTCGACAGAGCGTGCAATCTTTGTCCAAGTGGTATCGCCGTTCTCAGTCTTAGCCAAAAGCTCCAGGTCGTGAGTGAACTTGTCACTGGCCTGCAAATAGAACAAAAGCCTCTTGCGAGCTTCCACTATGTCAGTGACGCCCTCCCGCGCCAACTCCAACATGGTCCGCGTGGATGTTCTTCGCCGTCGTTCAATCTGGAAATAGAGATACTTGATGATGGCGCTGATTGCAGCTGCCTCAATCTCATCAAAAGTCGCGGCTTCAGTCAGTTCTTTGATTAGCGGAGCAACCCTTCGCGTTTCGTACCGCTTCACATAGGCCTCAAACGTCTCAAGAAAGAGGTCCCGGTAAGAATCCTCACTTCGCCGAGACTGAGCCCACTCCGGCGACACCGTGACCTCGAACGTCCTGGCGTTGAAATTTTTGGTGTAGTCCAGGACCACGCCTAGATGGATGAGCCGCACCAATGAATATTCAAGCGGCCCCTGCGCGTTCCAGCTCTTTGAAATCTTGCTCGAGTCGTACTTGAGGACTACCGATTCGCCATTTTTGAGAAGAAACTTGATCGCGTTCAGGCCTTGCAACACTTGTTTGACTTCCTCATCCACTCCGGTAAACCTGCTGGCGTGAAAGAAGAATGTCGTCAGGAAGTCCCCGACCGGTAAGCCGCGTCCGAGCGAGTCGTGCAGCCTTCGGGCTTCGTCAATTTCGGTCTCTGGTGAAAGCACTTTGTCTGTAGTAGCCGCTTCCTCGTCAGAAAAAAGCATGACTGCAACGGCCGGCTCCCGGTCACGGGCTGCACGTCCCACCTCTTGGTAATAGGCTTCCGGCGATTGCGGAGACAGGTAATGCACGACCTTTCGGATGCTGGGCTTGTCGATTCCCATACCAAAGGCCGAAGTCGCGACCAATATTTGAAAGCTCTCCGTGCCCCTAGGATTTATGAAGTCGCGCTGGGTCTGTGCCTTCTGCCTGTCCCACTCGCCTTCCAAGAAGGTGTCGCTAATTTTCTTTGGGGCTTCACCAGAATAGATGCGTATATCGGCCCCCGGCTCCAATTCGAGCTGTTTGGCTAAGTTTGTTGCGATATCAAAGACGCCGAATGAGCCATTCACGTGCTGGGTGAACACTAGCAGCCCACCACTTGTGCCTCTGAAGGAATTAAGAAACCCGGTCACCTCCTCAGCAATCGCAATCGGTTTCCCAGACGCTGGTACCTTTAAAAACCGAAGTTCCAGTTCCGGTCTATCCAATCGCTTGGCACGAATAATTGCCGCACTGTCAGCAATTCCAAGCTCTCGCCTAACGTCATCAAGTACGATGCTCGAAGCTGTACCAGTCAGTGCAACCACTGGCGCCGAACTACCAAGGCGTGCAGTCCTATCCCGGACAATTCTGCTGAGGCTCAAATACGCGGGCCTAAAGTCATGGCCCCACTCGCTGACACAGTGGCATTCGTCTACAACTACCTGGGTGATAGCGCCAAAATTGGACTGGTAATTCTGAAGGAGTGTTCTAAAGTTCGCCATCAGGAAACGCTCAGGTGCCACTTGCAGCATCCGCATCTTGCCAGCAGTGAACCGCGCCTCCTGCTGGGTTCGCTCCTGGGTGTTTAGAGCACTGGAAATGAAGCCGCATCCGTCGATACCATCTATCTTCAGCCGCTCGTACTGGTCTTGCAACAACGACTTCAATGGCGCCACGTACAAAGTTGCACCAGGCAAGAGCAACGACGCAAGCTGGTAGGTCAGACTTTTCCCGCCACCAGTGGGGAGCAGCCCCACGGCGTCTCTGCCCATCAAAATGCGACTCAGAATTTCGTACTGACCTTCTCGGAGTTCGGATTTCCTGAAGAAGTCCTGAGCCAATGACTGGAGCAGATCCTTCTCAGGAGGGCCGTTCAAATATTCGCGGCGTGTAAACCGCAAACTTGGCTCATCGACCAACTGATTGGTTGGCCGTGAGAAGGCAACTGCTCCACCTTCGGCGTTTGGCTTGAGGTAGGGATTTGTGCAAGAGATGAAAATCGAAAAGTCAGCCGGTTCATCCGAGGAATCCACTAATTCAATTGTTGGCAGGCCCGCCAACCCCCAAAGGGCTCGCACCCGGCCAAACCAGTTCGTAAAATCCTGAATTGCCAGCGCTGCCACATCCGTTTCATACTCGTCCACGAAAAGACGCCAACCGCCCTTGGAAGGGAGTACACCCATTTTCATCGCCTCGAGCAGCAAGAATTGAATTCTTGCGACAATGGTTGCGCCCCATACCGAATTCATGACCTCAAATGTCCTAGTCGATGACTCGGGTAGGTTTAACCCCCAGTCCCCGCCCTTGGCAGACTTTATCAATGTGGTCAATTGGTCTCTTAATCTTTTACTGTCATGCAGTTCGGAAACAGGCACACGCCAGGTAGTCCAACCTGCCTTCTTCAATGCAACATCTCTAGTCCGGTCTAAGTGCAGCTGTGCCTGCTGCTCGTAGTGTTGGCGTCCATCAACCTCAATGACCAGACGCAGGCCTCGACCGGTATCAATGGAAAAGTCGGTTCGTTGGCGGGTGAATACTGCACTCTCGACACCGAGGTCCTTGAAGTCAGCTTGAAAATTTAAATAGTCCAGCAACGGAAAACCGAGTGTCGGTGCCAAAACCTCATCAAAAAATTGCCTTTCAGCCGGACTACCCTCTTCCCCGGCGATATCCGCTGCCATCTCCCACATGCTCTCCACCGCACCCGCTAGCACCTCGTTGGCGAGCCGCCCGGATGTCAGTGCATTTTTAAAGGCGTTCGGATTGGACTGTTGGGTGTTGAATCCCAGCACTCCTGCAGGGACAGGATAGGGAGTGAATTCACACAGCCCGGCCTCCGCCATGCCCTGGGCCATGGCTTGTTCAACCATCCAAGAACAAGGCGCCCACGCCCCACGCTGCAATATGCCCAGCGCGATTTCGATTACCGTAAGTTCCGTGGCCGTGGGCAGAGAGCGAGAAACGTTTGGCGCGATCTCAATGTTCCACGCATGAGACGAAGAAAACTCCCGGAGGTGCCTAAAGCGTGCTTTGTCTTCAATAGAGTGGCGTGCGTCAAGAGCACCGCGCCAAAAGTCGCCGGACTTTAAGAAGCTGGGTAACGCTGACAAGCGTCCACGTGAAATCGCCACACTTATCCTAATTAAGATTTGTTTTGCTTATTACGTTAGGTTACCACCTCGCCGAAGCCTAGAAATCAAAGTGCAGTTAAAGGGTGCGGGCAAATCCGACAGGAAAGACTTTCGCTTCGCGCAGGTTCTGGACGGGTGCTTGCTTTTAATTCACCAGAACAGTAGTGGAGGGCATTGCCCACCGACTACTTCCCATCGGCCCCCATGTCTATGTATCAATTCGCCGGCTTTGCCTTCAGGCTCAAAAGGCCCGAAAAAAGCATTCGCAGGTGTGAAAACTTTTGCGGACTGTCCATGCGATGGAAACCCTAGAGCAATGCTGCGGAAGCGGGTATTCACCGATCTCCGGTAAAAGGCCGGTTTCGGCCATGAGCAGCCGCTCGACGATGGCCGCTTTGCGGTGTTGTACTCTGGTGAGATCATCATCAAAGCGGCGTCATCGCATCCATCGAGCTGCGTACGGCACCACCCTCGAACAGGTAGCATGCGTGCCATTTGCATGCAGTGACCGCGCTGACAACTTGCGTGATCGCGGCCTCTGATGTGCTTAATGCTCACTGATGCAATCAAGACCTACAACTTCTGAGAATAAGCATGCCTTACCCGATGCACATTCTGGTTAACGACTTCGCGATCAGAAGCTTCCGTGAGACCGCAGACAAGGACTACATCGCTGCAAGGATGGCTTACCGAGCGCGCCTGATTCAGCCGTTCCTGTGGTCTGCCCTGCATTGCCTGGAGAAGTACGTCAAAGGCATTCTTGTACTTAATCGAGTGAAGGCCCACAAGGGCCACAGCGTGCTTCCCGGTATCGAGAGGATGAAGCAGCACGGCAAGTTCAAACTCGGTCTCAGTGCCGATACTGTCAAGTTCATCAAGAAGCTCGAAGACTATGGAGCAGAGTATCGGTACTACGAGGTCTCATACGACATCCGGCCGTTCGACATTGTTCGATTCGATCGTGCAGTTTGGGAACTTAGAAGGTACTGTCAGCCGCTGGACTACGACATCGTTGACATGAACGGCAAGACGGTGAACTTGCTGACCCATGAGCTTGATCGCGTTCATCGGGCGAAGGCGAAGCACGAAAAGGGGACGTGCGTCACGGGAGGCATCCTGGAAAAGATCGTCGAAAAGAAGGATCACCCAGCACGTGAAGCGCTGATCTGGAACAACCTTTTCTTCGGTCTGTCACGACGCAAAGCCGTGAAGATGCGACCGGACTGGGAAGCAGGCAACTCGCCGTTCTTCTTGCATCCCGAGATCATCGATGAGGTGGTCAAGTACGTGTACATCCCGAAGGACATCGCCGAGGGCGTGCGCCAGTTCGCGAAGCAGAAAGCGGCCGAGTAGGCAAAGGCAGAACAGGATGCAAAGAAGGCAGCGAAGCTCGCAGCCAAACGGTCGGAAAAGACAGGCTAAAGGGGAGCCCGAGCGGCTCCTTCAACGACAGCAGTTCGACATTTCGTACGGCCGCTCCGGGTCGAAAGCTGCCAGCGATCGGCCCCAATTGGATGTCGGCTTTCGGTCTGAAGCGGCACTGTGGCAAGCTAATGTTCAGCAATGTTGCTTCAAATTTGCCTTAAAACCGCAATAAGTGCCGAGGCTTTTGAGTATCGGATTGAGTCTGGTAACAAGAAAGAGGTAAGTGAAACGCGTTCAAGCGCTCCTGTTCGTTACGGGACTGCGGTATTCGCATATACCAGGAAACAAAAGCCTTACTTAAGGACCGCCAAAAGCAGTAAGGCCCGTACGGGAACGCTACCGTAGGCCTAATTGCGCTACGCCCGTATTCGATCAACAGTCTAATCAAACCGGCCCGCTGGGCGAGCCAGTGCGAATGTAGTTGAAAGGGACGGTCGTTCTGTCCTACTGCACGTTGGAACATACCCTCTAGCGCGATCAGTCGGACTGCCAGCCGGCTCTGCCAGGTTTTTAACACGGCTTCTTGAAGCCACATGATCAGCGTCAGCGTGCAAACCACGAGCGAATGAATATCGCCAAACCAAGCGCCGAAAACTACCGCCACGGCAACGAGCTTGATTAGTAAGGCGCTTCGCTCATGGGCCTCATGATTGTTTTGTAAGGTTGTCCACTCCTGCGCCAACTGCTTTTCCAGATCCATCAATCAAAGCTTCCATTGCAAGGTAAAGTAGTCCAGCTGGCCCAAAGGAATATTGCCTGTTGAACGGATTAAGCCCGAGGAGTTGCTTACTGCTATCGCCGGCGATTATGACGAACTTAAAGGATTTGACGGTAATAGTATGAGTTGGCGTCCAGCCGAACAGATTGGTGACGATACCTCTTCGAAAGTTTTCTGGTTGTCAGAAACCCATAACACCGCATCGCCGAGTTCCATGAATGTCGGGGGAATTGCAATTGATTGCACAAGCGTTGCCCCAATACCGAATCCGTCTAACGAAATCTGACGTCGGCTGCGATGCGATTTATACATGATACCTAGTCAGCTTAAAACGCCAGTCCCATCTGTGGGCTGGCCACAAAAGCACTTGTTAAATTTTTCATTCGAATCGGTGCCAAATGGTCAGCATTGCTCTTTAGTAAACCATACAGCTCCTTTCGATTTGCAGGATCGACCATTCCTAGGTCACGCATCTCTGCCTCCTCTACGGTGTCCGTGAGTTCGTCCAATTTTGGCGACGACAAGAAGCGGTCAAGGAGCGAGCTTTCTGCTTGAAACATAGCCAGATTGATCAGTGCCTGAGGGTTTCGGCGCGGCACATGCTTCAAAGCAAACTTTTGCAAAACAGTTGAGGTTTGATAAAACTGTCTCAAAGCGGTTTTGCCCAACTGGGTGTATTGATCCAGCGCACACAAAGGTATGCCGTCAAGGCTCTGCATAGCATGCGGAAATTCTTGCTTTTCAAGCACAACGGCATTTTGAGCAGCCTCAAATGCAATGGGCAGCATGGCGGCCATACCAGCCGATTTTTGCTGACGCGCCATTAGCCAACGAATGGTCGGGGGTATGTCGAGCGCTGCCCCGACAGCCTCAAGCGCAGGAAGGTCGCACCGGCTCAAAGTGCGATAGCTGCCATTCTCTTTGACCGTGATCCCCCCCAGGACACGAAGCACCAGGAGCCGATGAAGCTGAGATCGTTTCACATCGCAAGCAATGCGAATAAGGGTAGCTGTATCACTCCGCAATAGACCGGGCAGCAACGAGCTATGGTCAGGGTGCACCTCCGTTAAACAGAACGCGTCGCAGGCCGATCGTGACTTAACAGCATTGGCCATGGAAGACGAGAGTAAAGAAATCGTCTTGGTCACGTCGGTCCCCCACCACTTGGACGAGGAGCAAACAATAAACACTTCTTGGCAAACCGCTATATCCCCGATCCCAATGTCCTCCATGGCAATGATTGGCATTCGCCGCTTCAAATAGGTCGGATCAACCTGATGAAGCCGCAGCGCAATTGCAATTGATTGCACAGACTGACCTCGCCTAATCAACTTCTGAAGCGCACTAGAAAGCAGCCATTTGTCGGTCACAAAGCCAGAAACACCGGGTTGCTGATGGTTTTCGTTCATATCTTCAAGATTTGAGTTAAAACTTGAACGTAACTTTTTGTCCACCTATGTCAAGAGATTTTAGAATGTTTTAAATTGCACAATCACATTTCGGTGCTAGGATACACAGCTGACAGCAATTGAACCAATGGCTTTTCAAAATCATTCATCGATGGAATTCGACATTGAAGTCCAGGCATTCTCAGTGCTTCTAAAAATGACTTTTTGTGTTCTTTAAAGTGCTGCAAAGCGTTGGCAACACCCATATCTGAGCAGCAAGAAAGGAAGGGCGGCCAAGCCTTAATCGAGGTTTCATATTTAAGTGCTGATACTTTGCTAACGATCAAAACCTTTGAAAATGGATCCTTATCAAAGGCCTCCACTATCAAATTCGGCAAAGAGCTTTCCCGATCCTGAAACCTTAGTTCAATACGCATCAGGTTCGATATGATCGGCACGCCCCCTTTATCTCGAATCTCTTGAGCCTTGTCATATACCGCCAACTGAATTGCGCTATTTCTACTACCACTGTATTGCGTGAACCCAGTACTTTGAGCATTGGATTCGACATGGCTTTTTTTTACCCCTAGATAGTGACTTATGAATTGCGTAGTGTGCAGGCCTAGATAGTCAACAGCTAATTCCAACCGTTTGACACCATGATCCCTAAGAGCATTTAAAAAACTGTACTCGCCTAGAAGGAGGGTCGCTTCGTCAAAGATGTTTACACTTATAGAGCCTTTGAAGCGATAGGCAATCCACTTGGATTTAAAACACTGCAATACGCTGACCTGTAACCTCTCACTCCCAATAACAAGTGTCGTTGTTAGCCCATTAGTGGAATGGTTAGAAACGGGCTTTATCTTTACGCCATTCATAACGGCGGTTTCAATCAACTGACCGGTGAGAAGATTCCAGTATTTTTTATTGAAATTGACATTCACTCTGATTGCGTCTAACCCCATTTGCATAAGCATGGCAAAACTATTTTCTTCTCTACACTGATTTCGTTTCCACTTCAGAGACTTGTTATATAAGGAGGCAGCGCGCCTGAATTGCCTTGGCTTTCATTTTGCGTTGACGTAAATCAATGCCGCAAACGGTGTATCCCTTAGTCGATGGCGGTTATCTAAACACTGGCCTGTTTAGCATCCAAGCCCTAATGTCTTCAACACGCCACGCAGTAACTCTATTTGATAGCTTCACGGGAGACGGAAAGGTACCGGTTTTGACTTTTCGCCAAAGCGTCGCTGACGAAAATGGGACGATGGTTGGAATCAACTGTGCCTGGCGAATGTATCCGTCAGCGGGTAATACCCCAGGCGATAGTGAATTTGTGTGAGACATGCTGTGAAACCTAGTGAAGTTGTTTGCTACAGCATGAATTAGATATGTCGAACTGCACCGAACCCCGCAATTGCGGATGTGACTTACGAAATTACGGAAGACTTCTAGCTCTTGAGCACTTTGTAGTCGGGTGAAATTTTGTTGAGATGATCTTCAATGGCTTTCTGACTGATCTCCTCATGCATGGACTCCATCTGATGTTTTATCAGCGTAGCTGTTTTTGATGGTTTTTTTAGATCCATGCAGGCTATATGGGCCAGCGATGCAATGATAAGTTGCAAACTGCGCCGCTCACGAGTCCCTAAAGGCGTTTCTTGCTGTGATGTAGCTGCCTTCATCATGACGGGCAAGTCCTCGTCAAAAACAACAAGAGTCCACTCATCGATTGCGATGTTGTGGCGGTTTATATCGACGCTTGATTCTCTACAGACCCGATACTCATAAGCGTCATATTCCTGGTCGGCTTCAGGTATCAATTCCGCAACAAATCTTGTCACTTTGGCCTTAGGGTCCGCTTCAATTCTTACTAATGTCTCTGGGTAGAGCTGGACTGGTCCGCTGATGCGATATGGCGTATACAACTTGTTGACTACGTTGCCCGTTACTACGCCCGACGAGTCTTCTACTAAATTGATCCCGTATAACTCTACGAGCCATCCGTCTGCCAATACCCAAATTTTCAATTCCCCTCTCGCACCTAAATGAATCAAGTCTGCACGTGAAAACGTTGTCACATGCGCGATCTTTTCAAGCGTTTGGTACCGCTTTTTTACTTTCGTATCAACGTCGAGCGATTTGAAGTTAACCATGTACTTATGCGCGTGAAATTAAACGGACTTGAGTTCAATGGTTTCTCTGCCGACTCTCAATTTGTCTAAGTAGTCTGCCCATCTCTGCATCATTCCCTGCCGTGCAAGCAAATGTGCCGTTCGGTTGTATGCCCGTCCATTCGGATCTTTTACCGTATGAGCAAGTTGATGTTCAATCAAATCCACGCGCTCATTTAAAACCTCATCCATGATGGTACGAGCCATAGCGCGAAAGCCATGTGCAGTGTGCACTTCCTTGCTGTACCCCATACCACGTAATGCCGCATTTACCGTGTTTTCGCTCATAGGACGTTCGCCTGTCCGCAAACTTGGAAAAACATAATAACCGTGCCCCGTCAAGGGATAAATTCCGCGCAATATCTCAATCGCCTGGGCACACAAAGGAACTATGTGATCTAACCCCATTTTCATTTTGCTACCGGGGATGCGCCACTCTGCCACTTCAAAATCAATCTCATCCCATTTTGCTGTTCGTAGTTCTCCGGGACGCACAAACACTAATGCAGACAATTTGAGAGCTGCAACGGTGCATGGATGTCCGTTGTAGTCAAATATGGATCTCATAAGGTTGGCAACCTGTTTCGGCTCTGTAATTGCGGAAAAGTGAGATTCGGGCATAGCAGCCAACGCACCACGTAGGTCAGTTGTAACGTCCCGTTCTACCATACCAATCGCCACCCCATAACGGCAAATTTGGCCGCAAATCTGCATCGCCCGGTGTGCCGTATCGATAGACCCGCGTAATTCAATTTTGCGCAAAGACTTTTCCAAGATGTCGCGGGCTTTCACAGTAGATATGGGTGACTTACCGATGAAAGGAAAAACGTCGTTCTCAAGCAAAGTGGTCACTCGCGTTTGTGTGACCTTGGCCCGCTTGGCAGCTGTTTTAATCAACCAAGCGCGCGCTACTGCCTCAAAGGTGTTTGTTGCCGCGTCCAATTTGGCTTGCTTTTCTTCGCGCTTAGCTATGCTGGGGTCGATGCCTTCTGCCAGCTGCTCACGCGCTGTTTCACGTCGCTTTCTGGCTTTGGCTAACGAAACCTCGGGGTACACGCCTAAGGCTAGTGTTTTTTGTTTGCCTAGAAAGCGGTAGTTAATCCGCCAGTACTTACCGGCCCCTTTAACATGTAGACAGAGACCCAGCCCGTCAGCGTATTTTTCACCCGCAACAGATCCAGTCGGCTTGATGTTTTTTACGAAAGTGTCTGTAAGCGCCATAGATTCGGTCCCTATTGTTGGTATCTCTTACGTATGTTTTAGAAAATACCAACTTAAATACCATCATATTTGTGTGATGTAATGGTATCTCTTGAAACGGTATGAGGCAAGAAAAAACCCGCAATGCCAATGAGCATGCGGGTTCTGACACTTTATGAAGCGTTACGCGATGATTTATTGGTGCGGCTGGCGGGGATCGAACCCACGACCCTTGGCTTCGGAGGCCAATACTCTATCCACTGAGCTACAGCCGCAATGCTGAATTTCAAACAGCCGGCATTTTCGCACACACCAGCGCAGTAAAAATATTCTGGTCTGGCCAGGATAGCGGCAAACTTTAAAAACCGCTTTCCCGAATCAGGACGGCGGCCATCCCTTCCAGCACCGACGGCAGCCAGGCGCGCGCCGCGCCGTCGATGACGGCCTCGCCGATTGCCACCTGGGCGCTGGCCGGCGCCGCGTCGAGCGAGATCCGAACCCGGTAGAGCGCGTCACGCGGTGCACGGGCGTTGCCCGCGGCCGGCAAGGTTGGAATCGGGCCGCCTGATTGCGCGTCGAGAAGGGTATGCGGCAGCGCAGTGGCCCGCGCCGCATCGACCTCGGTCACCCGGCCGGGCTGAAAGTACGGCGCGACGGAGCCGATTTTCACCCGTGCCTTGTCACCCGCCCGCACGCGCGCGATGTCCGACTCGGCGATGTAGGCATCGACCACCCAATGCGCGGGATCGACCACGATCGCCAAGGGCTGGCGCGGCTGGACCCACACACCCGGCGCCAGCTGCGTATCCAGGTCGCGCAAGACGCCGACGAAGGGCGCCGTCAGCCGCAGGCGCGACTGCTCCTTGCCATACAGGCTCGCTTCGGCCCTGAATTGTTCTTCCTGGAGCCGCACACTGGCGCGGCGCGATTCGCCTTCGGGCAAGCCCATCAGTCCAAGCAGCTCTTTGCCCCGCGCCTGCGCCAGCTGGTCGGCGCGCTCGGCGGCGATGCTCAAATCGGGCGATTCGAGAACGAACAGAACCTGCCCTTCGGCGACTTGCGCCGACTTTGGCATGTCGAGCAGCCGCCCCGCCAACGGCGAGTAAACGACCTGCTGAAGCTCGGCATGCACCACGCCGGCGCCTCGCACGCCGGTGCGCCAAGGGATCAGCGCCAGCAGCAGGCAGCCACCCCCGAGCAGCCAGGCCAGACGCTTGCGCCCGGCCTTGATTTCCCCGCGCCGCGCATGCCACACCTTGGCCTCCAGCCAAATCGGCCTGCCGATGAACATCACCAGCTCGACCCCGAACAGAACAATTCCCAGCACCTTGAAGAAGAAATGATAGACAAGGAGCGCAATGCCGAAAAACAAGACCAGGCGATACAGCCAGGTCGTCAAGGCGAAAGCGATCATGAAAGCGTTGCCGTGCCCCGGCAGCCGCTCCGGCCAGTCATCGTCCAGTCCCAGCAGGTGGCGGCGCAGCCAGGTGCGCGCCAAACTGCTCGAGCGCTCGTGCAGATTCGGAATATCGAGGAGGTCGCTGACGATGAAATAGCCGTCGAAACGGGTGAACGGGCTGGCGTTGACAGCCAGCGTCAACGCCCAGCTGATGGTCGCAAGGAAAAACAGGGCGCTTTTGACCGGGCCTTCGGGCGCCAGGCTCCACCCCAGGGTTGCGAGCGCCGCGAGCGCCAGCTCGGCGATGATGCCTGCGCTGGCGATGGCCAGGCGCTGCCGCGGATTGCTCAGCTTCCAGCTTTCGCTGGTGTCGGTGTAGAGCATGGGGAAAAGCACCACCAGGGCGACGCCCATATGCGCCACGCGCACTCCCTGGCGCGTGGCCGTCAAGGCATGCCCCATCTCGTGCAACGCTTTGGCGAACACCAGCGCCACCGAATAGCAGAGCAATCCGGACCAGCTGAGCTGATCGATGAAGGTGGTGACGAACGCGTCCCACTGGCGCGCCGCCAGAAAAATGCCGGCCAGGCCGATGGCCAGCACCGCCAGCGCAGCCTGGCGGGTGAACACCCAATCGACGAAGGGCAGGAGCTTTTTCAGCCAGAACTGGGGGCGTATCAGCGGGATGCGAAAAAACAGATAGTGGTGGATCAGCCGCTCATGCACGCTTTTCCTGAGCGCCGCCGCGCGCTGCCGCAGGCGTTGCGCGGCCTGCTCGCTGCTGGCCTGCAGCAGGCTGTGCTGTTCCAGAAAGCGCACCAGGCCATCGATGTCGGCGAGACCGATTGTCAACGTGGTTTCGGTATTGACCGATTCGACCAGCCGTTCGGCCGATTTGTGCGTCCAGCGCAGCAGCAGCTCGAAATCGAGCCAGCCGATACGAAAAAACCGGTTGTTGACAGGGTCCTGGACGACCCAGGCCGGGCTGCCGTCCCGATTGGCCGCCCCCGGCAGCAGCCGAAGCTCCTCGCGCAGCGGCGGCAGCGAAGTCGCCGCGGGCATGTTCACAAGCCGGTCCACTCGCGCGCCGCCGCAATCGGCCGGCGGAACAGGTAGTAACCGAGCCAGGACCAGCCGCCAGAAACGCGCGCGGTGCCGCGCAGGCCGATGCGCTGCTGCAGGGCGCCATCGACAAAGCGGCCATACAGGCGATAAGCGGCAATGCCGTCGGGGCTCTGCGTTGTCTGATAACTGGTCTGGAACAATTCGGCGCCCAGCGGCGACAGCGGCTCGGTATGCAAAAACAGGCGAATGGGCGCGCCAGGCTCGAGGTTCAGGGCGTCGGACGCCGACAGCCACACCAGCACGCCGGCATCACGCGGATTGGCGAGTTGCATCACGCGTTCGCCGGTCTGCACGGGACGCCCCAGCCAGTCGTTGGGGTCGGAAAAAACGGCCAGGCCGTCACGCGCGGCCTTGACGGTGATGCGCCCCAGCAAGGCGTCGGCGGCGGCCAGTTCCGCCTCCTTTTCCTTGACCCGGCCGGCGGCGGCGGCGAGTTCGCCCTTGCTTTTGAGGTCATCGAAGGCGCGCTGCTCGGCCGTCAACGCATCGGAGCGTGCAATCGACAGGCCCTTCAATG
Organism: uncultured Polaromonas sp.; assembly: GCA_964236835.1. Classification (GTDB taxonomy): domain Bacteria; phylum Pseudomonadota; class Gammaproteobacteria; order Burkholderiales; family Burkholderiaceae_C; genus Polaromonas. The sequence continues at coordinate 13,739 of CAXSGT010000048.1, forward strand.
CCACGTCCCGCCGGCTCGCCAGCGTCGTATCCACCAGCGCGAAGAGCGGATCGCCGGCTTTAACGGACGCGTTGGGCTGCACGTAGATCGCGCCGATGACGCCTTCCTGCGGCGCGGCCACCGCCATCGCATCGAGCGCGACCACCTCGGCAGGCGCCAGGACGCTCAGGCGCACCGGAATGAACAGCGCCGCCAGCAAGGCGAGACATATCCACTTGGCGCGGCCGCGCAGCATCCGACCGGCTCTGCCGGCCAGGTTGCGCCGGTGGCGGCCCAGCGATTCGAAACAATAGCCATAGGCCAGATGCAAGCGGTCGAGCAAGGCCAGTTCGGCATCCTGCCAGGGCGCCTCACGCGCATACATCACCCAGCCAGCCGGGCTCCCGCTGGCGCCCTGCAGCGGCGCGGCCAGCAGATGATCGGGCAGCCATTCCTGCCAGCCTTCGGAAAATTCGGGCGGCGCGGCGGAGAAATCCAGCCGATGACAGCCCGCTTCCTTTGGAAAATTCCGCGCAAAACGGTTGAGCCATACAACGAACGGAGAATCTTCCGTCACGCTGACCAGACCCGATGCCGTCGTCATCTGCAACTGGCCGTTCGCCCCGAGGGTGAAGACCGCCGCCTGGCGGTAGGCGGCAAGCGCCTGGGTTTCGTTGGCCATGATAAAACCCAGCGCGGCCAGCGTCGGCGCGGCCAGCGCGCGCTGCTCGAGGTGCAGCAGCGCGGCAAGCGCCTGCGGCGGCGCCGCTATAGCAGCTTCATGGGCCATAACTTTACGACCGATAGGAAAAATCGATGCCTGGCGCTTTCAATGCGCATTGTTCGGCGCGGCGAGATTTGCCGTGCCGCTCATCCCGGGCAGCAAGTCGGAATAGGTTTTTGTCATGTCCGCTTCAAGCTCGATGGTTTGACTCACAGGATCGACGCGGCTGTTGATGGCGGAAATGCGCGCTTGGTAGGCCTTGCCCGTCTCGTCGATGGACACGTCGAACATCTGGCCCAGCTTGACCGAGGCGAGCACGCGTGAAGGCATGTTCAAGCGAAGCTTCAGCGGCCCGCTTTTCACCAGATCGACCAGCGGCTGCCCGGGCGTGACGCCCATGTAATTGCGGACATGGACTTTCGAGACCCGGCCCGCCCAGGGCGCGGTCACCAAACATTGCTTGATTTGCGCCTGGTAGAGCTTTTCCTGCGCCCGCGCCTTGTCGACCGCGCTTGCCGCGAGCGCCACCTCGACATCGCTGGCCTGTTCGAGCCCTTGCATGCGCACCTTGGCTTCATGCGTCTCGACGGCGCCGCCGAGTTCGGCCTTGGCCATATCCATGCGCGCCACGGGTTCATCGCAATCGAAGCTCGCCAACATCTGCCCGGCGGAAAAAGCGGCCCCCAACGACACGTTGAGCTGCTTGATGCGCGCGGCCACCGGGCTCGACAACGTGGTTTCCCGCTCCGGCGTGAGCAGCACCCGTATCGAGTCGCCTGTTCTCTGGCCCGTCGGCATCGGCGCGGAAACGCTTTCGAGCCGCACGGTGGCGGGCACTGAAGCGGTTTGGGCAGCCCTGGGCGCGGCCGCAATGCCGCGCAGGGGGGTTATTGAGGTCGCTTGCGCCCATGGAGTAGGGCTGGCAAGCGCCAAGGCAGCGCTTCCAACAATGATGGCGATCAACTTCGGCCGCATCATTGGCCCACTTTTTTAGGCGCGGCCAGCCAAGCGTGCATTTGCGGCACCGCCTGCGTGGCCGCCGCCACCAGCGCCGCCTCGTAGGTCGAGGCGCGCGCATCTCCCGGCACCGTCGCGGTGTAGTTCGCAGTGCCCAGCATGCGGCCTTCGCCGTTCGCCAGCTGAATGGTCCAATTCGCCTTTTCAAGCCCGTTGCGCGCTTCGCGCTGCAATGCGAACGTGATGGGCAGGCCTTGGCTGTCGTCGATGACAAAACTGTTTCGCGACAGCAGCTCGACGATTTGCGCCTTCATTCGCACTTGCGACGTCGCATCGCCAACGCCGGCCAAACGCACCGAAAGCGCGGGCAATGCGCCAAAAAGGTTGGACTGCATCTTGTACATGTCCTTTTCCGTGGCGCGCAAGTGTTCCCGCACGCGCTCGGTCAACTTTGGCAGGTCGTTGCCTTCGAAGTCATCGGGCAGGGGATCGAAGCCCAGCGTGTTGTAGAGCCGGCCGAATGCGATCTGCGCATTGGCATAGGCGTTCGCGCGCTGGTAGGCGCCCAGCACCGCGCGCGCCTGGGTGCGGATCGCTTCGAGTTCGCTTTCCAGCCTGGCGGTGACCGAAGCGCGGGTGTAGTCCGCCAGCCGTTTGTCCACCTGCGCCGCGTTGTCGGCCAGCTTGAAGTCTTCCAGCGCCAAGCGATAACGCTCGGCGCCAACGCGCAGCTGCGTCATGATCGCCATGGAAAGCGCCATGCGCCTGGCCTGGTCGGTTTTGGTCTGCTCTGCCTGCGACCTGTTCAGCGAAGGCAGCGCCGCCAGGCGCATCAGGTTCCAGGCGACGCCGAAACCGCCCTGGGTCCAGTTGTTGTTGTAGAGGTAGCGGTTCGAGTCGTAGCGCACGCCGAAGTCGAGGCTGACGCTGGGCAGCATGCCCAGCAGCTGTTTGTTGGTTTCGTCGGCGGTGATGCGCGTCTTGAAATCTTCCTCGCGCAGTTCCGGGCGCTGCAGCAGCGCCGCCTCCTCGAGCTTTTGCAAATTGTCCGGCGCCGCCGGCAACTGAACCTCGGCTGTCTCGGCCAGAGTGAAACTCACGCCGGCGGGCACATTCATCAGTGCAGCCAATTCGCTTTTCGCGTAAGCCAAATCCTGCTGGCGTTGATTCAAGAGCGAGGTGGCGTCCAGCAAGGCGCGCTGATAGTTCAGCGCCAGCACCGGCGCGATCACCCGCTGCGACTCGGCTTCGCGCGATCGCGCCAGCGCCAGGCTGGCACGCTGGAGCACCTCCTGCGACCGTCCTTCGAGCTGCTGCGCACCCAGCGCGCGCCAGTACGCGGCGCGCAAGTCCTGCAGCATGCTTTGCACCACCTTGCGGCGGCGCTCTTCAGCGATCAGAAACTGATCGGCCTGCTGCTTGGCCCGGTAGTAGGACACGCCGAAGTCAAGCAGATTCCACGAAAATTCCAGTCCCGCCTGCGAATGATTTCGTTCCTCGGATGTCGATGGCCGAAGCGACTCGACTTTATCGACAATTCCAACGCTGGAGCCGCCCGACTCGTTGTTGCGTGTGCGATAGCCGGCGCTTGCGAGCAGCTTGGGCAGCATGTCATAGCTGGAATACTCGGTCAAGCCCAGCGCCAGCGCCGACTCCATTTTCTTCAAACGGTAGTCGAGGTTGTATTTAAGCGCGCGCGCCACCGCCTCTTCCATGGTGAGCGGACCCGATAGGGGCGCCTGGTCCAGGTACATGCGGCCGGTGTCCTCCTTCACGCGACTGCGCACTTCATCCTGCGTTGCGGGCCGGGGCGCTATGCCGCCGCAACCCGCGATGGCAAAGACAATGGCCAGAACCCCGGATGCTCTTAGCCGAAATGCCCGGCTTGTCCTGGATGAAAATTTTTTTGGCTGCGACAGGGTGGCTATTTCTTTAAGGCTGGTCACTTCGTCGCCAGTAGGCATCGAGCCGTCTCCGCTGATATGTTTCATCTTGTTTTTTCCAGAAGGGAATTTTTTATCGAATGAGGCCGCATCTCGCCAGCGGCGCGGTGCAATTGGCTGCTGAACCCTGGCGCCGCGCGATGCCTCGGCATCGACGCGAAGCCGGCGTCGGGCGACCGCATTGGTTTCGCACGATCCGCTGGCGTCTCCACGAGCCTAGTGTCTCGAAAGTCGCGTGAGGCATCGGCCGTTGTTGCGATTTTGGCGGTGTCGGTCTTGCCGGGCGCGAGTTCCGATTGGAAAGAAGGAACCGGCGCACCGACTGCAAATGGATCCAGCAGCGTCGCGACGCCAGAAGTTGCGGAGCTGAAGAAATCTACCCGCACATTTCGGGCGGCGGATTCGAGTTGGGAAGCGCGCACCGCATTTTGAACATGCAGCGCGTTTTCCATTGTCAGCGGTTCATGGCGAACCGCGTGCTGGACGTACAAAACGCTGGGCTGGTCCTGCAAGCCGCGGTAGAGCGGGTGCAAGGGGCTGAAGTCACGCCCGCTCAAACTGCTGCGACCCTCTTGGACGCCCGCGGCAAACGCATTGCCGGCATCCAGGCCGCCAAGCAACTCGGCCTGCGTCACGCTGTCGGCTTGGAAATGCCCCAACCCCGATCGCAATGAAATTTCATTTCGCGCATCGGTGACACTTTGCAAAACGAACAGTGCGGACTCGGCTTGGAGCGGCAAGATATTCAGCGTGCTCGGAATGAAACCGACTTCGCCACCGTCAATCCTTGTTCGCTCACCCGTGAACTGAGCCGTGATCGTGCCAGGCGTTACGGTGACGGTCAGCGTGCCCACGCTGCTCGCGCCAAAGGAGTCGGTCAGGGTGTAGTTAATCAAGACTGGCCCGCTCACGCCCAAAGCGGGCGTGAAGTTCAAGGTGCCGTCGGCGTTAAGCGTGACGGCGCCCTGTGCCGGGTTGACCATCGTCGGGGCCGAGACCGCAAGCTGCGCGGCCGTGTTGTCGACGTCGGTGTCGTTGGCCTTGACGTTGATATTAAGCAAAGGCGTGTTCAGCGGCGTGCTGACCGCATCCGCATTGGCCAGCGGCGCGTCGTTGGTGCCGGTGACGGTGATGCTCAGGTTCGCCGTGCTCGTTGCGCCGGCGCTGTCCCTGACGGTGTAGCTGAATGTCTCGACTACCGCCTGGCCTTGGGCCAGCGCCTGGGTCGCGGTGCGGGTGTTGTCCAGCATATAGGTGTACGTGCCGTCGGCGTTGATCCTCACCGTGCCGTAAGCGCCCATTAGCGCCTGCCCAACGTTGCCGGGCGCGCCATTGACAGCACTCACCGCCTTGGTGTCCAGCGCGTCCGGGTCGGTGTCGTTGGCCAGCACGTTGCCGCTGGCCGCGGGTGTGCCGGCAAAGGCCGTGTTGCCAGGGTTGACGCCGGACTCGACCACGCTGGCGCTGTCTGCGTTGGCCACGGGGGCGTTGTTAGCGCCCACGGTGACGGTCAGCGTGCCTACGCTGCTGGCGCCAAAGGAGTCGGTCAGGGTGTAGTTGATCAAGACTGGCCCGC
>CAXSGT010000049.1:0-3678 GCA_964236835.1 uncultured Polaromonas sp.
TGGTCTATGTTGCGCCGGGCAATGGCGGAACCGCTCTGGACAGCCGGCTTGTCAACGTCGATATCGCCGACACGCCCGCCCTTATTGCCTGGGCAGCTAGTGAAAAGATAGCGCTTACGGTGATCGGCCCGGAGCAGCCGCTGGCCGCCGGGATGGTTGATGAATTCCGCAGGCATGGCCTGCGGGTTTTCGGGCCGACCCAGGCGGCGGCGCAGCTGGAAAGCTCGAAGGCGTTTTCCAAGGATTTCATGAAGCGCCACCATATTCCGACGGCGGACTATGAAACCTTCGCCGACGCGGTGGCGGCGCATGCCTGGGTCGATGAAAAAGGCGCGCCGATCGTCATCAAGGCCGACGGCCTGGCGGCGGGCAAGGGCGTCGTCGTGGCGATGACGCTGCACGAGGCGCATGAAGCGATCGAATTCATGCTGGCGCCGGATGCCGACTTCAACCCGCTGGGCGTGTCGCACAACGAAGGCGGCGCGCGCGTGGTCATCGAGGAATTCCTGGAAGGCGAGGAAGCCAGCTTCATTGTGCTGTGCGACGGCAAAAACGTCGTCGCGATGGCGACCAGCCAAGACCATAAGCGCCTGCTCGACGGCGACCGGGGGCCGAATACCGGCGGCATGGGCGCACATTCGCCGGCGCCGGTGGTCACGCCCGACGTGCATGCGCGCGCGATGCGCGAGATCATTCTGCCGGCGATCAGGGGCATGGAAAAAGACGGCATTCCGTACACCGGCTTTTTATACGCCGGGCTGATGATCGATGCCGACGGCAAGCCGAAGACGCTGGAATTCAACTGCCGCATGGGCGACCCGGAAACCCAGCCGATCATGATGCGGCTGAAAACCGACTTGTTCGAGGTGCTGATGGCCGCCACCTCGGGCGGGCTCGACCAGGTCGAGCTGCAATGGGATCATCGGCCGGCCTTGGGCGTGGTGATGGCGGCGCAGGGGTATCCGCTGCGGCCGCGCAAGGGCGATGCGATCGAGGGGCTGCCCGCTGGAGCCGAGAATGTGATGGTGTTTCATGCCGGAACGCAACAGCGGGATGGTGCGATGGTCACGTCCGGAGGACGCGTGCTGTGCGTGACGGCGCTGGGTGTCACCGTGAAGGCGGCCCAGCAGCGCGCCTATGAAGTTGCAAGCGGAATCGATTTCGACGGCGCGCAGTACCGCAGGGACATCGGCCACCGGGCGATCAAATCCTGATGGACGCAGAAGAAAGCATCGATCTTTCAGCTGTTCGCAGCTACTTGACGGGGCTGCAGGAACGCATCACGAACGCCATCGCCGAGATTGACGGCCAGTCATTCATAAGCGATGAATGGCAAAAGGAGCCGGGCGAGGCGCTGCAAGGGAGCGGCATCACGAAAATCCTGGAGCAAGGCGGTGTATTCGAGCGCGCCGGCTGCGGCTTTTCACATGTGCGCGGCTTGCAGCTGCCGCCGGCGGCCACGCAGCACCGGCCCGAACTCGCCGGCGCGCCGTTCGAGGCGCTGGGCGTCTCGCTGGTGTTTCACCCGCGCAATCCGTACGTGCCGACGGTCCACATGAATGTCAGGATGCTCGCGGCAACGCCGCCTGCCGGCGCCGGCGAGCCGGTGTGCTGGTTTGGCGGCGGCATGGACCTGACCCCTTTTTACGGTTTTGAAGAAGATGCTGCGCATTTCCATCAGGCATGCAAAGACGCGCTGGCGCCTTTCGGCGACGACAAATACCCGCGCTTCAAGCAGTGGTGCGACGAATATTTCTATCTGAAGCATCGTCAGGAACAGCGCGGCGTCGGCGGCATTTTCTTCGACGATTTCCAGGAGCTCGGCCTGGCTCGGAGCTTTGCCATGATGCAAAGCGTCGGCGATGCGTTTTTGTGCGCCTACTTGCCGATCGCGGCGCGGCGCAGGTACAAGCCGTACGGCGAGCGCGAACGCGCTTTCCAGCTGTACCGGCGCGGCCGCTATGCCGAGTTCAACCTGGTGTGGGACCGCGGCACGCATTTCGGTCTGCAGTCGGGCGGGCGCAGCGAGTCGATCCTGCTGTCGATGCCGCCGCTGGCAAGCTGGTCTTACCGCCGCTCGGAGGAAGCGGGAACTCCGGAAGCGCGTCTTTACAGCGAGTTTCTCGTCAGGCGGGGCTGGGTTTGAGTGCCGAAGCCGCACCAAAGATCTGGCGCATCGGCGTCTTCGGCGGTGCGTTCGATCCGCCGCACAACGCCCACGTCGCGCTTGCCACGGCGGCGCTGGCGCAGTTCGGGCTCGATGCGCTGCATATCATCCCGACCGGCCAGGCATGGCACAAGGCCAGGGCGCTGAGCGCCCCGGAGCACAGGCTGGCCATGGCGCGGCTGGCGTTTGAAAACCTGCGCGGCGTGGTGGTGGACGACCGGGAACTGCGGCGCGCGGGGCCGACCTTCACGATCGACACCCTGCAGGCGCTGCAAGCCGAAAATCCGCAGGCGCGGCTTTACCTCATCATCGGCGCGGACCAGTTCGCCGCTTTCAGGCAATGGCACCGCTGGCGGGAAATTTTGGACATCGCTATAATTTGTATAGCTGCCCGCGGCCAATCGACGCCGGATATGCCCGGATTCGATGCTCAATTCGATGAAGACGCCGGACGTCGGCACTGCTTTTTGACGCTTGAGTTGCCATTGATGCCAATCAGCGCCACTCGCATTCGCGACTCGATCGCCTCGGCGGACTCCAGCGTGGCCGAAATCGCCCGTTCGGTTCCCGAGGCGGTTGCGCGTTATATTTGGCTGCACCAGTTGTACCGCCGATAGGCGCTCGCCATTTAACCTTTTCAACCTAGCAAAATGAACACCGCATGACCCCACCCAAAGTCAAAACCCCCGGCATTGAAGGCAAAAAAGACGTTCAGAAACTGCAGCGCGCCATCATCGACGGGCTGGAAGATGTGAAGGCGCAGGACATTCAGGTATTTGACACGGAGCACATCACGTCGCTGTTCGAGCGCGTGATCGTCGCGTCGGGCGCGTCGAACCGTCAGACCAAGGCCCTGGCCGCCAGTGTGCGCGACGCCGTGCGCGACGCTGGTTTCGCCAAGCCGCGCATCGAGGGTGAAGACAACGGCGAGTGGATCATTGTCGATTGTGGCGCGGCGGTCGCGCACATCATGCAGCCTGCGATTCGCGTGTACTACAACCTCGAAGAGCTCTGGGGCGACAAGCCCATCAAACTCAAATTGGGCATGCCCGCTCCGCTGGCGAAAGCCGCCGCGGCCGAAACCAAAGCCAACGCCAAGCCAGCAAAGCCGCGTGTCGCCGCTGGCAAAACCAAATCGAGCGCCGCGGACAAGCCGCAGCCTGTGGCTAGAAAAAAGGCCCGCACCGATGACGGCACGTATGTCGGCCGGGTCGGCAAGGCGAACGACTGGACCGCCCAGCGCAATGCCGTCGCCCCCGTCGCCGTGCAGCCTGAGGCCAAGCCCGCCAGGGCTCGCAAAGCTGCGCCGCCGGCCAAACCAGCGGCCTCGCAGGCAACGCCGGATATCGGTGGTTTGACGCCTATTAAGAAAGTCCCCAGGAAAGCGTCGATGGTCAAGATTCCCACCAAAAAAGTGGCTGCCAGGAAGACAGCTGTCAGGCCGGCGAACAAAAAGCCGTTGGCCAAGAAGGCCGCAACGAAGAAAACCACGACCCGTAGCGAATGAGGTT
>CAXSGT010000049.1:3688-18681 GCA_964236835.1 uncultured Polaromonas sp.
CCGCGCAGCGCAATGCCGTCGCCCCCGCCGCAGAACTGGAAGCCAAACCCGCCAGGGCTCGCAAAGCTGCGCCGCTGGCCAAACCGGCGGCCTCGCAGGCAACGCCGGATATCGGTGGTATGGCGCCTATTAAGAAAGTCCCCAGGAAAGCGGCCAGCAAAACGTCGATAGTCAAGATTCCCGCCGCTAAAAAAGTCTCCGCCAGGAAGACAGCCGTCAGGCCGGCGAACAAAAAGCCGCTGGCCAAGAAGGCCGCGGCGAAGAAAACCACGACCCGTAGCGAATGAGGTTGACCATCGTGGCCGTCGGCCAGAAAGTGCCTGATTGGGCGCAGACGGCTTACGACGACTACGCAAAGCGCTTTCCGTCCGAGCTCAAGGTCGAGCTCAAAGCGGTAAAAACCGAGCCTCGGCCATCAAAAACCATTGCAGGCTTGCTGCTCGCGGAACGCGCGCGAATCGAAAGCGCGATCGGCCGGGATTGTTACGTGGTTGCGCTCGATGAACGCGGCGCCGCTGTCACGACGCTGGCGCTGGCCGAAAAGCTCAAAACCTGGCAATTGTCCGGCGATGCTGTCGCGCTCGTGATTGGCGGGCCGGACGGGCTCGACACCGGTTTCAAGCAGGCGGCCCACGAGCGGATTCGCCTGTCCGACCTGACGCTGCCGCATGCGATGGCGCGTGTACTGCTGATTGAGCAACTCTATCGTGCCTGGAGTATCACCATCAACCACCCCTACCATCGTGAGTGAGTCCAGCCATTTACCTGGGGCAGTTTTTTTAAAGCGGGTCGCAGCGGACAATTCGGCGTGATGGCGAAATTTATTTATCTGGCTTCGCAAAGCCCAAGGCGCCGCCAGTTGCTCGAGCAGTTGGGCATCGAGTATGAAATGCTGCCGCCCGATGACGGTGAAGACGCCGAAGCGCTGGAGCGTGTGCTGAAAAACGAGGCTCCCGCCGCTTATGTCAAACGGGTGGCGCGGCGCAAGCTCGATGCGGCCATGCACCGATTGGCGCGCCGGCGGCTGCCGCCGGCGCCTGTGCTGTGTTCCGACACCACCGTGGCGCGGGGCCGCGTGATCTACGGCAAGCCGGCGGACGCCAGAGAAGCCGAGCGGATGCTCCGTGAATTGTCCGGCGGCTCGCACCGCGTGCTGACCGCCGTCGCGGTTGGGCAGGATTCGCAATGTTTCCAGGCCCTTAGCATCTCCCGTGTCAGCTTCGAGGCAATGACATGCGCCCAGATAGGGGCGTATGTGGCGACCGGCGAGCCGATGGGCAAAGCGGGGGCTTATGCCATCCAAGGCCGCGCGGCCATGCACATCACCCGCATCGCCGGCAGCTACAGTGGCATCATGGGGCTTCCGCTTTGGGAAACCGCTGCGCTGCTGCAAGCCGCCGGTTTCGATATCCGGAAATGAATTTCCTCAACCATGCAACAAGACATCCTGATCAACTGGTCGCCGCAGGAAACCCGGGTTGCCGTGGTTGAGCAGGGCGCCGTGCAGGAGCTGCAGGTCGAACGCAGTCTCGAACGCGGCCTGGTCGGCAACGTCTATCTTGGCAAGGTGGTGCGCGTGCTGCCGGGGATGCAGTCCGCGTTCATCGACATCGGCCTTGATCGCGCGGCGTTTTTGCATGTCGCTGACCTGATGAGCAGTATCGCCAGCCGCCACCCGGAGCCCGAGCCGCAATCCAGCGCCTCGGTTTCCGGCGCCGCCAGCCCGCTCAAGCCCATCGAGAAGCAGCTCTTCGAAGGTCAGGCGGTGATGGTGCAAGTGCTCAAGGACCCGATGGGAACCAAGGGCGCGCGGCTGACGGCGCAAATCAGCATTGCCGGCCGTCTGCTGGTATTTCTGCCCCAGGACAATCATGTCGGCGTTTCGCAAAAAATACCGCCTCGACAGCGTGAGGATTTGCGCCGGCGCGTGCAGCTTCTTGCGAACGACATGGGCGGCGGCTTTATTCTTCGCACCAATGGAGAGGATGCCACCGACGCGGAACTTGCCGAGGACATTGCGTATCTGCGCAAGACCTGGGGGAAAATCAAGGCGGCGTCGCTGCGGCTGCCGGCGGTGTCGCTTCTGCATCAGGACTTGAGTCTTTTGTATCGCGTCCTGCGCGACATGGTTCTGGAGACCACGCAAACGATACGCATCGACTCCCGCGAGCAATTTGAAACCCTCAAGGCTTTTGCCGCCGAATTCATGCCAGCCACGACGCAAAGGCTCGAGCACTACTGCGGCGAACGCCCGATTTTCGACTTGTTCAGCATTGACGAGGAAATCGCCAAGGCGCTCGGCCGGCGGGTGGACCTCAAGTCGGGCGGATATCTGGTCATCGACCAGACGGAGGCCTTGACGACCATCGACGTCAACACGGGCGGTTTTGTCGGTACGCGCAACTTCGACGAAACGATTTACAAAACCAATTTAGAGGCCGCGCAGGCGATCGCCCGACAACTTCGGCTGCGCAACCTGGGCGGCATCGTAATTGTCGATTTCATCGACATGAGCCGGGAAATCCACCGTGATGCGGTGCTCGCCGAGTTCAAAAAGCAGCTCGCGCGGGACCGGATCAAAACGACAGTAAATGGATTTTCGGCGCTCGGTTTGCTTGAGATGACCCGCAAGCGAACCCGTGAGTCGCTCGCCCGCCAGCTGTGCGAGCCGTGCGGCGTCTGCCTGGGCAAAGGCGTTGTTAAAACGGCGCGCAGCGTAAGTTACGACATCCTGCGTGAAATTTTGCGCGTAGCCCGGCAGTTCAACCCCCGGGAAATCAGAATAGTCGCGTCGCCTACGGTAGTTGAGCTTTTCCTCGACGAAGAAAGCCAGCACCTGGCCAGCCTGAGCGATTTCATCGGCAAGCCCATCTCTCTGCAGGCCGAAGCGGTGATGGCGCAGGAGCAATATGACATTGTGTTGCTGTGACGCAGCCGTTTTGCACACCATGCTCGATACCCGCACGGCAAACCGCAAGCCCATTGCGATTCTGGTGTATCACCAAATCTCGGCCGCGCCTTCCAAAGGCAGCCCCTTTCGAAGCCTCTATGTGACGCCCAAGGCTTTCGCGCGCCAAATGGCGTGGCTCGAATTGCTTGGCTACAAAGGTTTGTCGATGAGCGCCTTGCAGCCCTATTTGCGTGGCGAGAAAAGCGGCAAGGTCGTGGGCATTACATTCGACGATGGCTACCGCAACAATCTCGTCCATGCCTTGCCGGCGCTGCTCAAGCACGGGTTTTCGTCCACTTGCTATGCCGTCAGCGGGCTGCTCGGCAAGACCAACGCGTGGGACGAAAGCGTAGGCATTGCGCAAACCCCGCTGATGGATGAAGCGCAAATTCGTCAATGGCGCGCGGCGGGGCAGGAAATAGGCTGTCATACCCGCCGGCATATCGATCTGACGGCGGTGGGCGACGAGGAATGCCGTGCGGAAATGACCCTCGGCAAAACCGACCTGGAGTCGATCGTCGGGCATCGCGTCGATCACTTTTGCTACCCTTACGGCCGCTATGCCCGGCGGCACATCGCAATGGCTGCCGCATCGGGCTTCGTCACGGCGACCACGACGCAGCGCGGTCGCTGCCTGGCGCCCATAGAATTTTTGCAGCTTCCCCGCGTGCCGGTGCTGCGCTCGACCAGCTTGCCGGTTTTCTGGCTCAAGATAGCGACCAGCTACGAAGATCGCCGTAGAAAATGACCTTGCCGAGCGCAGGCTGCGAAACGCACGCAGCGCCGGTCCGAAGAAAATTGCGCATCGCGGTGCTGAACCGCGCTTTTTCCCCGACGGCCGGCGGCGCCGAGCGCTATTCGATCGCGATGGTCGAGCAGCTTGCGCCGCTGCACGAGATCCATGTGTTTGCGCAGGAAATCCATCATCAGTGGCCCAATGTGATCTATCACCAGGTGTTCGCGCCGCTGCGAAAACCCAGATGGATCAACCAGTTGTGGTTTTCCTATGCGACCTGGCGACAAACGCGGCGTGGTTTCGATGTGGTGCATTCCCATGAAAACACATGGCATGGCGATGTGCAAACCGTTCATGTCCTGCCTGTCAGACACACCCTGTTCCACGGGCGAGAGGGCGCGCGCCTTGTATCGCGGTGGGCCAAGGTCATGACGAGCCCGCGGTTGCTGGCTTACCTGCTTCTTGAACACTGGCGGTATGCCTACCGCGCGGGCCGGCAAGTGGTCGTGACCTCCGGCAGCTTGCGTGCCATTATGAGCGCCGCCTATCCGGCCTGCGGCGAAATGCTCCGCGTGATCACTCCGGGAATCAAGATGCCGGCATTGCCGGTGTCGCCACAGCGCAAGGCCGACGCGAGGGCGCGGCTTGGGCTTCCATCCGTCGGCACTTGCCTGCTTTTCGTGGCGAACGACTACCGCAAAAAAGGCCTTCATACATTGCTCGATGCGCTGGCGCGATTACCCGCCGATGTGGTGCTGGCGATTGTGGGAAATGCCGCTCAAGCGCTTTCGTTTCGCAATCGAATCACCGCCTTGAGCCTGGCCGAGCGGATTTTTTTCCTGGGTTCGCTCGACAACGTCGATCCCGCTTATGAGGCGGCCGACTGCCTGGTTCATCCCACTTTGGAAGACACCTTTGCGATGGTGGTGCTCGAAGCCCTGGCGCATGGCCTGCCGGTGATCGTCAGCGGTCCTGAGTTCTGCGGCATCTCCGGACTCCTGCAACACGGAAACAACGCGATGATTTTGGAAAATCCAAAAGATGCGCCGCTTTTGGCGCGAACGATTCTGGAGGTGACGCGGTCCCCGGCGCTTGCCGGCCGACTTGCGCAAGGAGCGACGGAATTCGCGAAAAATTACCAGTGGCGCGACCGTGCGGCACAGCAGGAATCACTTTATTTTCAGGTTGAGCAAGAAAAAAGCCAGTCGGACATGGTTTTCGGCGCCTGAAAGGTGTCTGCGAAAACGCGATCGCCAAAGTCTCAAGCCTGTTTGAACCCCAGCCGGTAGAGATGCGCATAAGCGCCATTTTTTGCGATCAGCTCGGCATGTGTGCCTGACTCCACTATCCGCCCGCCATCCATGACGATGATACGGTCGGCATATTGAATGGTGGACAGGCGGTGGGCGATGACCAGGGACGTGCGCCCGAAGGCCAGGCGCTTGATCGCCTCTTGCACCGCCAGTTCGGATTCGGTGTCCAGCGCCGAGGTGGCTTCATCTAGAACAAGGACAGGCGCATCCTTGTAGAGCGCGCGCGCGATGGCCACCCGCTGGCGCTGGCCGCCTGAAAGCTGCATCGCATTGTGGCCGAGAACGGTGTCCAGGCCTTGCGGCAACTCGGCCAGCAGCACGCCGAGGTTCGCAGCCGTCAAGCATTGGCTCACCCGCTCGCGATCGATCGGCTGGCCCAGCGCAACGTTTACCGCCATGCTGCTGTTGAGCATCACCACATGCTGGCTCACGAAAGCGAATTGCGACCGCAAGGACTTTAGTTGCCAATTGCGGATTTCCTGACCGTCCAGTGTGATGCCGCCGGAACTCATTTCTATGAATCTGGCGAGCAGATTGACCATCGTCGTTTTTCCCGAGCCTGAAGCGCCGACGATCGCGAGTGTTTCGCCGGGGTTGATGCAAAGACTCAGGTCGTTGAGCGCCGGCGTTCCGGCGCCGTTGTAATTCACCGTGACATTCATGAACTCGATCGCGCCTTGCACCCGGTCTTTCGCAAAAACACCGCCAGCCTCGTTAGGTGTCAAATCCACCAGGTCCAGGCCACGCTCGAGCGCGGCGAGTCCGCGAGTCACCGGCGTGGCCGCATCCGACAGGCTTTTGATGGGCGCGATCAATAACAGCATAGCGGTGACAAAGGCCACGAATCCCCCCACGGTGGTGGTGTTTTCGGCGCTTTGCATCAGCGCGATCGAAATCACCGCCGACAGCGCTATCGCCGCCAGCACCTGAGTGATCGCGCTCATGCCGGCATAGGCCGTGGTGGATTTCATCGAAAGACGCCGCAGCGAATGACTCAAGGTGTCAAACCGGCCAGCTTGAGCCCCTTGCGCGCCATGCAGTCGAATATCACGATGCGCCATGACATTTTCTTCTACCACGTATGCCAGGCTGTCCGTGGCGGCCTGGCTTTGCTTCGTCAAGCGGTACAGACGCCTGGACAGCACTTGAATGACAAGCGCGACAGCTGGAAACAGCAAACCGACAATCAGCGTCAGCTTCCAGTTCAGGTAAACCAGATAGGCGATAAGCGCCAACAGGGTGAGGGCGTCACGAACAAGCCGCAGCATGGCGTTAATCATCGAAGACGAACCGTTGAACACTTCATAGACGACGGTATTGGAGATGGCGCTGGAGCTTTGCTCCTGAAACAGCGTCAACCGGGCGCTCAGGAGCTTGTCGAACATGGCCGTGCGCAGCCGGAGCAAACCGTCATTGGTGACCCTGGCCAGCGCGAACTGAGCCATAAATCCCGAGACGCCGCGGATTGTGAAAAGCAGCAGCAGCGCCAGCGGAATGAGCCAAAGGTTGAGCGAGCCGCGCTGAAAGCCCCGATCCAACAGCGGTTTGAGCAACGCTGGAATAAAAGGCTCGGTCAGTGCGGCCACGATCGTCGCGCCTATCGCCAATGCCCAGCCGGCATGGGACCCACTGAAATACGGCCACACCCTGGCAAGCCTGCTTGCAATTGTCAGTGTCGCGCTGGCGCCGCCGGAGTTCGCTTTTTTCAACTGATTCGCCTCGCTGGGATGATGTGGAGCAATGGAATCATCCGAGGTATTGCTAAAACCCGAAGCCAGCAGCAGCCCAAGCAGGACGCAGAAAAAGTCGCCAATTTGCGCATCGTAGATGGACGCATTGAAAAGGCAGGCGGTGGACAACGCCAATAGGGTGGACTGGGTGGCGCGCGCATAGGGTTTTTTCATTCTCGTGCTATCGCGGCCTATTGAGAGCAGCAGCAAAAAAAGAAGAAGAATCCCAGGAATGCCAAGCTGCACGCCCCACAGCAGGTATTCTTGATGCGGATTGCCGTTGCCATCGATATCTTTGTGAGCGGGATCGCGGGCACGTTGAAAATGGTTGTAGCTCGTGCTCCAACTTCCCACACCCGAACCCACAAGCGGATGCTGTGAAATGGCCAGCAGCGCCGCATGCCAAAAGGCGAGGCGAAGTCCCGATGATGTAACCGGGCGAGCTTCCACGGAATATGACTGCACCTCGGTTTCGACCAGGGTCAGTCTTTGGCGAACTTTCGTTGAAGTAAAAAACAATGCCATAGCCAAAAGAAACGGCAGCATGATGGCGAGCGCGCGGTATTTTTTGGGAAGTTCCCACATGATGGCGATCGATAGCAGGGCGATGGCGACGATGTGACCGCTGCGTCCCATCAGCATGAAAAAAACATTCGCTAGCGCCAGGATCGACAAAAAAACCGCGATATGTCGTCCAAATCGACCTGGGGCAAGTTCCCGCAAATGCCAGCAGACCGCGGCAAAAACCGCACTGATAATGCCTTGGTCGAGGTAGCTTGAAAACACCGCATATTCATTCATCGCCATGTTCGAAGTTGCCCAGGGAACAGGCAGATGCGCAAATAGCATCCAGGAGCTGGCCAGAAGAAATGACTGAGCCAGAACAAAGCTCGCAAGCGCATATCCGGCTTCTCGCCGATCGCGAATTAGCAGCATCATTAAAACAATCACAATCAGCTTGCCATGTTTGGCCAGTGAACCCAGGGCATCGTCTTGTGGCGCTATGGTCCATATAAGGCTTGCCGCGAAGGCGAAAATTGCAAGCAACACCGCAATGGGCGCGAATTTTCCATCAAGCGGCGTGCAGCCTTGCCGCGAACGCCGGGTCAACAAAACAGTTATTGCGCAAATTACCAGCAATAATTTTGCGACACTGATCACTGCCATTGACAGCCCCACCGAGGCTGCCGCCAGACAAACAGCCAGTAGGCGGAAATTGATTGATTTTTTAAGCACAACGGTTGTCGAGATTGCCTGGCGATTGCATGGTGAATGCCGGCATTATGGAGGGGCCGGCTTGCAACCGGCCTTAAAGCCAGAGAGTGCTCTGCTATGCTTTGCATGCGTCAAGCACGCTTTCACCAGCCATTGAAAAGGTGCCTGTTGGTTAGTCTTTCCGCTGTAATCATTGTAAAAGACGAGGCTCATAATCTGGCGTCCTGCCTAGGCTCGGTAGCCTTCGCGGACGAGATCGTGGTTCTGGATTCAGGAAGCACGGACAACACCGTGGAGATTGCCCGGTCCATGGGCGCACGCGTCGCGGTGAATTCCGACTGGCGAGGGTTTGGTGTCCAGAAAAACCGTGCGTTGGCATTGGCTACAAGCGATTGGATCCTTTCAATTGATGCGGATGAACGGGTAACGCCTGAATTGCGGTCCGCCATCCGTGCGGCGCTGGCAGCTCCGGCTTTCGACGTTTACCGTGTTTCGCGCTGTTCAAGCTATTGCGGTCAATATATGCGCCATTCAGGTTGGCGTCCCGATTTCGTCACGCGGCTGTTTCGTCGGAACTCGGCCAGATTTTCGGACGATCTGGTCCATGAAAAAATCATTACTTCAAACAGGATCGGCCTATTGAATTTTTCCTTGTTGCACGAGAGCTTCAGAAATCTCGAAGCCGTCCTTGACAAAACAAACCGTTACTCGACCGCAGGAGCCCAAAGCCTGCTGAACAAAGGCGAGAAGGCAACAGTGGGCAAGGCGGTCGGACATGGCTTATGGGCGTTTATTCGAACCTATTTCTTCCAATTCGGTCTGCTGGACGGACGCATGGGTTTTGTCCTGGCAATCTCCAATGCTGAGGGCACTTACTACAGGTATTTAAAATTATGGCTACTGCAGCGCAGTGGCAGTCCACCGTCCGCATAATGAAAATCAGTTTTGTCGTGTTGACCTATAACCGGTCGGACGCGTTGCTGGCCGTGCTTCGTTCGCTGTCCGAACAATGTGACGATAAGCATGAAGTGCTGATTGCCGACGATGGTTCCCGGCCGGATCAGGTCAAGATGATTTTCGAGCAATGCCCGTTCTTCAAATGTCGGATATACCACCTCTGGCAACCCGACACCGGCTTTACCGCGGCGCGCAGCCGTAATTTGGCGGCGACCCACGCGCGGGGAGACTACTTAATTTTTCTCGATGGCGACTGCATTCCGAAAAAAGATTTTGTGTTGCAGCATAGCGCTCTTGCGGAAAAAGGCTGTTTTGTCAACGGCAGCCGTGTCTTACTGAGCAAAGAACTTACCGAAAAGGTGACTCAAGGAAAAATTGATTTATCCGATCGCTCGGTATTTTTCTGGCTTGATGCCCGCTTGCGGAGGAAGTGCAACAAATTATTGCACCTTCTCGTCTGGCCATGGCGGCTATTTAGAGTAAAACAAGATTTCAGCTGGCAGGGTATTCGAAGTTGCAACTTCGGCATCTGGAGAAATGATTTTTTTCATGTCAATGGATTTGACGAAGTTTTTGCTGGCTGGGGGCATGAGGACGCAGATTTGGTTTTGCGGCTTGGACACGCAGGAGTTTTAAGAAAAAACGGTTTTATGGCCACGGAAGTATTTCACCTATGGCATCAGGAAAACAAGCGCGACCGGGAACCGGCAAATAGAAAGATAGTCTTGCAACGAATGAAAACAAATTTGATTCTGGCGCAAAGAGGCGTTAATGAACTCGATTTGACAGCGCCCTACAAAATAACCCAATTGCATCCGTCAAAAACAAATGAAACTTACCACTTCCCTAAATCGTCGTGAGGTCGTGGGCCTGTTGGCTATTGGCGCGTGTCCCACGATGTCCGCATTTGCCCAATTTCGGGTAGAGATCGCCGGTGTGGGACTGACGCAATTGCCCATCGCAATTGCGCCATTTCGTGGCGAAACCCAATCGCCGCAGAAAATCAGCAATATCGTCAAGGCCGATCTCGAACGCAGCGGCATGTTTCGCGGGGTGGACGCGGCCGGTGCTGTGGCCGACGAAACTGCTCGGCCCGACTTGGCGGCCTGGCGACAAAAAGGCGCCGATTCGATGGTGACCGGCAGTGTTTCCGCGCTTTCCGATGGACGTTTCGAGGTTCGTCTTCGACTGTGGGACGTTGTACGCGAGCAAGACCTTGGAGGTCAAAGCTACACCGTGGCGCAATCCGATCTGCGTTTGTCCGCGCACCGCGTCTCGGATTTTGTTTATGAAAAGCTGACTGGAGAAAAAGGAATTTTTTCCACTCGTATCGCCTATGTGACGAAAGCGGGTCAGCGCTATACCCTCTGGGTCGCCGATTCAGATGGAGAAAATGCCCAGTCAGCCCTTGCCAGCCCCGAACCCATCATTTCCCCCGCGTGGTCACCCAGCGGTGCGCAATTGGCTTACGTTTCCTTTGAATCGCGCAAACCCGTAATTTATGCGCACGATGTGGCCAGCGGCAAACGGCGCTTGCTTGCCAATTTCAGAGGCTCGAACAGCGCCCCCGCATGGTCGCCCGATGGCAGGCAGCTTGTCGCTACCCTTAGCCAGGAAGGCGGCTCGCAAATTTACGCGATTGGTTTGAACGGCGTCGAGCCCAGGCGTTTGACTCAGTCGTCCAGCATTGATACCGAACCGGCTTATTCACCTGACGGACGCTCGATCTATTTTGTCAGCGATCGCGGTGGAGCGCCGCAGATCTATCGCATGAGTCCTACCGGAGGAAATGCCGAGCGAGTCACCTTTGCCGGCAGTTACAGCATATCGCCGGCAATAAGTCCGGACGGCCGCTGGCTGGCTTTCGTATCCAGGATAGGTGCGGCGTTCAAGTTGCAGATCATGGAATTGTCCAGCGGGACGGTTACTTCGATCACGGACACTAACGCCGATGAAAGTCCAAGCTTTGCCCCGAACAGCCGCCTGATCGTTTACGCGACTCAGCAGCAGGGAAGGGAAGCACTGATGACGACAACCCTGGATGGCAAAATAAAAGCTCGTTTGGTCGGAGCGGCAGGTGATATCCGCGAACCTGATTGGGGGCCTTTCCAGCGATAGATGGTCATTTTCGACGTGATGATTTGTATTTATAAGAGGTATTCAATGAAGCGCTTTTTTTCTTTCTTCATCTCTTTTCTTCTTCTTTTGGCCACGCTGACAGCGTGCGGCTCGAACGTCAAACTCGAAGACGTACCGGTTGAAGACAGGTCGGCCAGCGCTAGGCAAGCTGATGATGCGGCAGCGGCAGCTGCGGCCGCAGCCGCAAATAACAGAAGCGTGGCGCCGGTGCAAATCGGCGGCGCCGACAGTTCCGCTCCGGGTCCGGCCAACACGGCAAAGATCATTTACTTCGATTTCGATAGTTATGTGGTCAAGCCCGAGTTTCAGAGCGTTATCGAAGTTCACGCCAAATATTTGACAGCCAATAAAACCCGCAAAATGGCAGTCGAAGGCCATACCGATGAACGTGGCGGTAGAGAGTACAACCTGGCCTTGGGTCAAAAACGAGCTGAAGCAGTTCGCCGAGCCTTGGGGTTGCTTGGCGTAACGGATTCCCAGATCGAGGCTGTCAGCTTTGGCAAGGAAAAGCCTGCGATTGCGGGATTCGATGAAACGTCGATGGCAAAAAACCGTCGCGCTGAACTTTATTACCGTTAGTCAGGCTGAAAACCGTGACGAGGTCGGGATTTTATACGGCGCTGGCGTCTTGCCTGCTGGTTTTCAATGCAAACGCGGCTCTGTTTGAAGACGATGAAGCCCGCAGGGCAATACTTGATTTACGACAAAAATTCGATGCCTCGCAGCAGCGGATCACCGAAGAGTTAAGGCGAGCCAGCAGCGACAATGCCCAGCTGCGGCGCAGCCTGCTCGATCTGTCCAATCAGATTGAGGCGCTACGCAGCGACATCGCGTCGCTTCGTGGTCAAAACGAGCAATTGACACGAGGTGTGTCCGATGTGCAACGCAATCAGAAAGACATCGCGCAAGGCGTTGAAGAGCGGTTGAAAAAAATCGAGCCGAGCAAGGTCACTGTTGACGGTGTGGAGTTTGCGGCTGATCAGGCTGAAAAGCTTGAGTTTGAAACATCGCTGGCCACATTGCGCAAGGGTGATTTCGCAGCTGCGCAGACAAGTTTTATGGGATTCACAAAGCGCTATCCACAGAGCGGCTACAAGTCGCCGGCGCTCTTTTGGCTGGCGAATGCACAATACGCTTTGCGTGATTATCGCGCCGCGGTGGTGAATTTTCGTGCATTGGTGACTGCCGAGCCCAATCACACACGGGCGCCGGAAGCGCTTTTGTCGATGGCCAACTGCCAGGTCGAACTCAAGGATGTCAAGTCGGCTCGCAAAACGCTTGAGGAGCTTGTAAAGACTTATCCACAGTCGGAAGCCGCATCTGTGGCCAACGAGCGCCTTGCCAAATTGAAGTGACGCTAGCACAAAGTCATTCGACAGTATGTCCCATGTGGCGCAAATATTGGCCCTGCCCATGACGGCAGACGCTGATTTCGGCTCGGCCGACCTGGAAAGGCGCTTCGCAGCGGTCGCTCGGCTGTATGGCAGCGCGGGCGCTAAGCGAATTCGCGCGGCTCATATCGTCGTGGTCGGCGTGGGAGGTGTGGGCTCGTGGGCGGCGGAAGCTGCCGCGCGCAGCGGTATCGCACGGCTGACGCTGATCGACTTTGATCACATTGTCGAGTCCAATATCAATCGGCAGGTGCATGCGCTCGATGACACAGTAGGACAGTCTAAAGTGCAAGCGATGCGCGAACGCGTCGCCCTAATCAACCCGGATTGCCAGGTGGATTGCGTCGAGGAGTTTGTAGCTGCCGAAAACTGGCCGCAAATTCTTTCATCAGGCAGCGGCTTTGACCCGAATCGGCTGGCTGTCATTGATGCCTGCGATCAGCTAAGGGCAAAAACAGCGATGGCGGCCTGGGCACTGAAAAGTAAAGTGAAGTTGATTGCCGTAGGCGCCGCAGGTGGCAAGCGACTTGCGCATCGCGTCGATATCGGTGATCTGTCGAAAGTGACCCACGATCCCTTGCTAGCCCAGCTGCGTTATAGATTGCGCCGGGAGCATGGCGCCGCCACTCAGGGGAAAATCGGCGTTCCTTGCGTGTTCAGCGCTGAACCTGTGCAGCCGCCGATTGCCCAGCATGAAATTGACATGGACAAAGATGGCGCACAAGGCGGGCTGAATAATCAAACTCGGGTGGCAGCGCGGTCGGTGAATGGAGACCTAAATTGCCATGGCTATGGTTCCGTTGTCACTGTAACATCCGTCTTTGGGATGTGCGCCGCCGGTTGGGCTCTGGGTAAAATTGCTGGATGAACATTTTCCAGCCTTCCAAACTGACGCTATAATTTAAGGCTGTACTGTAGATGATGCAGCACAACGAGAAGAGATCGTTGGGACGTTAGCTCAGTTGGTAGAGCAGCGGACTTTTAATCCGTTTGTCGTGGGTTCGACCCCCGCACGTCCCACCAGATAAGCCATTTTGATATTAGATTGCCTGTCATTTCAAAAATGGCAGGCTTTTTTATTTTCAGGCGTCAAATTAAAATCACTTTCTGGCACCAAGATATTTGTCAAAAGATCTCGTTGCCAACCGTTTTCAAGCCGCTGGCGCCGACGTCCGGATCAGGTGGTCAAACGCGCCAAGCGCCGCCTTCGCACCGTCGCCGGCCGCGATGATGATCTGCTTGAAAGGCACGGTCGTCGCATCGCCCGCGGCAAAAACGCCAGTCACCGATGTCTGGCCCCTGGCATCGACCATGATCTCGCCGTGTCTTGAGAGTTCGACAGTTCCTTTGAGCCAATCGGTATTGGGCACCAGGCCAATTTGGACGAACACGCCTTCAAGCGCAACACCATGACTTTGGCCGCTTGCGCGATCTTTGTACACCAACCCGTTGACTTTCTGTGCGTCGCCGGTGATCTCGGTCGTCTGGGCGTTGGTGACCACTGCGACATTCGCCAGGCTATGCAGCTTGCGTTGCAGCACCGCATCGGCGCGCAATGCGGTGTCGAATTCGATCAGCGTGACATGGCCGACGATCCCGGCCAAGTCAATTGCCGCCTCGACGCCCGAATTGCCGCCGCCGATGACCGCAACGCGCTTGCCCTTGAACAAAGGTCCATCGCAGTGCGGGCAGTAAGCGACACCCTTGTTTTTGTACTCGTGCTCGCCGGGGACATTGATGTTGCGCCAGCGCGCGCCGGTCGAGATCACAACCGACCTGCTCCTGAGCGAAGCGCCGCTTTCGAGTTGAATCTCGATAAGATCGCCACCCACCCCGGCGCCGGGAATCAAGGCCTTGGCGCGCTGCAGATTCATGATGTCCACATCGTAGTGGCGCACATGCTCCTCAAGCGCGAGTGCGAACTTGGGGCCTTCGGTTTCCTTGATGGAGATGAAATTTTCAATTCCCAGCGTGTCGAGCACCTGCCCGCCAAAGCGCTCGGAGGCGATGCCGGTGCGTATACCCTTGCGCGCCGCATACACCGCGGCGGCCGCGCCCGCCGGGCCGCCACCGACGATGAGCACGTCGAAGGGAGCTTTGGCAGCGATCGTCATGGCCTGGCGCTCTATCCCGCCGGTATCGATCTTGCCTAGGATTTCCTCAAGGCTCATGCGCCCCTGGCTGAATTCGGTGCCGTTCAAAAACACCGTCGGCACGGCCATGACCTGGCGTTCCTTGACCTCGTCCTGAAACAGCGCTCCGTCGATCATCGTCGTGCGGATGCGCGGGTTTTGCACCGCCATCAGATTCAGCGCCTGCACGACGTCGGGACAGCTGTGGCAGCTTAGCGAGACATAAATCTCAAACTCGAAGTCGCCTTCCAGACCGCGAATTTGCTGCAGCAGCGATTCTTCGACCTTCGGGGGGTAGCCTCCGACCTGCAGCAGCGCCAGCACCAGCGAGGTGAATTCGTGGCCCATCGGCAAGCCGGCGAAGCGCGGGCCGTGATTCTCGCTAGGCCGGTTGATCGAAAACGAGGGCTTGCGGTGATTGTCGTCGCGG
>CAXSGT010000050.1:0-18477 GCA_964236835.1 uncultured Polaromonas sp.
AGCGCATCATGGAGCGCGGCTTTGTCTATCGGGGCTTGAAGCCGGTGCATTGGTGTTTCGACTGCGGCTCGTCGCTCGCCGAGTTCGAGATCGAATATGCCGACAAGAAGTCGCAGACGCTCGATGTGGCGTTCGAGTGCGCCGAGCCGCAAAAGCTGGCGGCCGCATTCGGGCTCGATGGCCTTGCCAAAGACGCGTTCGCCGTCATCTGGACCACCACCGCCTGGACCATACCTGCCAATCAGGCGCTGAACCTGAACCCCGAGCTGGAGTACGCGCTGGTCGATACCAAGCGCGGCATTTTGCTGCTGGCCGCCGTTCTGGTCGAGCAATGCCTGGCGCGCTACCAGCTCGCCGGCACCGTGCTGGCGACCACAGAGGGCAAAAATCTGGCGCTGATCAATTTCAAGCATCCGTTCTACGGTGTCGATCCAGGCTACCGCCGCCTCAGCCCGGTGTTCCTCGCCGACTACACCACCGCCGACGACGGCACCGGCATCGTCCATGCAGCGCCCGCCTACGGCGTCGAAGACTTCAACTCCTGCGTCGCCAACGGCATCGCCGTGGCCGACGTCCTGAACCCGGTACAGGGCAACGGCCGCTATGCGCCCGACCTGCCGCTGTTCGGCGGGCTGAACATCTGGAAGGCCGCGCCGCTCGTCATCGAAAAGCTGCGCGAGCACGGCCGCCTGTTTGCCACAGACGACATTCTTCACAGCTACCCGCACTGCTGGCGCCACAAGACGCCGGTGATCTACCGCGCCGCGGCGCAGTGGTTTATCCGCATGGACGAGGAAACGCCAGGCACGCAAGGGGTTTTTCCGAAAGACAAGGCCGAAAAAACCTTGCGCCAGCTCGCCCTGGCCGCGATCGACGACACGCGCTTCTACCCTGAAAACGGCAAGCTGCGCCTGCAAAGCATGATCGCCGGCCGGCCCGACTGGTGCATCAGCCGGCAGCGCAACTGGGGCGTGCCGCTGCCGTTTTTCATCCATACCGCGACCGGCGAGCTGCATCCGCGCACCATGGACATCATGGACCGGGCGGCTGCCATGGTCGAGGCCGGCGGCGTCGAGGCCTGGAGCCAGGCGAGCGCCGAAGCGATCATCGGCCTTGACGCGCCCGACTACCTGAAAAGCGCCGACATTCTCGACGTCTGGTTCGACTCGGGCACCACGCACGACCATGTGCTCAGGCACAGCCACGCGGCGCAATCGACCTGGCCGGCGGATTTGTACCTCGAAGGCCACGACCAGCACCGCGGCTGGTTCCATTCCTCCCTGCTCACCTCCTGCGCGATGTACGACCGCGCGCCGTACAAGGGGCTGCTGACGCACGGCTTCACCGTCGATGGCAAGGGCCGCAAGATGAGCAAGAGCGAAGGCAACGTCATCGCGCCGCAGGAAGTGTCCGGCAAGCTCGGCGCCGAAATCATCCGCCTGTGGTGCGCCTCGACCGACTACTCGGGCGACCTCGCCATCGACGACAAGATTCTGGCGCGCGTGGTCGATGGCTACCGCCGCATCCGCAACACGCTGCGCTTTCTGCTGGCCAACGTGAGCGACTTCGACCCGGCCGAAGACGCGGTGCCGTACGGTGAAATGCTGGAAATCGACCGCTACGCCTTAAGCCGCGCGGCGCGGCTGCAGGCCGACATCCTGGCGCACTACGAGGTCTATGAATTCCAGCCGGTTGTCTCCAGGCTGCAGATTTACTGCAGCGAAGACCTGGGATCGTTCTACCTCGACATTTTGAAAGACCGGCTCTACACCACCGGCGCGAAGTCGCTTGCCCGACGCAGCGCGCAAACCGCGCTGCACGCCATCACCCACGCCATGCTGCGCTGGATGGCGCCGTTTTTGAGCTTTACCGCCGAGGAGACGTGGGCAATCTTCGGCGACTCGGAGTCGATTTTCCTGGAAACCTATGCCGTGCTGCCAGCGCCCGACAACGCGCTGCTGGCGAAATGGTCGCGCATTCGCGAGATTCGCGACGCCGTCAACAAGGACATCGAAGCGCTGCGCGCCGACGGCAAGGTCGGCTCGTCGCTGCAGGCCAACGTGGCGCTGCAAGTCGATGCCGCCGATCACGCGCTGCTGGCCAGCCTGGGCGACGACCTGAAATTCGTGTTTATTACATCCGCTATTGAATTAATAGCTGGAAACCCTTTACTGATAAGCGCAAACGCCAGTTTTTATACCAAATGCGAGCGCTGCTGGCATTACCGCGAGGATGTGGGCGTAGACCCTGCCCATCCGGCGATTTGCGGCCGCTGCACCCTCAACCTTTTCGGCGCCGGCGAAGACCGGAAGTTCGCATAATGACCACCAAAACGACTTCCAGGACGAACTACAAAAAGCCGTCCGCCGGCACCAGCCTGCTGCCCTGGCTCGGGCTAGCGCTGCTGCTCCTGATCGCCGACCAGTTCACCAAGGTACTGATCCTGGGCTACTACCGGCTGGGCGATGCCACGCATGTAACGAGCTTCTTCAATGTTGTGCGCGTCCACAACCCCGGCGCGGCGTGGGGGTTGCTGGCGTCGGCGTCGGGCTGGCAGCGCTGGTTTTTCACCGGCATCGGCATCGCGGCGGCGGTGTTCATCGTCTGGCTGCTCAAGTCGCATGCGGGCCAGAAGCTGTTTTCGTTCGCCATGGCGTGCATCCTGGCCGGCGCCATCGGCAACGTCATCGACCGCACGCTGCATGGCTATGTGATCGATTTTCTCGATTTTCATTACCGGGGCTGGCATTTTCCGGCGTTCAACATCGCCGACAGCGCCATCACCGTCGGCGCGCTCTGCCTGATTCTGGACGAGCTGCGCCGGGTCCAGCGAAGTCGGAGTTAAACCGGATCGGGTGCGCCTTCACAGGCAGCCGACCGCTCTTTCCTTGAAATACGCTTGACGACCCAGCCCCTTGTGAGGAATGATTTCGATCAACTCCATCGCTTTGAGCTGACGCCAAGGCTGCGCGATGATTCTGTTTTTTTGGGCAATTCAAAGGAACCCTCAATGAACCTTTTCAAAAAACTTGGCATTGCGGCGAGCCTTGTGCTGCCGGCGCTTGCGCTGACGCCTATGAGATCCATGGCGCAGGCCTATCCAGTCAAGCCGATACGCTTTATCGTTCCCTTCGCCCCCGGCGGCAATACCGATGTCGCGGCGCGTCTGGTGGCCAACGGCCTGAGCCAGCAAATGGGGCAGGCGGTGATCGTGGAAAATCGCGCCGGAGCCGGCGGCGGCATCGGCACCGATTTCGTCGCCAAGGCGGCGCCGGACGGCTACACGGTGCTGGTCGGGCACATCGGCGCGCTGACGATCAATCCGGCGATCTATGAAAAGCTGCCGTACGACACGCTGAAGGATTTCGAGCCCGTCGGGCTGTCGGTGGTGACGCCGCTGGTGCTCGTCAGCGCATCGAGCCTGGGCATACACTCGCTGGCCGAGTTGATCGCCAAGGCCAGGGCGGAGCCGGGCAAACTGACGTATGCCACCGCCGGAAGCGGCAGCGCCGCGCACATGGCGTCGGAGCTTTTCAATCTTTCAGCCCATATCCAGACAACCCATGTTCCCTACAAAGGCGCGGGTCCCGCCACCACCGCGCTGGTGTCGGGCGAAGTGACGTTTGCCTTTAACGGCCAGGCGCCGGCGCAGCCCTTTGTAAAGTCGGGGAAATTGGTGGCGCTCGGCGTCACCGGCCTCAGCCCCAGCCCGCAGTTCCCCGGCGTCCCGACCCTGGCGGCTTCGGGATTGAAGGATTTCGAGGTCGTGGACTGGAACGGCCTGCTGGTTCCGGCCGGAACGCCGAAAAGCGTGGTCGCCAAGCTGAACGCCGAGCTGGTGAAATACCTGAGCCTGCCTGAAACCAAAACCCGCCTGGCGCAACTGGGTTTCGAGGGACGGCCCGGCACGCCCGAGCAGTTCAGCGTTTTTATAAAGTCGGAGATGGAAAAATGGAGCCACAGCGCCAAAACCGCAAAGATCAAGGCGGACTAGCATGGCAATGACGATCGCCGAAACTGATTCCGACGCAAATCCTGAAAAGCAGCTGACCGGAAAAATCGATCGCAGCCGCATCAGGATGATCGAGCTGCCGCGCGTCGAGCGGCACATCATCGACGGCTTCAGGGCGCTCGGGGACGCGACTTGCGCGGTGTCGGACGCGCTCGACGATCTCGGCCTGCCGGGCGCTGTTTCCGGCTCGCTGCTGCGCAGCATCATTCCCGGCGCCCGTCTGGTGGGCACCGCGCTGACCTTGCGAAATGAAGCGCGGCCCGACGACCCCGCGACCGCCGCGCGTGGCAAAAACAATCTGATGGCTGAAACCGAATGCCACAACCTGGCCATGCCCGGCGACGTGCTGGTGATTCAGGGCCTGCGCGACGCGTCGAACATGGGCGGCGTGGGCGGGCGAATGGGCAAGCGCCAGGGCGAGCTGGGCGCCGTCGTCGACGGGGCGGTGCGTGATGTCGGGGATTTCAAGGAGATCGGCTACCCGATCTGGTCCGCCGGCGTCACGCCGATGACGGGCAAATGGCGGCTTCGGGCGGTGGAAATCAACGGGCCGGTCGTCATTTTTGGCGTGACGGTCCGTCCCGGGGACCTCGTCGTCGCGGACGACACCGGCGTCTGCTTCGTTCCGCGCGAGCGCGCGCCGGAGGTACTTGAATTCGCGCAGCGCAAAGCCCAGGCTGAAATCGACAAGTGCCAGGAAATCGATGCCGGCTGGTCTGTTCCCGAAATGGCCGGCGCGGTCAAACGTCATGAATGAACCACAGATGAAATTTGCAGCACTGAAAACGATAGCGATCGCTCCGGCGATCTACGCGGTCATGGCGGCGATCGCTGGCGTGTCGATGCCATCTTTCGCGCAAGACAAATACCCCAAGGGGCCGATAAAAATAATTGTTCCCTTTACCCCCGGCGCCACCGATGCGCAGCTGCGCGCGCTGATTCCGGCGCTGACGGCCAGGCTCGGCCAGCCGGTGATCGTGGTCAACGCGCCGGGGGCGGGGGGCATCGTCAGCGCGACGCAAGTGCTCAAAGCGCCGGCCGATGGCTACACGCTTTACTTCACCGGGTCGGCGGGCCTGACGCTGCTGCCCGCCCTTAGGAGCGATGTGCCGTACACGGTGGCTGATTTCGTGCCGATCGCCAATATTTCGACACTGCCCGGCGTCATGGTGGCGCGTACGGACGCGCCGTACAAGACCTTTGCCGAAATGGCGGCGTATGCGAGGGCCAATCCCGGAAAAATAAACTTCGGCAGCGCGGGCGTCGGGACCGCAAGCCATACCTTTGGCGTGGGGCCGCAGGCCATGGGAGGATTCAGCTTCACCCACATTCCGTACAAAGGCATGGCCGACGCCATTCAGGCAATTCTTGGCGGCCAGATCGACGTGGGATTCGTCATTCCGAGCGTTGCGATCAGCCATATCCAGGCCGGCACGCTGCGGCCTCTGGCGGTGACCTCCGCGACCCGCTCGGAGTTCTTTCCGGGTGTTCCCACCTACAGGGAAGGCGGCGTCAATTACGTCGATGGCGAGAACTATGGAATCGTCGGGGCGAAAGGCGTTCCGGACGATGTCGTTCAGATTGTGTCGGCTGCGGTTGCGGATGCCATGAAATCGGCCGAATTCATCAGCCTCATGAAAAAAACCTATACGACGGTCAAATACATGGGGCCGGTCGAATACCGCGCGTACCTTCAGGAGCGCGATAAATCGTGGCGAAGCTATCTGGCCAACCCCAGGTTTGCCGAGCTTTTGAAGCAATAGCGCTGAATTGCCCGGCGTCACAGCGTCAGGATGGTGCAGCCGGTGGTCTTTCGCGCCTCCAGCGCGCGATGCGCCTCGGCGACATCGGCGAGTGCAAAGCGCTGGTCGATCAAAATCTCGACTTGGCCGCTGGTCACCATCCGAAACAGGTCATCGGCCATCTCCTGCGTGCCCTCCCGTGTGACGATGTGATTGAACAGCGTCTGCCGCGTCAGGTAGAGCGATCCCTTGGCGGCCAGGATGCCGGGCGCGAACGGCGCGACCGGACCCGACGCGTTGCCGAAGCTCGCCATCAGCCCGAACGGCCGCAGACAGTCGAGCGAGCGGTCGAACGTGTCTTTGCCGACCGAGTCATAGACCACCTTCACGCCCTGCCCGCCGGTGATTTCCCTGACGCGGGCGACGAAATCTTCCGCCGCGTAGTTGATGACGAACGCCGCGCCGTGCGCCTTGGCGAGGGCGCACTTCTCGTCGGAGCCGGCGGTGCCGATCAGCCGCAAGCCCATCGCCCTGGCCCATTGGCAGGCGATCAGGCCGACGCCGCCGGCGGCCGCGTGGAACAGCACGAAATCGCCCTCTTTGAGCCCGCCCTGCGGCTGCGTGCGATGCAACAGGTACTGCGTCGTCAGGCCCTTGAGCATCATCGCCGCGCCAGTCTCGAATGAAATCGCGTCGGGCAGCCGGCAGACGCAGATCGCGGGCATCACGCGCAGCTCGCAGTAGCTGCCGGGCGGCTGGCTGGCGTAGGCGGCGCGGTCGCCCGGCTTGAGGTGCGTCACGCCCTCGCCCACGGCCTCGACCACGCCCGACGCCTCCATGCCGAGCTGCAGCGGCAGCGGCATCGGGTACAGGCCGGTGCGCTGATAGATGTCGGTGAAGTTCAGGCCCACGGCCTTGTGCCGGATGCAGATTTCGCCCGGACCGGGGTCGCCGACAGTCACCTCGACGAGCTTGAGCTGCTCGGGGCCGCCGTGCTGGTCGATGCGCACGGCTTTGGAGGTGATTGCTGTCATGACGGGTGGCTCCTATGGGGGTGTTGAAAATTCCGGACCGCGTCATCGTGCCATATCTTCCGGTTTCGACCCGCCGAACGCGGACGGAGGCGCCGGCGGCCTGCAAAAAAAGCGTGAATCCGCATTCGGCAAGAACAATTTTTTGCTTGCGCAGTTGTTCCTTTGATTGATACACTGTTCCTTTGAGTGATACAGAATCGATTTCCCGGCGCCTTTGCTTCTATACATTCTGGAGACTTCATGATCGACAAACGCTTAAAAACATTTCTCGCGGGCGCTTGCATGCTGGCGCTGGCAGGCGCCGCGCCGCTCGCCGGCGCGCAGTCGTATCCGAACAAGCCGGTCAAACTGATCGTGCCTTATCCGGCGGGCGCTCCGGTGGACAACTTCGCCAGGGGGCTGGGCGAAGCGCTCACGGCCCTGTGGAAGCAGCCAGTCGTCATCGACAACCGCCCCGGCGCCAACGAGATCATCGCCGTGTCGTTCGTCGCGAAGTCCCCGCCCGACGGCTATACGCTGCTGCTCGGGTCGGACGCGGCGTTCACGCACAACGCGTTTCTCTACTCCAAGATGCCTTACGACGCCGACAAGGACCTGGCGCCGATCACGCGGGCCGTTCACTTCAACATGGTGCTGATCGCCAAGGGCGACCTGAATACCCCGACGCTCAAGGACTTCGTGTCGCTGATGAAAAAAGAGGGTCCGAAACACAGCTACGCCTCGGCGGGCAGCGGCGGCACGACGCACCAGGCGATGGAAAGCCTGAAGCAGGAAGCCGGCTTCGACATGGTCCACGTGCCCTACAAGGGCATCGCCCCGGCGATCCAGGACATGCTCGGCGGCAATATCGATGCCATGGTGGCGGGCGCGTCGGCGGCCATCCCGCATATGCAAAGCGGCAAGGTCAGGGTGCTGGCGATCGGCGCCACAAAGCGCGCCAAGGCCTTGCCCGACATTCCCACTTTTGCCGAAGCCGGCTATCCGAACGTGATGGCCAACCTGTACCTGGCGCTCGCCGCGCCGGCCGGGACGCCGCCGGCCATCGTCAACAAGATCACCGCCGACGTGCGGACGGTGCTTAAAAGCAAAGATTTTCTAGACCGCTTCGTCGATCCCTACGGCTACGAGCCGATTGGCGACACGACCCAGCAGTTCGAAGCGTTCCTGAAACAGGACAAGGACATTTCCGGCAAGCGCATCAAGGCGCTGGGGATCAAGCTTGACTAACACCGGCTTTCGGCAGGCGCTGCGTTCCCGCGAGCGCCTGGCCGGCACCTTCGTCAAGACGGCCAGCTACCAGATGGTCGAGGTGCTGGGCGCCAGCGGCCTGGATTTCATCGTCATCGACGCCGAGCATGCGCCGTTCAGCCAGAACGCCTTGGACACGTGCCTGCTCGCGGCCAGAGCGGCGCGGCTGCCGGCATTGGTCAGGATCGCCGACACCGAGCCGGCGACGATTTTGCAAGCGCTCGACATGGGCGCCACCGGACTGCTGGTGCCGCACGCCAAAACGGTCGGCGGAATTCGCGAGGTGCTCGCGCGCACGCGCTACCGCGGCGGAAGCCGGGGTTTTTCCAACTCGCCGCGCGCCGGAAATTACGGCGCGATCCCGATGCGCCAGCTCGTCGATGCCGCCGACAGCGAGGCCGCCATCGTGTTCCAGATCGAGGACCGCGAGGCGGTCGAGGCGATCGACGCCCTGGCGGCGCTGGACGAAGTCGATGCTTTTCTGCTCGGCCGCGCCGACCTGGCGATGTCGTACGGCGTCTTCGACGCGGCGCATCCCGAGGTCGATGCCGCGGTCGTCCAGGTCTGCAAGGCGTGCGCCGCGGCCGGCAAGCCGGTGGGAATTTTCCTGGCTGACGCGGGCGAGCTAGCGCGCTGGGCGCAGCTCGGCGTGAGCGTGTTTTTGATGGGCTCCGACCAGGCCATGCTGCGCGCCCAGGCCCGCGCCATCGCCGGCCAGGTCAGCTCGGCATGACGCGCGCGGCCCAATGGACGGAATCATTTTTCAAACCCGAAAGGATTTTTCATGACTCAAATGGTTGACTGGAACAAGCTGCCGCGTGAATTCGTTCGCGAAGGCATCGAACGCTGCGGCTTTCGCGGCGAAGACGTGATCATGGTGATGAACTTCGTTCAGCCCAAAATTCAGGTGCGGCCGCACCAGCACGACTTCGAGCAGATCGCCATCTGCGTTCAGGGGCGAATGAACTACCACGTCGGCGACCAGGTGTTCGAGATGACGCCCGGCTGCATGGTCCGCGTGCCGGCGCACACCATGCACTATGTCGAGCCGATCGGCGACGAGGTGGCGCTCAACCTGGACGTGTTCGCCCCGATCCGCGACGACTACAAGCACCTGGTCGAGTACCAGGCGGCCGAATTTGCCGACAAAGCCGAGGAGCAGCGCGCATGAACACCGCAACCCTGACCGCGCCGCCCGCAGCGGCGACCACTGCCGCGGCCCGCAACAGCGGCGCCGCGACGCCGGCCGACTGGCGCGCCACCGATCCCACGCTGCCCGAGCGCCTGCTCGAAGGCGCGATCGACCTGCACTGCCACAGCGGCCCATCGGTCATGCCGCGCTACTTCGACCATTACGACGCGATGCAGGAAGCGTCTTCGGTCGGCATGCGCGCGCTGCTCATCAAAGACCACTACTACTCGGCGACGCCGGTGACGGAAATGCTCAACAAGCAGTTTTCCCACCTGAAGGTGACGCTGCTGTCGGGCGTTCCGCTGAACAACACGACCGGCGGGCTCAACCTGTACGCGGTCGAGCACGGCATCAAGCTGGGCGCGAAACTGGTCTGGATGCCGACGTTTTCATCGAAAAACCATCTCGACCACCACAAGCAGGACGAGCATTTCAAGGACAAGTTTCCAACAACCAAAAAAGTGATGATCGAGCCCACGCCGCTCACGGTGACCGACGGCGCCGGCAAGCTACTGCCCGAGGTGCTGCCGATCCTGGACCTGATCGCCGAGAGCGACATCGTTTTGTCTTCCGGGCATCTGCACATCAGCGAGATCTGGCCGCTGTTCGAGGAGGCGAAGCGGCGCGGCGTGACGCGGCTGATCTGCAACCATCCGACCTATGTCGTCGATGCGTCGCTCGACGACATGCGCCAGCTGGTCGGCATGGGCGCCTACATGGAACACTCGATGTGCATGTTCGTTCCAGGCTCCAAGTTCAAGTTCTACGACCCGCCCGAGCTGCAGGCGATGATTTCCGCCGGCACGGTGGACCGCACCATCCTCGGCTCCGACCTGGGGCAGATCGGCAATCCCAGGCTGATCGACGGCTTTAGGAATGTGATCGAGACCTGCCTGGACCTGGGCTACAGCGAGGCCGAGGTGCGCAAAATGGTCTCGACCAATGCGGCCAAGCTGGTCGGCCTCGACTAGGGGGCTAGCCGACCGGGCGGCTCAAAGCGTTCCCGGATAGGCGCCGCCGTCGGCCAGCACGTTCTGCCCCGTGATATAGCCGGCATGCACGCTGCACAAAAACGCGCAGATGGCGCCGAACTCTTCGGGCGTGCCGAAGCGCCGGGCTGGAATGGCCTTGCGGCGCGCGTCGGCGATCGACTCGGCCGATTGCCCGGTTTTTTCCGACGCGCCCTGGATCATGCCGCGAATGCGGTCGGTGTCGAACGCGCCGGGCAGCAAGTTGTTGATCGTGACGCCCTGCGCCGCCAGCGGGGTGCGGGCCACGCCGGCGACGAAGCCCGTCAGGCCGCTGCGCGCGCCGTTGGACAGCCCGAGCGTCTGGATGGGCGCCTTCACCGAGCTTGACGTGATGTTGACGATGCGGCCGAAGCCGCGCGCCGCCATGCCATCGACCGCCTGCTTGATAAGCTCGATGGGCGTCAGCATATTGGCATCGACCGCCTTGATCCAGGCGTCCCTGTCCCATTCGCGAAAGTCGCCCGGTGGCGGGCCGCCCGCGTTGGTGACGACGATGTCGAAATCCCGGCGCATCGCAAAAACCGCGGCGCGGCCTTCTTTGGTGGTGATGTCCGAGGCAACAAAAAGCACTTCCGCGCTTACAGGACGGGCACTGTCAGCTATTAATTCAGCAGCGGCGGCTTGCAGCACCTCGGCGCGGCGCGCGACCATCAGCACGTTCACGCCTTCGCGCGACAGCGCCTGCGCGCAGCCGAAACCCAGGCCCCTGCTCGCGCCGCAAACCAGCGCCCATCTACCGGCAATTCCTAGATCCATGTCGATTCCTTGCAGTGTTGACGTCGAAAAAATTAACGCGGCGAGCGCGTGAAAACAAAGATGCCGGCGATCACCAGCACCGTGCCCGCCGCGATCCAGCCGGTCAAAGGCTCGCCCAGAATCAGCACGCCCATCAAAATGGTCGAAAGCGGGCCGACCATGCCGGTCTGCGCAGCCATCCCGGCGCCGATGCGCTCGATCGCCATCATCACCAAAAGCACCGGCATGGCGGTGCACAGCGTCGCGTTGAGCAGCGACAGCCAGATGACCTCGGGCGCCACGACGGCGGCGCTTAAGGGGCGCAGCAATGCGAACTGCAGCAGGCAGCACAGGCACGCGATCGACGTGGCCAGCCCGACCAGCCGCAGCGAGCCCAGGCGCTTGACCATCTCGCCGCTGTACACCAGGTACAGCGCGTAGCTGACGGCACTCAGGATGACCAGCAGAGCGCCCCCCGCAGCGCCGCTTCCCTGCAGCGTGATTTCATGGCCGAACACCAGGGCGATGCCGCTGTAACTGACGGCCATGC
Source organism: uncultured Polaromonas sp. (assembly GCA_964236835.1). GTDB lineage: Bacteria > Pseudomonadota > Gammaproteobacteria > Burkholderiales > Burkholderiaceae_C > Polaromonas. The sequence continues at coordinate 11,545 of CAXSGT010000050.1, forward strand.
CGATGATTTGCGGCCGGGTGATGCGCCGCCGGTAGAACGCCAGGCCGAGCAGCAGCACCAGCGTCGGGCTGAGATACAGGATCAGCCGCTCCAGAGAAGCGCTGATATAGGCCAGCCCGGCGAAGTCGAGAAAGCTCGATAGGTAGTAGCCGCAAAAGCCGAGCCAGAACACGCCTAGCCAGTCCCGGCGCGCCAGCGGCGCCTGACCCCGGCTGGCCCACCAGCCCATCGCCGCGAAGATCGGCAGCGCGAACAGCATGCGGTACATGATCAGGGTGACGGCATCGACGCCGTGGCGATACGCAAGCTTGACGATGATCGCCTTGCCGCTGAACGCGATCGAGCCGATCAGGGCCAACAAAACGCCTGATGCTATGCTTTTAGTAGCTATCTTCGTATGCTGGTATTGCGCAAATGGCATATTTTATAGCTAATTCAACAGAATCGAAGCCAGGCTTTAAAACCCCACCGCCTGGCCGTCGCGCCGCGCATCGCTGGCGGCGATATAGCCTTCGACACCCGGATCGCCGGCGCGCCAGATGAACTGGCCAGCGCCGAAGTCCTGATAGGAGTCACTAATGACTTCCATGCGGTGGCCCCGGTCCGCCAGGCCCTGCACGAGGTGCGGATTCATGTTCGCTTCGACATTGATCTCCAGCCCCGCGTTGTAGCGCCAGCGCGGCGCGTCGCAGGCCGCCTGCGGGTTCTGGCCATAGTCGAGCATTCGCACCAGCGTCTGCACATGGCCCTGCGGCTGCATGTTGCCGCCCATCACGCCGAAGCTCATCACCGGCTGGCCGCCCTGCGTCAGGAAGGCCGGAATGATGGTGTGAAACGGCCGCTTGCCGGGCGCGACCTGATTGGCGCCCGGCCGCAGGCTGAAACCGACGCCGCGGTTTTGCAGGCTGATGCCGAATTCGGGCTCGACGCAGCCCGAGCCGAAACCCATGTAATTGCTCTGGATGAAACTCACCATCATGCCGTTTTGATCGGCGGCGCTCAGGTAGATCGTTCCGCCCGTTACCGGATTGCCGGCGCCGAAATCCCGCGCTTTTTTCATGTCGATGAGCCGGGCGCGTCCGGCCAGGTAGGCATCATCGAGCATTTGGGCGGGCGTGACCTGCATCGAAGACGGCTCGGCCACATAGCGGTACACGTCGGCGAACGCCAGCTTCATCGCCTCGATCTGCAGATGCTGCGAATCCACGCTATCGACTGGCAGGCCCGCCATGCCGAACCGCTCCAAAATGCCGAGCGCGATCAGCGCCGCGATGCCCTGGCCGTTCGGCGGAATCTCGTGCAGCGTGTAGCCGCGGTAATCCCGAGCGATGGGTGCGACCCATTCCGGCCGGTAGCTTTCAAGGTCTTTCGCCGTCATTGTGCCGCCGTTCCGGCTGGAAAACTTTTCGATCGCCTGAGCGATGGCGCCGCTGTAATAGGCCGCCCCCTTCGTTTCGGCAATCGCCCGCAGCGCCCGCGCCGCCGCCTTGAACTGGAACAGCTCGCCGACGCGCGGCGCCCTGCCCCAAGGCAGGAAAGCGCCGGCAAATCCCGGCTGCGACTGCAGCTCGGGCGTCGCCGCGGCCCACTTTTGCTGCACCACGACCGGCACGCAATAGCCGCGCTCGGCCATCTCGATGGCAGGCTCCATCAGGTCGGCGAACGGCAGCTTGCCGAAGCGCTCGCTCAGCGCACTCCAGCCGGCCACCGCGCCGGGCACCGAGACCGAATCCATTCCACGCGCCGGCGGAGTTTGCGCATCGATGTCGTATTTGCGGCGGAAATATTCGGGTGTCCAGCTTGCGGGCGCGGGACCCGACGCGTTCAGCCCATGCAATTGCCGGCCATCCCACACGATGCAAAAAGCGTCGCTTCCCAGGCCGTTGCTGACGGGCTCGAGTATGGCCATCGCCGCCGCCGCCGCGATGGCCGCATCGACGGCGTTGCCGCCCTTGAGCAGCATGCGCAGACCAGCCTGCGCGCCGAGCGGATGCGATGTGGACACCACATTGCGGGCGAACAGCGGCAGGCGGGTCGAAGTGTAGGCGTTGCTGAAATCGAAGTTCATAGAGGGAAAAGTCTGCGCCTCGGGGTGAATAAAAAAATGGCAAGCCGAGAGAGCGCTGCCGCAACGGCAAAGGGCGCCCGAAGGCGCCCTTTCATGCGGCAAGAATCGGCCCGGCTGGCGGTTACTCTTCGACGAAAGCTTCTTCGCGCTTGTTCTTTATCGAAGGCAGTAAGACGATGATCAGCATCAGCACCGCCGCGGCGAGCAAACCGGCGGACAGCGGGCGCGTCACGAACACGCTCCAGCTGCCGCGCGACAGCAGCAGCGCCCGGCGCAGGTTTTCCTCCATCATCGGACCCAGAATAAAGCCCAGAAGCAAGGGCGCGGGTTCGCAGCCGAGCTTGACGAAAAGATAGCCGATCACGCCGAACGCGCCGACCATCCAGACATCGAATGTGTTGTTGTTGGTCGAGTACACACCGATTGCGCAAAACAGCACGATCGCCGGAAACAGGTAGCGGTAAGGCACGGTCAGCAGCTTGATCCACATGCCGATCAGCGGCAAGTTCAAAATAATCAGCATCGCGTTGCCGATCCACATCGAGGCGATCAGGCCCCAGAACAGCTCGGGGTTGCTGGTCATGACCTGCGGTCCCGGCTGGATGTTGTGTATCGTCATTGCGCCGACCATCAGAGCCATCACGGCGTTCGGTGGAATGCCCAGCGTAAGCAGCGGAATAAAGGAGGTCTGCGCGCCAGCGTTGTTCGCCGACTCGGGCGCCGCCACACCGCGGATATTGCCCTGACCGAACGGCACTTCGCCCGGCTTCATCTTGACTTTCTTTTCCAGCGCATAGGCCGCGAACGCCGCCAGCAAGGCGCCGCCGCCAGGCAGAATACCGAGCGCCGAGCCTAAGAAGGTGCCGCGCAACACTGCCGGCGTCATGCGCTTGAAATCGTCCTTCGTCGGAAACAGACCGGTAACCCCAGAGGTGAACACCTCACGCTCGCTCTCGGGTTGCGCCAGGTTGCTGATGATCTCGCCATAGCCGAAAACGCCCATGGCGATCACCACGAAACCGATGCCGTCGGTCAATTCAGGAATGTCGAAGCTGAAGCGGGCGACGCCCGAATTCACGTCGGTGCCTACCAAGCCGAGCAGCAGGCCCAGCACGATCATGGCAATCGCCTTGAGCAATGACCCTGACGCCAGCACCACGGCGCCGATCAAGCCCAGAACCATCAGCGCGAAATATTCGGCCGGACCGAATTTGAAAGCCAGCTCGGTCAATGGCGGCGCAAAGGCCGCCAGAATCAGCGTGCCGACGCAACCGGCAAAAAACGACCCGAGTCCGGCTGCGGCCAATGCCGGCCCCGCTCGGCCCTTGCGCGCCATCTGATAGCCGTCGATACACGTGACGACCGAAGACGATTCGCCCGGCAGATTGACTAAAATAGCGGTGGTCGAACCGCCATACTGGGCGCCGTAGTAAATCCCGGCGAGCATGATGAGCGCCGATACCGGTGGCAACGCATAGGTGGCGGGCAGCAGCATCGCGATGGTGGCGACGGGCCCGATGCCGGGCAGCACGCCGATCAGCGTTCCCAGGATACAACCGATCAGGCAGTAAAGCAGGTTGATCGGCGTAAACGCGACACCGAACCCAAGCGACAAATGTTGCAGCAATTCCATTTTTATACTCCTTAGCCGGTAATAAAGGCAGGCCAGACCTGGAACTGCAGCTTCAGCGCCATGACAAAAGCCACGTAGCTGCCCGCTGCCAAAACGGTGGCCAGAATCAAGGTGTTTTTCATCTTCCAGCCGGGTTCGGCCATGCTGGAGACGATCACCAGCACGTAAATAGCGACGATCAGGCCCATCGCCGGAACACCGAGCGAAGGCAGACCGGCCAGCAGCACACCAAACAGCAAGTTGGCCAAAATGATAAAAAACAGCGGTTTCCAGGCCCATTTGCCGATCTTGTCGCCGCCCACCGCTTCGACCACCAAAGATTTAAACAAAATGGCGGCGCCGAGCACGGCCATCAAAATGCCCAGCCAGAGTGGAAAATAGCCCGGACCCATGCGCGCGCCCTCGCCTACGCTGTAGGTTGTCGCTCCCCAGGCAAACGCCAATCCAACGCCCATGAACATGAGCCCGGAAAAAAAGTCTTTTTGACTCTTGATATTCACGGTTTGTCTCCCCTATAAAAAATGAATCGGTGCATTGTGCATTCAATTGCCCGCCTCAACCATGTGGCTTTCACCTATGCGAATCGAACGCGGCAAGTCTGTGAATAAATACCTGCCAATGCTACTTCAGGAAAGCGGCGGCGTGGTGGAAAGAATTTCTTCAATTGTCGTCAGGCCCGCCGCCACCTTGAGCGCGCCAGCCAGCCTGAGCGGGCGCATCCCTTCGCTGATGGCTTGCCGGCGCAAGGCCTCCATGTTGGGTTCTTTCGAGATTTTTTCCCTGAAGCCATCAGTGACCGTCAGCAGTTCATACAGACCCATGCGCCCCCGAAATCCCGTCATGCGGCAGTCCACGCAGCCTACCGGTTTGTAGGGACGGTAGCTGCCGGTGATCTGCCACGGCTTGACCCATTCCGAGAGCGCGCCGCGCTCGGCCTGCTCGTCGGGCAGGCGGCAATTGCCGCACAGAGTTCGCACCAGCCGCTGCGCCAGCACGCCCAGCAAGGTCGCATTGAGCAGGTACGACGGCACGCCCAGCTCCATCATGCGTGAAATCGCCGATGGCGCGTCGTTGGTGTGCAGCGTGCTGAACACCAGGTGCCCCGTCAGCGCCGCCTGCACCGCCATTTCGGCTGTCTGCAGGTCGCGGATTTCGCCCACCATGAGAATGTCCGGGTCCTGCCGCATCAGCGCGCGCAAGCCTTCCGGAAAGCCGAAATTGAGCATCGGCTGCACTTGCGTCTGGTTGAACGCGGGCTCGATCATCTCGATCGGGTCTTCGATCGTGTTGACGTTCACCTCTTCCGTGGCAAGCCGCTTCAGCGTCGAGTAAAGCGTCGTGGTCTTGCCCGAGCCGGTCGGGCCGGTCACCAGCACGATGCCGTGGGGCCGCTTGACAAGCTGCTCCCAGCGCTCGGCGTCATGCGGCGAAAACCCCAGCGCATCGAGATTCTTCACCGTCGTGTCGGGGTCGAAAATACGCATCACCATTTTTTCGCCGAACGCCGTCGGCAGCGTCGACAGGCGCATTTCGATTTCGTCGCCGCGCGGGTTCCGGGTCTTGATGCGGCCATCCTGCGGCCGGCGTTTTTCGACCACGTCCATGCGGCCCAGCAGCTTGATGCGCGCCGTCATCGCGTTGTGCACGCCCATCGGCAGCTGATAGACCGGATGCAGCACGCCGTCGATGCGAAACCGGATCACGCCCTGCTCGCGGCGCGGTTCCAGATGAATGTCGCTGGCGCGCTGGTCGAAAGCGTATTGCCAGAGCCAGTCCACCACCTGCACCACGCCCAGGTCGTTGGCGTCGAGCTGCTTGTTGCTTTTGCCCAGTTCGACGAGCTGCTCGAAGCTGGCCGAGCCGGAGCCGCCGCCGCTCGACTTCAGCGCGGCTTTGACCGATTTGGCGAGCGCGAAAAACTCCGCGGTGAATTTGCTGATGTCGACCGGATTGGCGACGACCAGGCGCACGCTGCGCTTTGACTGGCGCTCGACCTCGGACACCCAGTCGGTGACGAAAGGCTCGGACGTCGCAATCACCAGCTCGTGCGGCGTGACCTGTACCGGCAGCACTTTATGCCGCTCGGCATAGACGGCCGACATGCTGTCGGCCACCTTGCCGACATCGACTTTGAGCGGATCGATGCGCAAATATTTCAGCCCGGCCCGGCCCGCCAGCCATTGGCTGATGGTTTCGATATCGAGCGGCTTGCCGTCGGCCGCGCGGATCATGCCGACACTGGCCAGCCGGACCAGCGGCGGCTGGGCGCTTTGCGCCTGCGCGCAGCGCGCGATGGTGCGGTCCGCTTCGGCTCTGCTGATCACGCCATCGCCGCTCAGCCATTCGACCAGCGTGCGCCAGTCCAGCGGACCGGCATGGCGCTCATGGGCGGGAGGGGTTGAAGGCGATGGAGGAGGTGGTAGCACAGCGCTCATCAGAGGCACTTTACCGCATACACCCGGCAACCCATGTGGGTTTACAACCGCGGCTTGAAGAGCCGCAGCCATTTTTCGGCCGGCAAGGCCCAGCGCGATTCGACCACGCCGGCGCGCCGCGACAGCTCAGCGCGATCCGGCCGCGTCGGCTCGCGCTGCGCCAGCACGACGGTGTTGCCTTCGCGCGTCGGAGTGAAGGCCCAGATCGACTCCGCACCGAACGCCTCGGCGATCTTCGCCAGCGACCGCTCATAGCTCGAATTGCGGCCGAAAAGGTTGACCGTCATCGTGCCGTCCGCGGTCAGCACATCGCGGCAGCGGCTATAAAACCCGGCATCGTCGAGCACCGGCGCGGCCGCCTCATGGTCGTACAGATCGACATGCAGCAGATCGACCGTCCCCCGGTACGCGGGGTAGCGGATTTCTTCGGCCGCATCGGCCAGGACGACTTGCAGCTTCGAGTCGTCGCGCGGCAGCTTGAACCACAGCCGGCAGGCAGCGATCACCTGCGGGTTGATCTCGACGGCGGTGGTTTTCATGCGCAGCTTTTTGCGGCAGAACTTGGTCAGCGCCGCCGACCCGAGGCCGAGCTGCATGGCATGTTTTTTGGCGACCAGACCGGCATCGGTGAACAGCAGCCCGACCATCATGCGCTGCACATACTCGAGTTCCAAGTCGTAGGGCGCGGCGCGCCGCATCGAGCCCTGCACCCACTCGGTGCCCAGATGCAGAAAGCGTACGTCGCCGAAGTCGGAGAAATTGACTTCGGGTAGTTCGGGTGAAAGTTTTTTCAAGGT
>CAXSGT010000051.1:0-18417 GCA_964236835.1 uncultured Polaromonas sp.
GCCGTATCGACGACGATCAGGTCGCGCTCCTCGGTGGCGACGCCGACAACGGCGAACGGGCAGCGCTCGCGCTCGCAAAACGCCTCGAATTGCGCCAGCGACGCCGGCGCGATCGCCATCACATAGCGCTCCTGGCTTTCATTGCTCCAGATTTCCTTTGGACTAAGGCCGCTTTCTTCCAGCTTGACGGCGCGCAGATCAAAACGCGCGCCGCGGCCGGCGTCGTTCACCAGCTCGGGAAAGGCGTTCGACAAACCGCCGGCGCCGACATCGTGAATCGCCAGGATCGGATTGCCTTCGCCGAGCTGGGCGCACTGGTTGATGACCTCCTGCGCCCGGCGCTCGAGCTCGGGATTGCCGCGCTGCACCGAATCGAAGTCCAGGCTGGCGGCGTTGGCGCCCGACGCCATCGAGCTGGCGGCGCTGCCGCCCATGCCGATGCGCATGCCCGGGCCGCCGAGCTGGATCAACAGCGTTCCAGCGGGAAACGCGATCTTGCAGGTGAGCCGCGCGTCGATCGCGCCGATGCCGCCGGCGATCATGATCGGCTTGTGATACCCCCAGCGCTGGCCGTGCGCGGTCTGCTCGTATTCGCGGAAATAGCCCGCGAGACTCGGCCGGCCGAACTCGTTGTTGAACGCCGCGCCGCCGAGCGGGCCTTCAATCATGATCTGCAGCGCGCTGGCGATATGCGCCGGCTTGCCATAGCCGCCGTCCCACAGTTTCGACACCGTGAAGCCGGTCAGGCCCGCCTTCGGCCGGGAGCCGCGCCCGGTCGCGCCCTCGTCGCGAATCTCGCCGCCGGCGCCGGTCGCCGCGCCCGGAAACGGCGCGATCGCCGTCGGATGGTTGTGCGTTTCGACCTTCATCAGCGCATGCGTCAGCACATTTTCCGTGATGCTATAATTTTGATAGCTAGCTATGCCCGTCCCGTATGCGGAAAAGGCCGTTTTGGCATGGAAACTCTGGATTTTCGCGCCTTCCATGACCGACGCGTTGTCCGAATAAGCCACGACCGTGTGTTGCGGGCTGCGCTGTTCGGTGTTGCGGATCATGCCGAACAGCGTGTGCGCCTGCGGCACGCCGTCGATCGTGAAGCTGGCGTTGAAAATCTTGTGCCGGCAATGCTCGCTGTTGGCCTGCGCGAACATCATCAGCTCGACATCGGTCGGATTGCGCTTCAGCCGGATGAAGGCATCGACCAGGTAGTCGATCTCGTCGGCCGCCAGCGCCAGGCCGAATTCGCTGTCGGCCCGCTCCAGCGCCGACTTTCCGGCGGCAAGCACGTCGATGGTCCGCAGCGGGTCGCCCCGCAGTTCCGTGAACAGGCCGGCGCCGGCGCGCGCCCGGTCGGCCGTCACGCTCTCGAGCATCGGGTCGTGCAGCAGCGCCTCGAGCCGCGCGCGCTGCCCGGCGGTCGCGTCAAGCTTGCCGAAGAATCCGGACTTCAGCGCCAGCCGGAATTCGGTGATGCGCTCGATCCGCTTGACGGCAAGGCCGCAGTTGCGCGCGATGTCGCTCGCTTTGGAAGACCAGGGCGAGACGGTGCCGAAACGCGGCGAGACGATGACCGGCATGCCGGCTGGCGAATTTGCGGCGGGCGCGGCGCACGGCTCGCCATAGTCGAGCAAGGCGGCGAGCCGCGTTTTCAAGGGTTCCGAAGGCGGCTCCTCGGTGCCGACGAAGTGGACGAAGCGCGCGCTGATGCCGGTGACCCTGTCGTAAATCTCCCGCAGCCGAGGCAGCAGTTGGCGGGCGCGAAAGTCGCTCAGCGCATTGATGCCGTGGGCTTCGCCCTCGAAAGTCGTCAGGTGGAGCTTCACGGTAGCGGCGGCCTTTTGATGGGAGGACGGCAATTTTATCAGCGCGCCGCGCGTGAACCGGGCGCGCCGGGCACGCCGGGCGCCGCGCCAAGACCCTTTCCCGCCTGCGGAAAAAGCGGGCGCGCAGGTCCGGTGGGATAATTGCGCCATGAGCACCACTTACAAAGACGCCGCCGGCATCGAGGGCATGCGCATCGCCGGCAGGCTGGCCTCCGAAGTGCTGGACCACCTGACGCCTTTCATCAAACCGGGCATCACGACGAACGAAATCGACCGACTGGCGTCCGTTTACATGACCGAAGTGCAGGACTCGATCGCGGCGACGCTCGGCTACGGCCCGCCGGGCTATGTGCCGTATCCGAAGTCGCTCTGCACGTCGGTGAACCATCAGGTGTGCCACGGCATTCCAAACGACAAGCCGCTGAAAAAAGGCGACATCGTCAACGTCGATGTCACCATCATCAAGCACGGCTGGCACGGCGACACCAGCCGGATGTTCCTGGTCGGCGACTGCTCGATCGCCGCCAAGCGGCTGTGCCACGTGACCTACGAGGCGATGTGGCAGGGCATCATGCGCGTCAAGCCCGGCGTGCGGCTCGGCGACATCGGCCACGCGATCCAGGTGTTCGCCGAGAAGCACGGGTTTTCAGTTGTCCGCGAGTTCTGCGGCCACGGCATCGGAAAGAAGTTTCACGAGGAGCCGCAGGTGCTGCACTACGGCCGGCCCGGCACGCTCGACGAGCTCAAGCCCGGAATGACCTTCACCATCGAGCCGATGATCAACATCGGCAAGCGCGACATCAAGGACGGCCCCGAAAAAGACGGCTGGAGCATCGTGACGCGCGACCATTCGCTGTCGGCGCAGTGGGAGCACACCGTGCTCGTCACGCCGAGCGGCTACGAGGTGCTGACGCTGTCGGCCGGCAGCCCGCCGGTGCCGGCTTTCGTTGCGCAAGCGGCGCCGGCGCAAGTCCCCGCCAGCGCCTTTGCGTGAGGATTTCAAGGCGTGCCGGCCGTCATCGTCGAAGCGGCTTCTTCGGCCATGGTTGAGCTCGCGCCGCTGCGCGAACGCTTGCGGGCCGACAAGACGGCGCTGTTTTCTTCGCTGGCGGCAAGCGGCGCCTCGACGCGCGGCATACGTGCGCTGCTGCGAAAACTCGCCGGGCTGACCGACCAGACTTTGTGCTTGCTGTGGCGGGCGAGCGACTTTCCGCCGGCGGCGTGCCTGGTGGCGGTGGGCGGTTTCGGCCGTGGCGAGCTGTTTCCGCATTCCGATGTCGATGTGCTGCTGCTGCTGCCGGACGATGTCAAGATCGAAAATGATCCGGCGCTCAGGTCGAAGGTCGAAAGCTTCATCAGCAACTGCTGGGACTGCGGCCTCGAGATCGGCTCGAGCGTTCGCACCGCCGCCGACTGCGCGCAAGAAGCCGTCAAGGATGTCACGGTGCAGACCTCGCTGCTCGAGGCGCGGCTGGTCGCCGGCTCCGAAGCCTGCTTCGAGCGGCTTCAAGCGAGCTTGCAGGCGGTGCTTGACCCGCAGGCATTTTTCGTCGCCAAGACGCTGGAGATGCGCCAGCGGCACAACAAGTTCGAGAACACGCCCTATGCGCTTGAGCCCAACTGCAAGGAATCGCCCGGTGGCCTGCGCGATTTGCAGGTGATCCTTTGGGTGGCGCGCGCCGCCGGGCTGGGCAATTCGTGGGACGAGCTGGCGCGCAACAAGCTGGCGACGGCTTTCGAGATCCGCCAGATCAAGGCCAATGAAGCGCTGCTCAGCCTGATCCGGGCGCGGCTGCACCTCATCGCCGGACGGCGCGAAGACCGGCTGGTGTTCGATTTGCAAACGGCGGTCGCCGCGTCGTTTGGCTACGCCGCCGAGCCCGACGGCGCCGGCAGGCCGCCGCGCCGCGCCAGCGAGGCGCTGATGCGCCGCTATTACTGGGCCGCCAAGGCGGTCACGCAGCTCAACCAGATCCTGCTGCTCAACATCGAAGAGCGCATGCACCCCGACAGCTATCCGCTGTTCGCGCTCAATGAACGGTTTTTCGACAAGGCCGGCATGCTCGAAGTCGCCAGCGACGACCTGTACCTGCGCGAGCCGCACGCGATACTCGAAACATTCCTGGTGTTCGAGACCCACGCCGGCATCAAGGGCCTGTCGGCGCGAACGCTGCGGGCGCTGTACAACGCCAGGGGCTTGATGAACGCCCGCTTTCGCAGCGACCCGGTGAACCGGCGCACCTTTTTGAGCATCCTTCAGCAGCCCGAAGGCATCACCCACGCGCTGCGGTTGATGAACCAGACCTCGGTGCTCGGGCGCTACCTCTGGGTGTTCCGCAACATCGTCGGGCAGATGCAGCACGACCTGTTCCACGTCTATACGGTCGATCAGCACATCCTGATGGTGCTGCGCAACATGCGGCGCTTTTTCATGGCCGAGCATTCGCATGAATATCCGCTGTGCTCGCAACTGGCCGCCGGCTGGGACAAGCCGTGGATTCTCTACATCGCGGCGCTGTTCCACGACATCGCCAAGGGGCGCGGCGGCGACCATTCCGAGCTGGGCCGCACCGAAGCGCGGATTTTTTGCCGCCAGCATGGCATCGACGCCGCCGACATCGAGCTGATCGAGTTTCTGGTCGGCGAGCACCTGAGCATGAGCCGCGTCGCCCAGAAGGAAGACCTGAGCGACCCGGAAGTGATCGCCGCGTTCGCCCGGCGCGTCGGCAATGAACGCCGCCTGACCGCGCTCTACCTGCTGACGGTGGCCGACATTCGCGGCACCAGCCCGAAGGTGTGGAACGGCTGGAAGGGCAAGCTGCTCGAAGACCTGTACCGCTACACGGTTCGGGTGCTGGGCGGCCGCGCGCCCGACGCCGCAGCCGAGATTGAGGCCCGCAAGCGCGCGGCGCTGAGCCTGCTGGCGCTGCACGCCGAGCCATTCCAGGCGTACAAGGCGCTCTGGGACACGCTGGACGTGAGCTATTTCATGCGCCACGAGGCCGCCGACATCGCCTGGCACGCGCGCCACCTGTCGCGCAACATCGGCAAGGCCCTGGTCACGGTCCGGGTGCGGCATTCGGCGGCCGGCGAAGGCATGCAGGTGCTGGTCTACACGCCCGACGCGCCCGACCTGTTCATGCGGATCTGCGGATTTTTCGACCAGGCGGGCTTCAGCATCCTCGACGCCAAGGTGCACACCACCAACAACGGCTTCGCGCTCGACACGTTTCAAATCGCCAGCGAGTCGCTGGAACACAATTACCGCGAACTCGCCACCATGGTCGAGGCGAACCTGGGGCGCGCACTCGAGGAGCACGGCCCGCTGCCGTCTCCGGCCAAGGGGCGGGTGTCGCGCCGCGTCAAAAGCTTTCCGGTGGCGCCGCGGGTCGATTTATATCCCGACGAAAAGGCCCAGCGCTGGCTGCTCAGCGTGTCGGCCAGCGACCGCTCGGGCCTGCTGTACCTGATCGCGCGCGTGCTGGCGCGCCATCACATCAATATCCAGCTGGCCAAGGTCACGACCCTGGGCGAGCGCGTGGAGGACTCGTTTTTGATCGACGGCGCCGAGCTGCAGCACAACAAGGAGCAGATCGCCATCGAAACCGAATTGCTGCAGGCGCTGAACGACTGAGCGACCGGGGTTTCAGGCTTGCCGGCGGGGACGGGCGGCGCGGCTGGTGCTTGGCCCCTACTGCGCGGCGCCGAGCCAACGGCCAAGCGCCCGCGACACCGCCCTCGGCTGCTCCATCGTCGTCATGTGCCCGGACTGCTCAATAATTTCGAGGCGCGCGCCGGGAATCGCCCGCCGCATCTCTTCGTGCTGCGCCAGCGGGCTCCAGACGTCGTCGCGTCCGCACAGCAGCAGCACCGGGCAGGCGATCAGCGGCAGCAGGCCGGTCGCGTCGGGCCGGGCCAGCAGCGCGCCGATCTGCGCCTCGAACATGTCGGGCGTGTTGCGCTCGATCATCTCCAGGATCGCCTCGAACATCGCGTCGCCGATGCGCTCGGGGCGCACCATGCCCGAGGCCCATTGCGCGCCCATCGCCCGCATGCCTTCGGCGCGGGCGAGCGCGAGCAACCGGAGCCGGCCGGCGCGCTCCTTTTCGCCCGCCTCGCCCGCCGCCAGGCCGCGAAAGCCAGTGTCGAGCAAGGCCAGGCGATCGACGCGCTCGGGCGCGCGCCGAAGCACTTCGAGCGCGACGCGCCCGCCCATCGAATGGCCGGCCAGGGCGAAGCGCTCGGTTGGCGCCGTGCCCAGCACATGCTCGGCCATCGCCTCGATGCTGCCGGCGGATCGGTAAAGCGGCACCCGGCAATCGGCGACGCCCGCGAGATCGGCGTATTGCGACGCCCATGCGATTTCGTCGCAAAGCAGGCCAGGCAGTAGAAGAAGGGTGGGCTTGGTCATCGCATATTGCCGGGAACTGTTGGAAGGCTCGGTCGAACGGTCAATCGTCGAAGGATTGATTTTGTCCGGGGAAAAGCGCTTCGGTAAAGCCGAATTCGCTGAAATCGCGGATCCGCATCGGGTACAGCTTGCCGATCAGGTGGTCGCACTCGTGCTGCACCACGCGGGCATGAAAGCCACAGGCCGTGCGGTCGATCGCGTCGCCGTATTGATCCAGGCCCCGATAGCGTATCTGGGTGAAACGCGACACCCGGCCGCGCAGGCCCGGCACCGACAGGCAGCCTTCCCAGTCAAGCGCCTCGTCCGCGCCCAAGGGCGTGATGACTGGGTTCAGCAGCACGGTGCGCGGCACGGCCGGCGCGTCGGGATAGCGCGGATTGAACTGGTCGGTGCCAAAAATGACGAGCTGCAGATCGACGCCGATCTGCGGCGCCGCCAGGCCCGCGCCATCGACCGAGCGCATGGTCTCGAACATGTCCGAAATCAACAGATGCAACGCGTCGGTGTCAAACGTGGCGACGGGCCTGGCGATGCGCAGCAGCCGCAGATCGCCCATTTTCAGGATCTCGTGTATAGCCATGTTTCATATTTTATTAAGACGGATTGCATAAATTCAAAACTTCAATATTAAATTTGCCCTCATTTCATTAATCTAATTAAGTATTTAGGCCTGTTGGCGCCTGCAACATATATACGCCTATGAATTATTAACTTGAGACCTAGCAAAGCATTAACATAAGCAAAAAATAAAAAAAGGCAGGGAATAATATAAAAATACATTCCTAAGTATAGTTTTTTCATACTTAAAGAAAGACTATCATTATCACTCAAAAAATAATTACCAATAAAAAACTCGGTAGGTATAAGGTATGTAATTACTAGGGCCGACAATATTGCCAATAAAACTAGATAAAGAGCTCTTAAAAGAATTTCAGCTGCAAACAAAGATCGCCTTTGTATCGGTCCCGGTGGCCAAGCCCTGGCTCTGTTAAGTAGTAATGATGTGAGCGCAATTAAAAATGCTGGAAGACCAACTGCAAGCGGAATCAGAATACGAAAATCAGCCCTAACGAAATACAAGAAAAGGCCGGATACCAGAGGAAATCCTAAGAATGCTAACAGATTCGTGGAAAAACCAATTTTCTTTTTATTCATAAATCAAAATGTCAATACATGCTAATTTTTATTATGTAAAAATAACCTGCGCAAATGCGAGAATTTACCTTTAAGTATTAATCATACTTAATAATAAGTTTTCATCGATCACGGCGACGCCGAGCACCTGGGCTTTCGCCAGCTTGGCTCCGGCATCGGCACCCGCTACGACGAAATCAGTATTCTTGCTGACCGAGCCAGAGACCTTGCCGCCGGCCGCTTCGATTCTGTCCCTGGCGTCGTCGCGCGCCAGCCCGGGCAGCGTGCCGGTAATGACGAATGTCTTGCCGGCCAGCGGCTGCAGAGGCGCGGTGGAGGGCTCGCCCTCTTCCCAGGTTACGCCGCAGGCGCGCAATTGCTCCACTACTTCGCGGTTGTGCGGCTGCTCAAAAAATGTGCGGATGCTTTTTGCGACCACCGGGCCGACGTCATCGACCCGCAGCAGCGCGTCTTCGGTCGCGTCCATGACCGCGTCGAGCGCGCCGAAATGCCGCGCCAGCGCCTTGGCCGTCGCCTCGCCGACATGCCGGATGCCGAGGCCGAAAATAAACCTCGGCAACGTCGTGCGCTTTGATTTGTCGAGCGCCGCCAGCAGGTTTTTCGCCGACTTGTCGGCCATGCGGTCCAGGCTCGCAAGCGACGCCAGGCCTAGTTTGTACAGGTCGGGCAGCGTGCGGACGGCCTTCGCCTCAACCAGCTGTTCGACCAGCTTGTCGCCCAGGCCGTCGATCTCGACGGCGCGCTTGTGCGCGTAATGCAGGATGGCTTCCTTGCGCTGCGCTGGGCAGAACAGCCCGCCGGTGCAGCGATGGTCGGCTTCGCCCTCTTCGCGCACCGCGTCCGCGCCGCAGACCGGGCATTGCCGCGGCATGGTGAACACCGGCGCGTCCTGAATCCGCCGCTCCGGCAGCACGCCGACCACCTCGGGGATGACGTCGCCGGCGCGCCGAACGACCACCGTGTCGCCGACGCGAACGTCCTTGCGGCGCGCTTCGTCCTCGTTGTGCAGCGTGGCGTTGGCGACGGTCACGCCGCCGACGAACACCGGCGCCAGTTTCGCGACCGGCGTCAGCTTACCGGTGCGGCCGACCTGGATGTCGATGCCCAGGACGGTCGTGAGCTGCTCTTGCGCCGGGTATTTGTGCGCCACCGCCCAGCGCGGCTCGCGGCTGACAAAGCCCAGCCGGCGCTGCAGCGCCAGGCTGTTGACCTTGTACACGACGCCGTCGATGTCGTAGGGCAGGCTGTCGCGCCGGCGGCCGACGGTTTCATGAAATGCTATTAATTCAATAGCACCCGATGCAAGCCGGGTCTGCGCGGCGACCGGAAAACCCCATGATTTCAGTGTCAGCAGCAGCTCCATGTGCGTCTCGAACACCGGGCCGCCTTCGCCGGGCGGCGTGATCTCGCCGGCGCCATAGGCGAAAAAGCTCAAGCGCCGGCTGGCAGCGACCGCCGGGTCGAGCTGGCGCACGCCGCCCGCCGCCGCGTTGCGTGGATTGACGAAGGTTTTCTCGCTCTTGGCACCGTGGGCGATTTTTTCGCGCTGCCTCTCGTTCAGCGCCTCGAAATCGGCGCGGCGCATATAGACCTCGCCGCGCACCTCCATGACTGGTGGAGCGTCGGCGGGCAAACGCAACGGAATCTGTTTGATGGTGCGGATGTTTTGCGTCACATCCTCGCCGGTCTCGCCGTCGCCCCGCGTCGCGGCCTGCGCCAGCAACCTGTTTTCATAGCGCAAATTCATCGCCAGGCCGTCGAACTTGAGCTCGCAGGCATATTCGACCGGCGGGTCGGACTCGCCCAGGGCCAGCTCCCGGCGCACCCGGCTGTCGAAATTTTGCGCGCCACTGGCTTCGGTGTCGGTTTCGGTGCGGATGCTGAGCATCGGCACCTTGTGGCGCACGCTGGCGAACTGCGCCAGCGGCGCGCCGCCGACCCGCCGCGTCGGCGAATCGGCGCTCAGCAACTCCGGGTGCTCGGTTTCGAGCGCCTGCAGCTCGCGGAACAGCTTGTCGTATTCGGCGTCGGGAAGACTCGGCTCATCGAGCACATAGTAGCGATGGGCGTGAAAGTCCAGCTCGGCGCGAAGCGCGGCGATGCGCCCGGCCGGCCCGGCTTGTTCCAAGGTCACGAAAACACCCGCCGCCCCAGCACCGATCCGGCCGACAGCTCGCGCGCATCGAGCCGGTCATAGAGCTGTTCCAGGTCGGCATGGATCACCTCCATGGCTTCTGGCCGGATCTGGTTGCCGTTGTCGTCGATGATCACGCCGTCCATCTTTCCCGCCAGGGCGATGGCGACTTCGCACATGCGCGCGAAAGGCTTTTCGGTGCGCGCCACCTGCGGCACGTCGAGCGCCAGCGACAACTCGCGCAAGGCGGTCTGCTCGGGATCGTCGGCAATGGCGGCCTGGGCGTCGAAGCTCAGGCCCAGGATCGGGCCGTGGCCCGCAAGGCTCGAAGGCAGCATCATGCGGCCGGCGATGGGCGTCGAGACAAAGCCGAGCCCGGCCGCGTTTTGCTGCACATAGCCCGGGCTCCACGATGTCTGGACGGCGCGCAGGTTCAGGCCGAGCTGGGCGTCGTGCGCGCTGGCGAACTGGTCGAGCTCGCGCGCGCGCGCCACCTCGTCCTGCATTTCGGCGAACTCGACGACGCCGCCGATGGCATCGGCGAAAGCCTGCGTTTTCATGACGAACTCCGAATACTCGATCTGGTTGAGCGCGCCGGTGCGGTTGGCGAGCTGGATGCCGCACTGAAACGCGCCGTAGCGCTGGCTCGGCGCCGGCGTCTCCCATTGCCCGGTTGCGGCATTCAGGCCCTCGACGGCAAAGGGCTTGCTGCCGACCCGGCGTGTCGCGGGCATCGCCGCCAGCGCGGCTTCGCCCGATACCTGCGAGTCCAGCGCCACGGCGGCGATGGAATCGATCAGGCTGTCGAGCGCCGGCTTTTTCTCCGGCGCGGTCAGCTGGGCCAGCGCCGCGAGGCCGGCGTCGGCGTCGAAACTAGGCTCCTGGCGTTCGGCCGGCGCGCCCGGCCGCGGCTGCGGCGCCGCCTCCTCCTGCGGCCCCGGCCCCTGGGCTTGCGCCTCCGGTGCGGGCGCCGCCTTCGGCGTCGCTTGCTTGGGCCGATTTTTATGCGCCGACCAGGCGTTGTGCAGCACCAGGCCCAAGAGGATCAGCAGTCCGCCGACCGCCAGATTGATTTGTAATGTGCTCATGGTAGGGATGAGGGAGGGTGTCAGGCCGCTTCGGCAAGGCTCAGGGCGGCATGGATATCGACCGCGACGATGCGCGAGACGCCCTGCTCCTGCATCGTCACGCCGATCAGCTGCCCGGCCATTTCCATGGCGATCTTGTTGTGGCTGATGAATAAAAACTGGGTTTCTCGGCTCATGCGGGTCACGAGTTTGGCATAACGCTCGGTGTTGGCGTCGTCGAGCGGCGCATCGACTTCGTCGAGCAGGCAAAACGGCGCCGGATTGAGCTGGAAGATCGCAAACACCAGGGCGATCGCCGTCAGCGCTTTTTCGCCGCCCGACAGCAGGTGGATCGTCTGGTTTTTCTTGCCCGGCGGCTGCGCCATGACCTGTACGCCGGCGTCGAGGATTTCGCCGCCGGTCATGACGAGCCGGGCGTTGCCGCCGCCGAACAGCTCGGGAAACATCCGGCCGAAATGGCCGTTGACGGCGTCGAAGGTGCTGCCGAGCAGCTCGCGCGTTTGCATGTCGATCTTGCGGATCGCGTCCTCGAGCGTTGCCATCGCTTCGGTCAGGTCGGCCGACTGCGCGCCCAGGAATTGCTTGCGTTCCCTGGCGGCGCCGAGCTCGTCGAGCGCGGCCAGATTCACCGCCGAGCGCCTGGATGTCACGCTGGACGCGGTCGATCTCGCCCTGCAGGCCGGCCTGGCGGACATTGCCGGCCTGGATCGACGCTTCGACCGCCGGCAGGTCGGCCCTGGCCTCGGCCAGCAGCTGCGCATATTGCTCGAAGCCCAGCCGCGCGGCCTGCTCCTTGAGCTGCAACTCGGTGATGCGCTGGCGCAGCGGGTCGAGTTCGCGCTCCAGCTGCAGCCGCCGCTCGTCGCTGGCGCGCAGCTTGGCGGTCAGGTCGTCGTACTGGCCGCGCTGCGCGGCCAGCTCGGCTTCGCATTCGTGCCTGGCGTTGAGCGCCGCCTGCAGGCTGGCCCGCGCGCCGGCATCATCCAGCCGCGACAGCTCTTCGCCCGTTCGCGCCTCCTCATCCGCAATCGACGCCGCCTGGCTGCCCGCGATCGCCATCGAGCGCGCCAGCTCCTCGCCGCGCGCCGCCAGGCTGCGCAGCGTGAACTGCGCTTCCTGCAGCTGACGCTCCAGCGCGCGCTGGCGCTCGCGCAGCTCGGCGCGGTCGCGCTGGGTGCCCGCGACCCGGTCGTCGAGCCGTGCCTGGCGCTGCCGGCTGTCGGCCAGCGCCAGCTCAAGCTCGCCGACGCGCTTTTCGGCCGCAGCCTTGCGGTCCCGCAGTGCTACCAGCTGCGCTTCGATGTCGGCCAGTTCGGCCGCGATCTGCCGGCCGCGCGTCTGCGCCTGTTCGGCCAGCTGGCTCAGGCGCAGCACTTCCACCTGCAGCGCATGGCCCCGGTTCTGGCCCTCGGCGGCTTCGCGGCGGACGGCGGCCAGGCGCTGGCTGGCGTCGGCATAAGCGGCGTCGGCGCGGCCCAGCGCGGCGCGGGCTTCCTCGCTGATGAGTTGCTGCGCCCGGGCGCTCTTGTCCAGGTTGTCGATCTCCCTGGCGCGCGCCAGCAAACCGGCCTGCTCCGAATCGGGCGCATAAAAGCTCACGCTGTGCCGCGTTACGGCATGGCCGGCCGCAACGAAAATCGCTTCGCCCGGGGCCAGCCGCTCGCGCGCGGCCAGCGCATCGTCCAGCGTCGGCGCGGTATGGCAGCCGTGTAGCCAGCCGGCCAGCAGCGCCGCCAGGCCGGCATCGGTGCCGCGCAGCAGCCTGGCCAGCGGCTTGAGATCAAGCGCGGCATTGGAGCGGCCGGGCGGGGCCGCGTCGGGCGGCGTATAGAACGACAGTTTCGCGGGCGGCTCGCCGCTGCCGGCGAAGCCGCGCACCAGGTCCAACCGGCTGAGCTCCAGCGCCCCCAGCCGTTCGCGCAAGGCCGCTTCCAGGGCGTTTTCCCATCCAGGCTCGATGTGCAGCCGGCTCCACAGGGCCGGCAGGTTTTCCAGGCCATGCCGCGCCAGCCACGGTTTGAGCTTGCCGTCGCTGCTGACTTTTTCCTGCAGCGCCTTCAGCGCCTCCAGCCGCGCCGACAGCTCGGCGCGCCGGGCCGATTCGGTGTTGGCGACCTGCTGCGAATGGCGGCGGGCTTCGTCGAGCCTGGGTACGGCGTCGGTCAATTCCCGCAGCCGGGACTGCGCCGCCGCCTGGGTTTCCTGAACGCTCGCCAGTTGCGCCTTCAGGCTGGCCAGCCGCGCCTCGTCGGGCGCCTTGAGCGCATCGCGCTCGGCAGCCAGCCGATCGTGGCGCAAGCCCAGCGTTCGCAACTGCTCCTCGATATGGCGCTGTTCGGCGGCGAGCAGCTGGCTCTGCTGCTGGATTTGCGTGACGCCGGCGCGCTGCCCGGCGGCTTCGGCCTGCGCCTGGCGCAGCGCTTCTTCGAGCGCCGGCAGCTGGTTGTGCAGCATTTCGGTCTGCGCGGTGAGCAAGGCGCACGCCTGCGTCGCCTCGAGTGTCTTTTTAGCCAGGCTTTCCGACTCGGCGGCGGCTTCCTCGCTGCGCGCGCTCCACTGGGCGGACTGCTCCTTGAGCTGCGCCAGCCGCTGTTCGATGCGCAGCCGGCCTTCGGCGATCAGGCGTATTTCCGCTTCCAGCCGGCCGGCCTCGGCGCTGGCGTCGTACAGCCTGCCCTGCGCCTGATTGACCTGGTCGCCGGCCGCGTAGTGCGCCTGCCGGACGGTTTCCAGGTCGGCTTCGACGCGCCGCAAGTCGGCGATGCGGCTTTCCAAGGCGTTCACCGACTTTTCGGCGTCCGCCGTGACCTTTGCCTGGTCGGCTTCGCCTTCGGCGCGCTTGAAGAACCACAGCTGGTGCTGCTTGAGCGTCGCGGACGCGTGCAGCGCGTTGTAGCGCGAGGCGACTTCGGCCTGCTTTTCCAGCCGTTCCAGGTTGGCGCCGAGCTCGCGCAGGATGTCATCGACCCGCGCCAGGTTTTCCCGCGTGCCCTCCAGGCGGCTGGCGGTTTCGCGCCGGCGCTCCTTGTATTTGGAGACGCCCGCGGCTTCCTCCAGGAAGAGCCGCAGCTCCTCGGGCTTGGATTCGATGATGCGGCTGATCGTGCCCTGGCCGATGATGGCGTAGGCGCGCGGCCCGAGGCCAGTGCCTAAAAACACGTCCTGCACGTCGCGCCGGCGCACCTGCTGGTTGTTCAGGTGGTAGCTGGAAGCGCCGTCGCGGGTCAACACGCGCTTGACGGCGATTTCGGCGTATTGGCCCCACTGGCCGCCGGCCCGGTGGTCGGCGTTGTCGAAGACCAGCTCGACGCTGGCGCGGCTGGCCGACTTGCGCCCGCTCGTGCCGCTGAAGATCACGTCCTGCATCGACTCGCCGCGCAGCTCCGACGCCTTGCTTTCGCCGAGCACCCAGCGCACCGCGTCCATGATGTTGGATTTGCCGCAGCCGTTCGGGCCGACGATGCCGACCAGCTGCCCCGGAAGCGCGAAATTCGTCGGGTCAGCGAAAGATTTGAAGCCGGATAACTTGATCGAATTGAGACGCACGGCCCGCCATGTTACCCGAGCGAGGCGCTGGAAAATCCCGAGTTCGGGAGCGGGAGATGCAACGCGGAGGCGAAGGAGGACGCGGAGAAAAAGGAGGAAGAAAGACGGACAGGAAAATCAAAAATATATTTCCATTTTTTCTGCCCTCCGCGTCCTCCGTGTTCTCCAAATGCTCCGCGTTGAAAAAGGAATTTGGGCTGATGGATTTCCAGTAAAAAAGTGCTATGGCGCCCTATCCACGGGCGCAAGCAGCTATCAATTAAATAGCATTCCGCTGCCGGCTAGGCGACCGCGCCGAACAGGGCGCCGACGCCGGCCGTCGCCGCCATCGCGAGCGCGCCCCAGAACGTCACGCGCAACGCGCCGGTCAAAACACCCGCGCCGCCGGCCCGCGCGGCCAGCGCGCCCAGAATCGCCAGAAAGGCGGCCGACGCGGCGCCGACCCAGGCGGCCAGCTCGGGCGGCGGCGCGACGGCGGTCACCGCCAGCGGAAGCAGCGCGCCGACGGCAAAACTGGCCGCCGACGCCAGCGCGGCCTTGATGGGCTGGGCGCTGAAGGTGTCCGAGATGCCAAGCTCGTCGCGCGCATGGGCGCCTAGCGCGTCATGCTTCATCAGCTGTGCGGCGACCTGTGCGGCGAGTTCGGGCGTGAGCCCGCGCGCGACGTAGATGCCCGTCAGCTCCGCATGCTCGGCGGCGGGCTGCAACTCGATTTCCTTTCGCTCGCGCTCCAGCTCAGCGTTTTCGGAGTCCGCCTGCGAATGAACCGACACATATTCGCCCGCCGCCATCGACATGGCGCCGGCCGCCAGCCCCGCCATGCCCGCGACCAGCACCGCGTGCCGGTTGCCGCCGGCGGCGGCGACGCCGAGCACCAGGCTGGCGGTGGACACGATGCCGTCGTTGGCGCCCAGCACCGCGGCGCGCAGCCAGCCGATGCGGTCGGTGCGGTGGCGTTCGGCGTGGCGGTGGAAAGGCGGCATAGACAAAAGTTCGTCGAAAACAGGAATTCTCCCATGCCGGTCCCGAGAGCTCACCCGCCTGGCAGGACGAGAGCACCGACCAGTACGGCGCTTGCGGCCGCCGGCAAAATGGCCGTATGAACCGCTCGACTTCAGCCGTCGCCGCTGCTGCGATCGCCGTGCTGGCCTATGGGCTATACGCCGACTGGCCAGCGCTTCCTGATCGCCTTAACCCCTGGGCGCCGCTCGACGTCATGGCGATGCCGAATCTGCTGACGGACTACAAGCTGTCGCGTGCACGCGGCCATCCAGCGCAGTGTCTGGACGCGCTGGCGCGCACCGGAATGCGCTATGAAGCCATTGCCGACCGCTCCACCAGTCCGGGCTGCGGATTCGACAATGCGGTGCGCCTGCGCACGGCAAACGTGCGTTTCGGACCGCCGCTGCCGCTGAGCTGTCCGATGGCGCTGTCTTTTTTCATGTGGGAAACGCATGCACTGCAGCCCGCGGCCGAGCGTTATTTCGGCGAACGCGTCGCCGCCGTCGAGCACCTTGGCGGCTATGCCTGCCGCGACGTCAACAGCGGCGATGGCGCCCCACCGCGCGGCGGCGCGTCCACTGCGTCGCGCAGCCGGCACGCCACTGCCAATGCGCTCGATATCGCGGGTTTTACGCTGCAGGACGGAAAACGCATCACCCTATTGCAAGATTGGAATCGAGCCGGCTCCGCTGGACGACCAACTTCCGAGTCGCTGATGCTGGCCGAAAGCCATCGCGGCGCCTGCCGGTTTTTCGACGGCGTTTTGGGTCCGGACTACAACGCGGTGCATCGCAACCACTTGCACTTGGAAACCGGCGGCTTTCGGATGTGCCGCTGACCAACTGCGGGATTTTCTGGATTTACGAGTAAATCAAGTCAACAGGCAATGTACACGCGCTTCCCAAGCTATTGTTCTAATAGCATAGTCTGAATGCCGAAAGCGCGTCTTCGTTGCCGGTCAGCGCCTTCTCGAGACCCTGTCGGCGCGATGGCGCCTGGAATGCGACCACAGCAACAGCCCCAGCCCGGCCGCGACCGACGCAACAACAAGCTTCTGCGTCGCAGCCTCCCGGTTGTACTTGAATTCGGACTTGACGCCCATCTCGGCAAGGATATTAGGAATATGGCCGCGCTTCAAATCGTCGCCCAGCCCTTCGATCATATTGACCCGGTCGGCAAAGAGCAGCAGCATCCAGTGGCGCAAATCGCTTTCGCTGAATTTGAAAGCGAATCGCCTGATCATTCCGCTGACGCCCGAGGGCGGCTGCGGCGTGCCGAAAATCGGCGTGATCGACGGCCTTTCGATCGACTGCAGGATCTCGACGGTCTGCATCTGCTGCACGGGCGGATGGCTGTGGTCGCCTTCGAGCCGGGCCGGCATTCGCGCCATCGGATAGGCCGGCCTGTTGGCATGGTCCAGGTCGACACCCCAGCCTTTTATGTGGGAATGCTTGGCGGGAGCCTTGTCCTGCTGGGTGTCGGCTTTGGAAGGAAGATGCAAGGTTTCCATGGATGTTCCTCGGGTTCAGTTCACGCTTTTCGCGCGTGGCGGCACCAGCACCGTCTTGATGCAGTTGTCGAGCTTGCTGGAAAATATGTGATAAGCGTCCGCGACTTCCTCGAGCGGCAAGCGGTGGGTGATGACCTCGCTCGGCTTGATCCGGCCGGCCTGGATGTGCTCGATCAGTCGCGGCAGGTGGCGCTTGACGCTGGCCTGGTTCATGCGCAGCGTCAGGCCCTTGTTGAGCGCGTTGCCGATCGGCACCGCGTTGAAGGTCGGGCCGTAAACGCCGACGATCGACACCTTGCCGCCCTTGCGCACCGAGTTGATGCACCAGTGCAGCGCCGTCGCCGCGCCGCCCTGCAGCTTGAGCTTGATGCCGGTCAGCGACTGCGCGAAATTGCCGGCCGCCTCGCAGCCGACCGCGTCGATGCACACGTCGGCGCCCATCCAGTCGGTCATTTTCTTGATATGCAGCGCCATGTCCTCGACTTCCTTGAAGTTGACGACTTCGCATTGGGCGAAATTTTTCACGAACTCGAGCCGGTAGTCCACATGATCGACCACGATCACCCGGCCCGCGCCGAGCAGCCAGGCCGACTTGGCGGCGAAAATGCCGACCGGCCCGGCGCCGAACACGACCACCGTTTCGCCCTCCTCGATGTCGCCCATCTCGGCCGCCTGGTAGCCGGTCGGAAAGGCGTCGGTCAGCAGCACGGCGTCGTCGAGGTCCATGTCGGCGGGGATGACCGTCGGCCCGACGTCGGCCATCGGGACGCGTACATATTCGGCCTGCCCGCCGTCGTAGCCGCCGGTGGTGTGCGAATAGCCGTAGATGCCGCCGGTGGCGCTGGACTCGGGATTGACGTTGTGGCAGTTGCCATACAGCTCGCGCTGGCAGAAGTAGCACGAGCCGCAAAAAACATTGAACGGCACCAGCACCTGGTCGCCGACCTTGAGGTTGCGCACCGCCGAGCCGACCTCCTCGACGACACCGGTGAATTCGTGGCCGAACGTGGTGCCGATGCGGGTGTCGGGAACGAGGCCGTGGTAGAGGTGCAGGTCCGAGCCGCAGATGCAGGCCCGGTTGACCCGCACGATGGCATCGCCGGGATGCTCGATGTAGGGAGCCGATTTTTTCTCCGCGCGAACCCGGTAGGGGCCCCTGTAGTTCATTGCCAGCATATTTTTCCTTGGGTTGGGTTGGCTTGCCAAGGAAATAACGATATCGAAGCGCGCTTGATGCCTCCGTAGGCTGTACAGACCAGCCAGGGTAAGCGAAGTCCGACGCTGGGCGTCCTGCCGGGAAAGGACCGGGCTTAAACTTGCCGCTACCGTCCGATTGAGGCGATTAAGGCGACGGCCCATCGCCGCGTCGATGCGGCGCCGGTTTTTTTGTTTTGCCTTTCTTCGTTTGTTTTCCCGAGCAGCATCTCCATGCCATTTTCCTCACTCGGCTTTTCGCCCGCGCTGCGGCCCGCCCTGCTGCGCGCCATCAGCGAGAAAAGCTACCTGGCCCCGACCGCCATCCAGACGGAAGCGATTCCAGCCATTTTGCAGGGGCGCGACATCGTCGGCTCGGCTCAAACGGGCTCGGGCAAGACCGCCGCTTTCGCCTTGCCGATGCTGCATCGGCTGGCCGAAGCGCCCGCCAGCGCGCCCAAGCGCATTTTCGGCCTGGTCCTGGTGCCGACGCGCGAGCTGGCGGCGCAGGTCGGCGCGGCCATCGCCAGCCTGGCTGAATATCTTCCGCGACG
>CAXSGT010000052.1:0-18360 GCA_964236835.1 uncultured Polaromonas sp.
GACAGACGACGCTTACGCGGACAGCAGCGGCATTGCCGCCCGGGCCTGCCGCGATCAGTCGTTCATACGATCCGCACGCTCAAGTTCGGCAAGCCGTCAATGTGCATTTCGATCACATCGCCCCGCACCACCGGCCCCACGTTCTCGGGCGTGCCCGAGTAGATGATGTCGCCCGGAAACAGCTCGAACGCGGCCGACAGCCGGCTGATCTGCTCGGCCACCGACCAAATCATCTGGTTGAGATTGGCGCTCTGCTTGACTTGGCCGTTGACCTTCAGCCAGATGGCGCCCTGGCTGAAATGGCCGATATCCGCCACCTTGTGCAGCGCGCCGATGGGCGCCGACTGATCGAAGCTCTTGCCGATTTCCCAGGGCTTCTTTTCCTCGCCCATGGCGCGTTGCAAGTCGCGCCGCGTCATGTCCAGACCGAGCGTGTAGCCCCACACCAGATCGAGCGCGCGCTCGACCGGAATATCGCGCCCGCCCTTGCCGAGGGCAGCGACCAGCTCGGCCTCGTAATGGTAATTTTTGGTCAGCGGCGGATAGGCGTGGTCGGCCACGGTCCGCGCGGCCACGTACTGAATCGCATCGGTCGGCTTCTGGAAGAAGAACGGCGGCTCGCGGTTCGGGTCGGACCCCATCTCGCGCGCATGGGCCGCATAGTTGCGGCCGATGCAATAGATGCGCCGCACCGGAAACAGCTCGCCCGAGCCCGTGACGGGGATGAACGTCTGCGCGACGTTGAACACCGAGCGGCCCTGCGACGGTACGCCCGGCCCCGCGGCGGCACAGCCACCAAGCGCCGCGCCACCAACCGCAGTCGCGGCCGCATTGACAAAGTATCGACGATCCATGGGTAGCTCCTTCAAAAGTTTTGATAAATATTAGGCAGTGCTTGGCCTCCGCGACGGCCAAATCGCCGGCAACGTTTCATGCCCACCTTTGTTCACGCGCCGGCTTCCTTGCTTGGCACACTTCTGAACAGGAATACATACCGCACGTGGACGACGGCCCACCCTTTGTCTTTCGCCTGCAAAAGGATCGCCCGAAGGCCCGCCAGAAAACCAAACAGGTGGGGCGCACAGTCGCCGTCATCCTTGAACGCGCCTTCCTCCCTCAAATCCAGGGCCTCGCGAAGGGAGTTTGTGACGTCTCCAGTATAGGAACAATCGTCCAACACCTTAGAAAAATGATCTGGCTCCAATCGGGCCGTGCGCAGCCAAGCGTCCACGTTGTCAATCGCCTCCGCCACGTCCGCCGCGGGGAGCACGGTGGACGTGAAGGTCTCGGCGGCATGGACCTCATGGTTCGGCAATTTGGACCGATAGTAATCCGTAGGACTAAGGAGGCATGGTCAAAGTCGGGAGACGTCGCAGGCGCGCCCGCCAAACGCTTCCCAGATTCGCAGCAACATGCCATGCAGCCACCCGTCCCTTGACGATGTCGTCATAACTTGCGGGCCTGCCATGGCCTGCGCAATCACGTCGGCGATCGTGTGGCCGTCAGTCAGGGGTGCGACCGGCAGCTCCTTTGGAGAGAAAACCATCGTCCAGGAACAGTCGTGATTTGCCATGCGCTCTCCAATGATTTTGACTTTGTTCCCTGGCCCTCGGGAAAGACTATAAGAGGGAATGCTGTGCTCCAGCAATGCGCAGAGTTGATGGAGACCTTAAATGAGTTCGAGCGGCTCTGCGGCGAACTGGGTCATCACAACCACAATGCGCTAATTGAAGGTTGCCGTTGGCACTTTGAACATTACGTCCATTACTTGGGACGGCGTCGGCACTTTGCCAGCTACGAGCAATATGTGCAAGGCCGTGGCGGTCCTTTGGGACAAAGCGTCAACTAGCTCCCCCATGCGACCGCGCAAGCGAAAAAAGCGATTTTTCGAGATCCGACACAATCTTTGTCGCCGGCTCAGCCGGCAGCTTTCCGTCAACGATCAGTTGCAACAGGTAGGCCAAAGAACCGCCGGGCGCGGGCTCTTGCAACGCCCATATCCAAAATTCCTGCAACGCAGCCACTTTGCCATAGCGGCCATTTAAAAACTCAATCAGGTCCAGCTCCAGCGCGCTGCCTGGCACGCCATCGAACCCTGGGCCGCAGGCACAGCCCATGCCGGACGAGAAGAAGTGTTTGCCCTCAAGACGCCGCCAGCTACCGAGTGCCTGCAGCGCACGAATAGCCAGCAGGGTCGATTCGCTCACCGGCTGGCGGTCTGCGGTGCCGAGCGCAAGGCCTGGGTTGCCGTGGCGTTCAGGGCTCCCTCGGCATCCACAGCAACCTGATAAACATCGCGTGCGACGTCGGCGCTGACATAGCCTTGTGCCACATCGTGCGCGACCATGGCCGCGTCGCGCTCAATGGCCGGGCCGTAACCGCCGCCGCCGCCGGCGCGCAAGATCATCGCGTCGCCGGGCTTCAGGCGCTGGTTGTAAATTTTGGACGAAGCCGGGTCAAGCACCTCCTTGCCGTCGATGCGCAGCGCCACCTGGTTGCCCATGCCGGCGCCGGCGCCTTGCAGGCCCCAGGGCGGACAGGCGGTGCGGTCGGCCTGCACGCTGGTGGTGAAGCTCGTGCGTGCGCTGACGACCACTTCGGTCCCGAGCCCGCCGCGATGTTTGCCGGCGCCGCCTGAGTCAACGCGCAAAGCATGCCTTTCAATGAGAACAGGATACTTGGCCTCCAGCTGCTCGGCCGGGCTGTTGTGCGTGTCGCCATCGTTGGAGCAGACGACGCCGCTCATGCCGTCTTCATTGTGTTTGGCGCCCCATCCGCCGCCGGTGGGGCCGATGATGCCGATGTAGAAATCGCCGCCGCGCGTCAGGCCATGTACCGCGGCAACCACCAGGTCGGCATGGTGCGCAGCGCTCACCCGCTTGGGTATGGCCGCCTCCATTGCCTTGATGACGGTGTCGACCACTGTCATGGGGAAGGTCATCCACTTGCGCATGGCGGCTGGTTTGATGGCGCTGATGACGGTGCCGGCCGGGGAGATGACTTTCAGCGAGCGAAAGCTGCCTTCATTGATCGGGTAGTCGGTGGGCGAGGTCAGGCACTTGTAGGCGACCTGCGCGCACGAATAGCCGGTGCTGGGCCCGGAGTTGAAAAAGCCGCGCACCTGCGAGCTGACCTGCGACAGGTCGATCGTCATCTCGTCGCCTTTTTTGATGACGCGAACCTTGATCGGTATGCGGCTGCCGATGGCGACTCCGTCGTCGTCCATGAACGATTCGGCCTCGTAAATGCCGTCCGGAATCGTCAGCGTCCGGGCGCGTGCCGCGCGCTCGGACTGATCCATGATGTTGGCGATGGCCGCCAGCACAGGCTCGCGCTGGTAGCGCATGAGCAGCTCAGTAAAGCGCTTGGTGCCGGTCGTCACCGCGACCACCTGCGCCCGCAGGTCACCCATCGCGCGGTCGGAAATGCGCACGTTCATCCTGATGATGTCGAGCAGGTCTTCATTGATGACGCCGGCGGCGCTGTATTTCAAGATCGGGATCTGGATCCCTTCCGAATAGATATCGGTCGTGACGCCGCCGAGCGAGCCGCCGACATCCGCCCAGTGCGCCATGCAGGCGGCCCAGCCGGACAGCACGCCGTCAAAAAAGATCGGCTGGCAAAAGGTGAAATGGTTGAGGTGGCTGCCGGTGATGTAGGCGTCGTTCGTCACCAGGATGTCGCCCGGGCAGAGGCCGCCCTTGCCATAGCGCTGGAGCATCGCGCCGACGGTGTTGGCCATGCCGCGAATAAAACTGGGCAGGCCGATGCCGATCGAAACCGTTTCGCCTTCGGCGGTATAGAGGCCTACCGTGAAATCGAGCGCCTCATAAATAATCATGTTGTAAGCGGTGCGCGTGAGATTGGTTTTCATCTCCTCGGTCACCGCGATCACGCCGTTGCGCACGATTTCCGTCAGCACTGCATCTGCCCGCGAGGCAGCGATCGGTAAATTTTCAGTGGCAGTGGTCAATTTATTCTCCAAGCTCAATGCGCAGGTTGCCGAAAACGTCAACCAGCAAGCGGTCGCCTGGCAACAGCACGGTGGTCGATGCATATTCCTCGATCAGCGCCGGGCCGGCAATGCGGTTGCCCGCCAGCAGATGGTCGCGTGAGTACACCTGCGCCGGCTGCATGCCGCTTGCGCCGTAGAAAAACACCTCGCGGGTGCCGCGTTCAGCAGCGGCCGCCGGCTTTGCAGCGCCGGCGACAAACTTTTCAAGCTCGGGCTTGCTCATCACGCCAGCCACGCTGGCGCGCAGCGTGACGATCTCGGCGGACTCGCCTGGCGCGCAGGTGCCATAGCGCTGCTGGTGCACCGCGTCGAATTGCTTTTTGATGGCGGCGCGGTCTTGAAGGCCGAGCAGGCCGGGCGGCAGGTCGACCGTCACCGCATGCTCCTGGCCCACGTAGCGCATGTCCACCGCAAACGTGACCTCGACGCCAGCCGTTTTGACGCCGCTTTCCTGCAGCGACTTTTTGCCGGTGGCAACGAGCTCTTCGAAAATCCGGTCGATCTCTGAAAACTCGATGTCGTCGAGTTTGTGAAAGGTCGTGCGCACCATGTCGTACCGCAGGTCAGAGTGCAGCATGCCGAAGGCGCAAAAGTGCCCTGGCGCCAGCGGAATGATGATGTGCTTGGTGCCGATCTCGCGGCCGATCTCGGCGGCGTGCAAGGGACCTGCGCCCCCATAGGCAATCAGCGTGAGGGCGGCAGCGTCCAGCCCGCGGTCGGTCGAGACGCCCTTGACTGCGTAAGACATTTTGGTCGCCGCGATTTTTAAAATTCCTGCTGCCGCACTGACCACATTGATGCCGAGTTTTTTAGCGATGTGCTCTTCAATGGCTTGGTAAGCCGCGTCGCAGTCGAGCTTCATCTCGCCGCCGAGGAAGCGATCGGCGGCGATGCGGCCCAGCACCAAATTGGCGTCGGTCACGGTAGGCAGTTTTCCGCCCTTGCCGTAGCAGGCCGGGCCGGGCTCGGCGCCGGCGCTGCGCGGGCCGACCCGCAGCGCCCCGCTTTCATCGACTTCGGCGATGCTGCCGCCGCCAGTGCCGACTTCGAAGACGTCAATCAGAGGTATCTGAATCGGCAGGCCCTGGGCATAGCCGCCCACCATGGCCGTGCTGGCAGTAAGAATTTGGCCTTCATGAATCACACCGGCCTTGGCCGTGGTGCCACCCATGTCGAAGGCAATCGCGCCCGAAAGATCGAGCTCGCGGCACAGCGCATGCGCGCCGACCACGCCTGCGGCCGGGCCGGATTCCAGCATCTTCACGCACTGAAGCTTGGCCTGCGCCGATTCATATAGGCCGCCGGTGGATTGCACCAACAAAAAGGCGCCGTTAAAGCCGGAGCCGCGCAGGCGTTCGTCGATCTCGGTCACGTAGCGGCTCATGATCGGGCCGACGTAGGCGTTGGCTACCGTGGTCGAGCAGCGCTCGAATTCGCGGTATTCGCGCGACAGCTCGTGCGACGCGCTCACGAAGGCATGCGGCAAGCGCTCCAGGACGATGCGCTTGACCTCGAGCTCATGCGCTGAATTGGCATAGCAGTGCAACAGCAGGATGGCAACCGCTTCGATGCCGTTGGCGACCAGCTTGTCGCAGATCCGGTGCACGCCAGCTGTGTCCAAAGGAATATGGACTTCGCCTTCGACCGTAAGCCGTTCGCGCACTTCGAAGCGCAGGGCGCGCTCGACCAGCGGCACATGCTTTTTGAAGAACAGGTTATAGGCGTCTGGCCGGTTGATGCGGCCAATTTCATAGATATCCCGAAATCCTTCGGTGATCAGCAGCGCGGTCTTCGCGCCCTTGCGCTCGAGCAGGGTGTTGATGGCGACGGTAGAGCCGTGCAAAAAAAGCTCGGAGTCTTTGAACCGTGTTCCGGCTTTTTCGACGCCGGTGGCGATGCCATCGACCATTCGCTTCGGGGTGCTGAGCGTTTTGCCCAGGCGCATCTTGCCGCTTTCCTCGTCGAAGAAGGCGATGTCGGTAAAGGTGCCGCCAATGTCGGCGGCGAGCCGGTTGTGCAAAGTCATGGCGCGCTCCCGCGGCCGGAGCAATTCAACTTCATGGATAGGGCTTGCACGGTTTCATCCTTGTCTTTGCAAAATTAGTTATTAGCAGGAGTAACGGCAGCTCGCGACGGGCGCCGCGGCCTATCGATGCGAATGCAACCTGATGCACTGCCAGAAGGCCAAGTGCCGTAGCAAAACTAAGAGGCCGCTCCGCGAGGGTGCATTGCTTATTCGGCCTTGATGTTGTTGTCCTGGATGATCTTGCGGTACCGCTGGAGGTCTTTTGCCACAACCGCGGTCAGTTGCTCGGGTGACGCGGCTTTTGGCTCGTAACCGAGCTCTAGCAGTCGCTGCCTTACCGAAGGCATGGCCAGCGCTTTGTCAATGGCTCCGCTCAAGCGAGCGATGACCGCGGGAGGCGTATTGGCAGGTGCGAAGAACGCCGACCATCCTTCATATTCAAAACCCGGCACAGCCACCTCGGATACGGTAGGCACGTTGGGAAGCAAAGTGCTGCGCTTGGGGCTGGTGACCGCCAGCGCACGAAACTTGCCTGCCTTGATCTGCGGCAACGACACGCCAAACGTGTCTATCGACATGTCGATTTCGTTTGACAGCAATGCTGTCGTCATGGGGGCATTGCCCTTGTAAGGCACATGAATGAGGTCAATGCCCGCGGCAGTGCGAAACATCTCCATGGCCAGATGCAGCGGGCCGCCGATGCCGGATGAACCATAGGTGAGCTTGCCGGGTCGGGCCTTGGCTGCCGCAATTAGTTCTGGCAGGGTTTTAATGGGCGAGTTTGCGTTCACCAGGATCACCGTCGTGAAGGTCACGGCGCCTGCAACCGCCTTGAAATCCTTCAGCGCGTCCCAGTCCGTCTTCTGCAGGTTAGGCAATATGGCTTGGGCATTGTTGGTAAACATCAGGGTATAGCCATCAGGCGGCGAATGTGCCACGACCGAGGCGCCCAACGCGCCGCCCGCGCCGGACCGGTTGTCGATGAAAACAGGCTGACCCAGGTCGGATGCAAGTTTGTCCGCGATAGTGCGTCCGCTCACGTCGGAGCCACCGCCTGCGGCAAAGGGAATGATGAGCCGTATGGGTTTGGCGGGGTATTCCTGAGCAAACGTGAGCTGCTGAAAAAACAGCCCAGCTGTAAGCGCAATTGCGAGCTTAAAAACAGTCTTCACTTTGTCTCCAGGTTCATTTATCGGTCGCCCAATGTAGCAACCCTCGCCTCACATCACAATCATATGGACGCCGCACCGCACAGTCTTTTTTGCCCGGATAAGCAATGATCGATCAATCCAGCTGGATATTGAGCGGCTTCACTGTCTCCTTCCAGGCTGCGGCGTCTTGTTTGATAAAGTCTGAAAATTGCTGGGAGGTATATGCCGGAGCCTTCAATCCATCCCGCACCAGAACTGCCTGGACTTCCGGCGCAGCCAGACTTTTTTGAACCTCTGCGGCGAGCCTCTCCACAATGGGCTGGGGAGTGCCCTTCGGTGCAAAGACGCCAAACCAGCCGTCCTGTGTCATGCCCGGATAGCCGAGCTCCTTGAAGGTTGGCACACCGGGCAGCAGCGGTGACCGCTCTGCGGAAGTAACCGCCAAGGGCCGAAGTTTTATAGTCCTTATAAACGGAATCGACGTGACCATCGAATCGATATAAAACTGGACCTGCCCTGACATCAGGTCGATAAGCGCCGGTCCGGAACCACGGTAGTGCACACTGGTAAATGGCACACCCGCCATGGCCGCAAACCGTTCATTCAACAAGTGGGTCACCCCTCCAGCTCCGAGCGATACGCCATTAACTTTTGCCGGTTCCCGCTTTGCATACTCGATCAGCTCCCTGACGCTGGTTGCCGGAACAGCCATATTGACGCTCATCACATAGGGATATGTTACAAGCGGGGCGATCGGAATGAAGTCATCGGTCCTGTAGCTTGCAGACTTGGCCACAAGCACATTGACGGAATAGGCCAGGCTGTTGACCATAAGCGTATATCCGTCCGGCGTGGCACGCGCGGCCGCCGATGCCCCGATCATGGTGTTGCCGCCGCTTATGTTCTCAACAAACACTGCTTGCCCCATAGACTTGGCCATGGGTCCGGCGACAAGCCGCGCGATCTGATCGGTAGAGCCGCCCGCAGGATATGGAACTATGAGCTTGACAGCTTTTGTGGGATACGTCTGCGCCGCCGCCATCGGAACAATGGCAAACGATAGCGCTGCAGCCGTGAACGCAAGAAAAGAAGCTGTTTTCATTTTTACCTCCAACTCACTCGAGTCACGTTATGAACCGCAGCCCAAAGCTTTCGCAAAAAACTCGCTGCTCGACTGTTCGGAAATCATTTACTGCCGCGCATACGCCTTGTTCAATTTAACTTGATGCCAGTGGTATTAGCCACCAAGATCCATCTTTTGAGGTCTGCATCAATAAAATTAGCGAATGCGTCGCTGGTGCTTCCCACCGGCGAAGCACCATATTCTTCAATCTTTGCACTAACCTCCGGCAATTTAACAATCCTGGAAATTTCCTCTGAGAGCTTCAATACAATAGCTTTTGGAGTCTGCGCTGGCGCCAAGAACCCGGCCCAGGTAGTAAATCCAGCCTCGGGAAAGCCGGCCTCGGCAAATGTGGGTGCATCTGCAGCGACTGCGGCCCGCTTGTCGCCCGCAACGGCAAGTACGCGCAGCCGCCCGCTTTTCACATGAGGCATAAACGATCCCAGACCGCCGCCCGGAAATGCGGAAATCTGCCCGCCGAGCAAATCGTTGAGTCCAGGAGTCTCGCCTTTGTACGGTACGTGGATCATTTCAAGTCCGGCAGTTTTGGATAGCATCTCGGCCGCTATATGTCCTGTGGAAGCTATTCCAAAGGTGCCATAGGAATACTTTTTGGGGCTAGCCTTTACCAGCGCGGCAAATTGCGCGAGCGTAGTGACACCCAATGAGGCTGAAACAAAAAACCCGGTGTGCGTAAACGTTACTTGGGATATCGGCGCGAAATCTTTGAGCGTATAGAGCTTGTCACTTCGAAATGCAAGGTTCTGAGTGAGGCCGCTATAGCCGAGCATCAAGGTGTAGCCATCTGCAGGAGCACTCATCAACAGCTGCGTGGCAATGATTCCGCCGGCCCCTGGCCGGTAATCCATGATGACCGGCTGCCCCAGGGCAGTTGCCAAGCGGTCGCCTACTAAACGGGCATATAGATCCGACAGGCCGCCCGGGGCGCCGAGAACAATGATCTTTATCGGCCGGACGGGAAAGGGCGCCAAGTCCTGCCCAATAGCCGAAGCCGTGGACAAGCAAAGCGCCAAGAAGGCGATAGGTAGTTTGGTAAAAAAATTCTTCATACTATATTTATTGAATTGGACTGGTCACGAAGTTATTGAACAGCAAAAACTTTGCGCAAATACCCGCGCAGTTATGACCGCCAACTGTACAAGGCGCGTCCCTGATCGAGAATTTCTTTCCCAGGCTCAAGCAGTACCGCGCCATCGCCCCACGCTATGATAAAACCGCGCGCAACTTCCTTCAGTGCGATCGATTTCGCTGCCGCGGTCATCTGGCTTAATTGATGACACGCCGCAGTCAAGCCTCTTTGGCGAATTGCTGTTTTTTACCAATGAAATACGCCTTTCGCGCAAGCGGGACGGGCGCAAACAGCTATCGAATCAGGAGTAGAGTCACGTAAGGCAGCCGGCGCCCATCGGCGCTGCAAGCGTTCAACCGCCTGGCGCATCAAATCAGCAATGACGGCGCTTTTGTTCTGGCCATCGAACGCGGCGTTGAAAGCTTGCTTGACATCTTCTGGAACGCTGAAATTGACGGTAGCCATGGCAGTCCCTGGTTGTTGAAAACTTCAACAACATTGTGATGACTGAGGATGTTTTCGGCAAGCCGCTACCACGCTGCGGCGGCAAAGGTCATCGACGAGCTGTCGCGCCGCCAAACCACGGCATCGTGCTGCACGGCCAGCCACCAGGTCTGCATCACGGGGCGCGGTCTCGGTTTGGCAAACGCTCGCGGCGTGAGCAGCGCCACGCACCATGCGGGTTTTGGATCGCGCACCGACTGGTATTGAATGCCGCCGACATCGGCAACGCGCGCGGCCTGGGCAAACGCCTGGGTGGCGCTGTAGTCCGCTGGATGCAGCCATGCGGCGGCATCGGCGCTGAACGGTGGCTGGCGCAGATCGACGACTTGCGTGCTGACATCGGCACTGAAAGCGGTGTGCGCCACCGGCTCGAGTTTTTCCAGCTCGACCGCGTCTTGCAAAAACCTCCAGCGCCAATAGCCCAGCTCGACGCTGGCGGTGCGCACCGACTCCGCGCCATAGAAGACGCCCGGATCGGTAACGGCCCGAAAGCGCGAGCCGCCGCGCAAGGGGTGGTAGCGAAACGGCGTGGCCAGCAGGTAGTCGAGCGCCAGAGCAGACGCCGCTTGGGCGGGTTTGCTGCCTTCGAGCAGCGTCTCCAGCAGGTCCTGCTCGGCGTCGTTGTCGACGATTTTCATCGTCGAGGCGGTGTGCTGCGCCTCGACCATGCGCCACACCGCGCCGGCCCAGGGGCGCGCTTCAGACAATACCGCGGCTGGCGTCCAGGTAGTGAACGACACGTACCAGTCCTTCGGTGTTGCAAATGAGATCGATGGGCTTGGCGCTCAAGCCGAGGTTTTCGCTGTTAAGCCACTTTCGGGCGGTGGACTCGTCGCCGACGATCGAGTCGAGCGAGCGAAACACGCGCACAAAGAGCAAGGCAAAGTCCCACTCCTTGCGGTTTTGGTCGAGCAGGTAATTGCCGCCGTAAAGCCGCGTGATGGTCGGCGGGCTGACGCCAAGCACCTTTGCCAGCAGGGATTTGGAAACGTCCAGCCGCTCGGCGGCGCGGACCACCGCTTTGCCAAGAACCGCCGCGGCTTGCGGCTTTAAGATGGATTGCTGGGCGACCGCGGACATAGCGTAATTTTTTCCATAGAAATAATATAGCACTATTTTTTCTAGAGAATCTAATTTACTTTGGCATTTTTGAAGTTTCCGAGGTTGGATTGTCAGCGGCGTGCGCCTAGGGAGCGCATGCGTACGCCTTCCTAAGCGCATCAAGACCACTGCCGCGAATACCGCGTGCAGTTATCCAAAAGTCGGATGTTTACATCGCGCAGCTTGCGCGAAGCGACAAATTTTGCAACACAAGACCATCAGCACCGATGCATCAGGGTAAATACCGAATATTTTCTAAAGCGCCGGCTTGTATTGGTTATATTTAATAATCATAATTCCGGCAGTTAAGAAATCCGTCCATGCCATCCAAAGACCTCCAGCTCGACATTCGGGGCGATGACGGCGAAGTCGCCGTCATCCGCCTGACGCGCGGTGCCAAGCGCAATGCGCTGAACGACGCGCTGGTGCTGGCGCTGCAATCGACCTTCGAGAGCCTGCCCGATACCGTTCGCGCCGCCGTCATCGCTGGCGACGGCGAGCACTTTTGCGCCGGCCTCGACCTGTCCGAGCTCAGCGAGCGCGACGCCGGCCAGGGGCTGCGGCACTCGCGCATGTGGCATGCCGCGCTAGAGCGGGTGCAATTCGGCCCGGTGCCGGTGATTGCCGCGCTGCACGGCGCAGTCGTCGGCGGCGGGCTCGAACTTGCCAGCGCCTGCCATATCCGGGTTGCCGATGACACCGCCTTCTACGCCCTGCCCGAAGGCTCGCGCGGCATTTTTGTCGGCGGCGGCGGCTCGGTGCGCATTCCGAAATTGATCGGCGTCGCGCGCATGGCCGACATGATGCTGACGGGACGGGTGTACAGCGCGCAGGACGGCGAGCGCATCGGCCTGGCGCAGTACCTGGTGCCCGCCGGCCAGGCGTTTGAAAAAGCGTTCGAGCTGGCGCAGCGCGTGGCGCAGAACGCGCCGCTGACCAACTACGCGCTGATGCACGCCTTGCCGCGCATCGCCGAGCAGCCCGCCGACCAGGGCTTGTTCACCGAAGCCATGATGGCCGCCATCGCCCAGAGCGCGCCCGAGGCCAAGGAGCGGGTCAAGGCGTTTCTCGACGGCAAGGCGGGCAAGGTGCAAAAGGCATAGCACTCGTCGAGGCAGACAAGAATGACGACAGATGCAATCACGCTCCCTCGCTACCGCCCGCTGCAATTCGGCGTGACCCGCGCCGTGCTGAGCGAAGGCGCCGGCGGTGTGCGCTACCTCAAAGCCGAGCAGCCGCTCGAACCTTATGCCCGGCGCATGACCGACCGCCTGGCGCATTGGGCGCAAGTCGCGCCTGGTCGCTCCTTCATGGCGCAGCGCGTGAAAAACGCCGACGGCACCAAGGGCGACTGGCGCCACGTCAGCTATGCCGACGCGCTTGCCGGCGCGCGCGCCATCGGCCAGGCGCTGCTTAACCGGGGGTTAAATGCCGAGCGGCCAGTCGTCATCCTGAGCGAAAACGATTTGGACCATGCGCTGCTGGCGCTGGGCTGCCTGTACGCCGGCGTGCCCTGGTGCCCGTCGTCACCGGCCTACGCCCTCCTCAGCCAGGATTTCGCCAAGCTGCGCCATGTGCTCGAGACGCTGACGCCGGGCCTGGTGTTCGCCAGCGACGCCGCGCGCTACGAGCGCGCGATCGATGCCGCGGTCAGCAGCGACGCCGAAGTCGTCAGCGCCGCGGGCGCCGTGCCGGGCCGCACCACAACCACGTTTGCCGAGCTGCTGGCGACGGCGCCGACGCCGGCGGTCGATGCCGCGATGCAGGCCACCGGCCCGGAGACGATCGCGAAATTTTTATTCACTTCCGGCTCGACCAAGCTGCCCAAGGCGGTCATCAACACCCACGGCATGTGGTGCGCCAACCAGCAGCAGATGCGCCAGTCGATGCCGGTGTTGACAGACGCGCCGCCGGTGCTGGTCGATTGGCTGCCCTGGAACCACACCTTCGGCGGCAACCACAACGTCGGCCTGGTGCTGTACAACGGCGGCACGCTCTACATCGACGACGGCAAGCCGGTGCCGACGCTGATCGCCGAAACGCTGCGCAACCTGCGCGAAGTCGCGCCGACGGTGTACTTCAACGTGCCGACCGGCTTCGAGGCCATCGCCAACGCGATGAAAACCGATTTGCCGCTGCGCAAGAATTTCCTGTCGCGCGTCAGCATGTTTTTTTATGCCGGCGCGGCGCTGGCCCAGCCGGTCTGGGACAGCCTGTACGAAAGCGAAGAGGCGGAAATCGGCCAGCGCATCGTCATGACCTGCGGCCTGGGAATGACCGAATCCAGCCCGTTCGGCCTGTTCGTCACCAGCCCCGACGTGCGCGCCGGCGACCTGGGGCTGCCGACGCCGGGGCTCGAGCTCAAGCTGGTGCCCACTCAGGGCAAGGTCGAGGTGCGCTACCGCGGCCCGAACGTCACGCCGGGCTACTGGCGCGCGCCTGAGGAAACGGTGGCGCATTTCGACGACGAAGGCTACTTTCGCACCGGCGACGCGCTCAAATGGATCGATGAGAACGACATCCACCAGGGCCTGAAGTTCGACGGCCGCATCGCCGAGGACTTCAAGCTCGCCACCGGCACGTTCGTCAGCGTCGGCCCACTGCGCGCGCGCATCATTGCCGCAGGCGCGCCGTACGTGCAGGACGCGGTGCTGACCGGCATCAATTCGAAGGAAGTCGGCGCGATGGTTTTCCCGACCGCCGCGGTCCGCGCCTTGGGGCGCCTGCCGCTTGAGGCGCCGCTGGCCGAGGTGCTGGCGAGCGCGCCGGTGCTGGCGCGTTTCCAGAGGCTGCTCGACGAGCTTGCAGCCACGTCCAGCGGCAGCGCCAGCCGCATCGCCCGCCTGCTGCTGCTCGACCAGCCGCCGTCGATCGACTTAGGCGAAGTGACCGAC
This sequence comes from uncultured Polaromonas sp., assembly GCA_964236835.1. Lineage (GTDB taxonomy): Bacteria > Pseudomonadota > Gammaproteobacteria > Burkholderiales > Burkholderiaceae_C > Polaromonas. The sequence goes on from CAXSGT010000052.1 coordinate 13,905, forward strand.
AAAGGCTCGATCAACCAAAGCGCCGTGCTGCGCCAGCGTCAAGCGCTGGTCAACGCGCTGCACGACGGCAGCGCGCCTGGCATCCTTAAACCGAAAACCGACTAAAGGACACGGCTGACATGGCTGGCAAAGGATTGTTTTTCCGCTTTGACGACGTCTGGATGCTCGGCGGCGTCAGGACGCCGATGGTCGATTACTGCGGCGCGCTCGGCCACATCTCGCCGACCGACCTGGGCATCAAGGCGGCGCGCGAAGCGCTGGCGCGCGCCGGCGTACCGGGCGGCGACATAGGCTCGGTCATCGCCGGCAACATGGCGCCTGGCGACTTTTACCAGTTCTTTTTGCCGCGCCACATCGGTTTGTATGCCGGCGTGCCGGTCGAAGTGCCGGCGCAGATGGCGCAGCGCATCTGCGGCACCGGCTTCGAGCTGTTCCGCCAGGCCGGCGAGCAGATCCAGGGCGGCGCCTGCGACGCGGCGCTGGTCGTCGGCACCGAAAGCATGACGCGCAACCCGATCGCCGCCTTCGACCACCGCACCGGCTTCAGGCTCGGCGCGCCGGTCGGCTTCAAGGACTATATGTGGGAGGCTTTGAGCGACCCGGCCGCCGGCATCGACATGATCCAGACGGCGGAAAACCTGGCGAAAAAATACGGCATCTCGCGCGAGAAGGTGGACGAATTTGCCTCGCAATCCTTTGCCAAAGCCGTGGCGGCGCAGCAAAGCGGCTTTCATGCGGGCGAAATCGTTCCGGTCGTCACCGAACAATTCGAGCTCGAAGGCTACCGGCCGCGCGGCATCCGGCTGCAAGGCAAGCTCACCGAAGTGGCGCACGACACGCATGTCCGGCTGTCGCCGGTGGACGTGCTGGCCAGGCTGCGGGCGGTGCATGCGGGCGGCGTGCAGACCGGCGGCAACAGCGCGGCGCTGGTCGATGCGGCGGCCGCTGCCGTGGTCGCTTCGGGCGACTACGCCAGAGCGAATGGCAAGCAGCCGCTGGCGCGGCTCGCGGCGGCAAGCGTCGTCGGCGTGCCGCCCGAGATCATGGGCATCGGCCCGGCGCCGGCGATACGCTTGCTGCTCGAGCGCGCGGGAATGACCTTGGCGCAGATCGGCCGCTTCGAGATCAACGAAGCGCAAGGCGCACAAACGCTCGCCGTGGTCCGTGAACTAGGCTTGGACTTGGCAAAGCTCAATGTCAATGGCGGCGCAATTGCGCTCGGCCATCCGCTGGCCGCGACCGGCGTGCGCCTGACCATCACGCTGGCGCGCGAGATGCGGCGCTCGGGCGTTCGCTGGGGCATCGCGTCGGCGTGCGTGGGCGGCGGCCAGGGCATGGCGCTGCTGCTGGAGAATCCGGGCTAAGGGTGCGTATGGACAGCCGGCGAAAAGTCATTCACCGCAGAGGCGCAGAGAACGCAGAGCGCCGCAGAGGAAGACTAAATAAATATTTTTCTTCCTCTGAATCGATTTCTCTGCGTCTCTGCGGTGAAGGCTGTTTTTTCGCCAGAACTTCAAGAAATTAAGAAATAACAACGATTTATGCTTCCCGCGCCCTATCCACGGGCGCAGGCAGCTACCAAAACCATAGCAACAGGCTAAAGCGATGAAATTTCCGGAATACCCTCATGCCTAAAACCATCGTCTTCGAAGTTAGGGTGCAGTTCGGCGACTGCGACCCGGCCGGGATCGTGTTCTATCCCAATTTCTCGAAGTGGATGGACGCGTCGTCGCTGCATTTCTTCATGGAATGCGGCGTTCCGCCCTGGCGCGAGCTGGTCAAGACGACCGGCATCATCGGCGCGCCGCTGCTGGAAATACACACCAAATTTTCGCGGCCCGCCACCTACGGCGAAACGCTGCACATCCACACCTGCGTCGAGGAATGGCGCGCCAAGGTGTTCGTGCAGCGCCACATCGTCAAGCGCGGCGATGAGCTGCTGTGCGAAGGCACCGAAGTGCGCGCCTTCGTGATTCACCCGCCCGAGGCGCCGCAGCGCATCAAGGCGATCGCGGTGCCTGCGGATATAAAAGCCAAATGCGCCTGAATTTGTAGCGCCGCATTGTTACTTTCGTTCCCACCACAACCAGGAGACATCCCATGAAGCTCAAGCACTCCCTACTCGCCTGCGCCGCCGCGCTCACCGTATCGGCTGCGGCGCTGGCCGACATCACCATCGGCGTCAGCCTGCCACTAACTGGGCCGGCGTCGGGCCTGGGCATTCCCGTCGCCAACGCGATCAAGCTCTGGCCGACGTCGATCGCCGGCGAAAAGCTCAAGGTCATCGTGCTCGACGACGCCACCGACCCGACCAACGGCGTGAAGAACGCCAGGCGCTTCGTCACCGACGACAAGGTCGATATCATCGTCGGCTCGATCGCGACGCCGGTGGCGATCCCGATGGCCGGCGTCGCCGAGGAAGCCGCCACGGTTCAGCTCTGCCTGGCGCCGGCCGCGCTGCCGCCGGGCAAGGACAACTGGACCTTTCGCATGCCGCAATCGAACGCCGTCATGGCGCACGCCATGATCGGCCTGATGAAAAAGCAGGGCGTGAAAACGGTGGGTTTTCTGGGCTATACCGATGCCTACGGCGAAAGCTGGCTCAAGGACTTCAGCGCCGAGGCGGAAAAAAACGGCATCAAAGTCGTCGCCACCGAGCGCTTCGCCCGCTCCGACACCAGCGCGACGGCGCAGGCGCTCAAGCTGGTGTCGGCCAATCCGGACGCGATGCTGATCGTCGCCTCGGGCAGCGGCGCGGCGATGCCGCACAAAGCGGTGGTCGAACGCGGCTACAAGGGCAGGATTTACCAGACGCACGCGGCCGCCACGCGCGACCTGATGCGCGTCGGCGGCAAAGATGTCGAAGGCGCGTATGTCGTGTCCGGCCCGGCCGTGATCGCCGAGCAGCTGCCCGACAGCCACCCGTCGAAAAAGGTCGCCATGGGCTTCGTGCAGCAGTATGAAAAAGCCTACGGCGCGGGCTCGCGCAACCAGTTTGCGGGCCATGGCTACGACACGCTGCTGGTGCTGGAAAAAATCGTTCCCGTCGCGCTGAAAAAGGCCAAACCCGGAACGGCGGAGTTTCGCACCGCGCTGCGCGACGCGGCGGAGAACATCGGCCGCACCGTCGTGTCGCACGGCGTTTTGAACTGGACTAAGGACGACCACTGGGGCTATACGCCTGAGACCGGCGTGATGCTCAAGGTCGTCAACGGCGACTGGAAAGTCGAATAGCGCTTCGGCGTTCTTCATTGCTCAACGGGCGCCTCCCATGGATTTTTCCATCGCTGGCATTCTCCTGCTTGACGGCTTGACGAACGGCGCCATTTACGCGCTGCTCGGGCTGGCGACGGTGCTGGTGTTCGCCGTGACGCGGGTGATTTTTATTCCGCAGGGCGAGTTTGTCGCCTACGGCGCGCTCACGCTGGCGATTTTCCAGACCAGCAAAGTGCCCGGCACGGTGTGGCTGCTGCTGTTGATGGCCGTGCTGGCCACGCTGCTGGACGCCCGGCTGGCGTGGCGGCGCAATCGCGACGTTGCCAAAGCGCTGAAGGCGGGCGCGGTCACGCTGGCCCTGCCGGCCGTGATGTCAGCACTGGCGATTTGGGCCGCGCCACGCCAGTTTCCGCTGGCGGTGCAGGCGCTGCTGACCGTCGGCGTCGTCACCGCGTTCGGGCCGCTGGTGTACCGGCTGGCGTACCAGTCGCTGGCCGACGCGAGTTCGCTGGTGCTGCTGATCGTCTCGGTCGGCGTGCATTTCGCCATGACCGGCCTGGGGCTGCTTTTTTTCGGCGCCGAAGGCTTTCGCAACCCGTCGTTCTGGGACGCCCGCTTCAGCTTCGGCGCCGTCAACCTGAGCGGCCAGGCGATCATCATTGGCGGCGCGTCGCTGGCGCTGATGGGGCTGCTGTGGCAGTTTTTCGAGCGCACGCTGTACGGCAAGGCGTTGCGCGCCACCGCCATCAACCGGCTCGGCGCGCGGCTGATGGGCATTTCATCGCACGCCGCGGGGCAATCGACCTTCGCCATGGCGGCGCTGATCGGCGCGCTGTCGGGCCTGTTGCTCGGGCCGACGACGACGGTGTTTTACGACTCGGGCTTTTTGATCGGCCTGAAGGGTTTTGTCGCCGCGGTGATCGGCGGGCTGTCGAGCTATCCGGTCGCCGCTGTCGGCGCGCTGTTCGTCGGCATCGTCGAAGCGTTCGGTTCGTATTGGGCCAGCGCCTTCAAGGAGGTCATCGTCTTCACGCTGATCCTGCCGATTTTGCTCTGGCGTTCGTTCGCCGGCGGCGAATCGGAAGAACATTGACATGCGCCTGAGCCAAAACACCCAGCGCGTCGCGCTGCTGGCCAGCGTCATCGTCATTGCGCTGCTGCCGTTGCCCGACTTCTGGATCACGCAGCTGAACTACATCGCGCTCTACAGTCTGGTGACGCTCGGTCTGGTGCTGCTCAC
>CAXSGT010000053.1:0-18327 GCA_964236835.1 uncultured Polaromonas sp.
CGGCGCGCATCGACATGCGGCCCGAACTCGTCGGCCACTATGCCCATCACCGGCTCCGCGGCGGTGTCATCAGCGCCAGGCTCGACGCGCTGGGCGGGCTGTCGGTGATGGCCGACCAGCGGCGCGCGGCACCTGGAAGAGACGCCGTTGCAGCGGCTGCACCGCTTCGGCAAGCTCGCCACGATCGACCTGCGGGTGGATTATTTGCGCCCCGGCATCGGCGACTAGTTCGAGCTGCGCGCGCAAGTGCTGCGGCTGGGCTCGCGCGTCGCGAGCACGCGCATGGAATTTTTCGGGGCCGACGGCAGGCTGTTTTCGACGGCGGCGGCCGCTTATATCGTTTCCTGAGGTGTCAGGTCGTCGGCGCTTCTGCCTGCCCGAAAGCCGCGCTTTGGTGGACGGCCGCGATGCGCGCACGCTGTATCCACTCGCCGATTCCGGCGCCGCTGCGGCCCGCCGCCAGCGCCTCGGCGGCCAGCGCCTCGGTGGCGACGGCCTGCGCCGCCGCCAGCGCCCGCAGCAGCCGCGGCCTCTGCGGATACGCCGAATCCTCCAGCCCCAGTCGGCCCCGCGCATCGCATTCGCACGCCAGCAAAATATCGGCAAACCGCCGCGGCTTGCGAAACGCGTCGCAGCGCTCGAGCAGGCGCACCAGCGCCGCCGCGCCGAAGTCGCCGCTGCGGTGGATGTTGCCGTGCTCGCGCGCCACCACGTCGGCGATTTCGCGGCAATCGAGCGGCACGCGCAGCCGCTGGCAAACAGCCTTCAGCAGCCGGGCGCTGCGCGCTTCATGGCCGATGTGGCGCGGCAGCACGTCGGCCGGCGTCGTGCCCTTGCCCAGGTCGTGGCACAGGCAGGCAAAGCGCACCGGCAGCGGCGCACCCAGCCGCGCGGCCATGTCGAGCACCATCATCAGGTGAATGCCGGTATCGACCTCGGGGTGGTATTCGGCGCGCTGCGGCACGCCCCAGAGCCGATCGACTTCGGGCAGCAGCTTTTTCAGCGCGCCGCAATCGCGCAGCACCGCGAGCATGCGCGACGGCTGCTTTTCCATCAGGCCGCGCGCCAGTTCCCGCCAGACGCGCTCGGCGACTAGCGCATCGGCTTCGCCCCGCGCCACCATCTCCCGCATCAGCGCCATAGTTTCGGGCGCGACGGAAAAATCGGGAAAGCGCGCGGCGAAGCGGGCCAGCCGCAGGATGCGCACCGGGTCTTCGCCAAAGGCGTCGGTGACGTGCCGGAGGATTTTGGCCCGCAGGTCCCGCTGGCCGCCGTAAGGATCGATCAAAGCCCCGAAATCAGGGTCAAAAAGGCCATTCGCGCAATCAGGGCGGGCCGGAGAAGCTATTGAATTAATAGTAAGGTCGCGCCGCGCCAGGTCCTGCTCGAGCGTCACGTCGGGGGCGGCATACACCTCGAAGCCGCGGTAGCCGCGCGCGGTGCTGCGCTCGGTGCGCGCCAGCGCGTACTCTTCCCGTGTTGCCGGGTGCAGGAAGACGGGAAAATCCTTGCCGACCGGCAGAAAGCCCTGCGAAGCCAGCTCTTCGGCCGTGCCGCCCACCACCACCCAGTCGCGGTCCCGCACCGGCAAGCCCAGCAAGGCATCGCGAACCGCGCCGCCGACCAGAAATATTTTCATTTTCCAAGTGTAGGCGGGCATCGCGTGGCCGGATGGTATCCCGAGCGATCGCGCATCCGCTCGTCGAGCGCCCAAGAAAGATCGCGGCTTGAAGATGGATTCCTTGGCTGAGCACGCGAGCCCGAAGACAAGTTTGCCAGGCACTGCGGCATGGACGTCGAAAAGAACGGATTTTGGGGCCGTGCCTTATTCATCGTTCATAAAAGCGGCGTGATTTCCTACAAATTTATTTCCTCTGGCGCTGTTAGTCTGAACGCGATCGAAATTTCCAAGACGTTGAAACAAACCCAGTCCACACGAGAGAGGAACTTCAAATGGCTAGAACACAACTGACCGCGCCCGCCAGCGCCAGCGACCACAGCGAAGGCGGCGGCGACAATGCGCAGGTGACCCTGGTCGAATACGGCGATTACCAGTGCTCGTATTGCGGCCAGGCCTATCCGATCGTCAAGAACGCGCAGGCGCACATGGGCGATAAATTGCGTTTCGTATTTCGCAATTTCCCGCTTTCGCAGATACACGCGCATGCGGTTCACGCCGCCGCGGCGGCCGAAGCCGCGGCGGCGCAAGGCAAATTCTGGCCGATGCACGACATGCTTTATGAAAACCAGCAGAGCCTCCATGATGCGGATCTGGTCGGCTACGCCCGCGAGCTCGGACTCGACGAAAAGAAGTTCGCGGCCGATATGACAGCGCGAAAAATCGAAGCGAAAATTCAGGCCGATCTCGACAGCGGCGCCGAAAGCGGCGTCAATGGCACGCCGTCGTTTTTCATCAACGGCGTGCGCTTCGATGGCAACTATCAGGATGGCGGCCTGTTGCGGGCGCTGCAAGGCGCTTGACGCGGCGCCGCTTGGCGTCGGCGCATGATCGCGCGCCAGCCGCCCTGGCGGCACCCTGCGTATTTTTGAAGGAACCCCACAGTGACCAACTTATTCGATAGCTTCGATCTGCGGGGCCTTCAGCTGCCCAACCGCGTGGTCATGTCGCCGATGACGCGCACGCGCGCGACCGAGGACGATGTGCCGACGGACCTGATGGGCGACTACTATGCCCAGCGCGCATCGGCGGGGCTCATCATCACCGAATGCACCCAGGTGTCGGAGCAGGCGCACGGCATCATCCGCGCTCCGGGAATACACCGGCCCGACCAGGTCGCGGCCTGGCGGCGCGTGGTGGACCGCGTGCATGCCGCGGGCGGCCGCATCTACTGCCAGATTTGGCACTGCGGCCGCGTCGCGCACCCCGACATGCGCGGCGGCCTGGCGCCCGTCGGCCCGTCGCCTGTGGCGGCCACGGGCGACTTCTTTTTGCCGAGCGGGCGCGTTGAGTTCCCGATACCGCGCGAGCTCGGCATCGAGGAGCTTCCGGGCATCATCGAAGACTTCGCCCAGGCCACGCGCAATGCGCGCGAAGCGGGCTTCGACGGGGTCGAGCTGCACGGCGCCAACGGCTACCTGCAGGACCAGTTTTTGCAGGACGGCAGCAACCAGCGCACCGACGCCTATGGCGGGCCGGTCGCCAACCGCGCGCGGCTCATGCTCGAGACGGCCCGCGCGATGATCGGCGCCTGGTCGGCCGACCGGGTCGGCGTGCGGCTTTCGCCGTCGAGCGTGCTGTACGGGATGCATGACAGCGACAAACTCGCCACCTTCGGCCACGTGGTGCGCGAGCTCGACAAGCTGCGTCTGGGCTACCTGCATCTTTGCGAGCCGAACGCCAAAACGCTGGAAAGCGGCACGGTGCAGATCAAGCAGGTGGCGGCGACTTTCCGCCCGATGACCACGGTGCCGGTCATCGTCAACGGCGGCTTCGACCGCGCCAAGGCGGACGCGGTGCTAGCTGGCGGCGACGCCGACCTGGTTTCTTTCGGCGTGCCCTATATCGCCAACCCCGACCTGGCCCGGCGCCTGCACACCGGCGCGCCGCTGAACAAGCCCGACCCATCTACCTTTTACGGCGTCGGCCCGAAGGGTTACACCGACTACCCGGCCCTTGCGGCGGCCTGAAGCGCCGCCTGCCGCCAACCTTAAGGATACAAGCGATGAAGCTCTACAGCATGCCCAATACCTGCGCACTCGCGGTGCATATCGCGCTGGAGTGGGTCGGCGCGCCCTTCGAGCTGGCCATGATGGCGCATGGCGACAACCGGTCGCCCGGCTATCTGGCGATCAACCCGAGCGGTAAGGTGCCGGCGGTCGCGCTCGACAACCAGCGCGTGCTCACCGAGGCGGCCGCGATTCTGCGATGGCTGGTCGATACGTATCCGGACGCCCGGCTCGGCACGGCGGGCGGTCAGCCGCTCGAACGCTTCGCACTCGACGAGATGCTTTCGTATCTCACCAGCGAGGTGCATGTCGCATTCGGGCCGTTCTTCGCACCCGCGCGCTACCTGGACGACGAGAAGCAATTCGACGCGCTGAAGCGCAAGTCGCTCGATCAGGTGGCCGAACAACTGGCCACGCTCGATGCGACCCTCGGGAAAGCGACCTTTCTGCTCGGCGACCGTTCGGTGGCCGACGCCTATCTCTACGTGCTCGCGCGCTGGGCCGACTATCTGCCGAACGGCATCCACCCTTTCGCCAACCTGGCACGGTTCAGGGCGGCGATGGAGCAGGACGCGGGCGTCGCCAAAGCGCTCGTCGGCCAGGGGATGAAAACGCTCGGCAGCGGCTTATGACTTCAAGCCGCCGCGTCCGGGCCGCGGGTTGTTGACTTTTGATGACGGCGGAGCTTGCAGAACGACGCCGCAGCCATGGACGCGCCTGATCAGAACCTGCCCGCCGTCTTGCGCTTGGCCATGAGGCCGCTGCGCGGGCCGCGCGCGCCCAGGTACGTCGGGCCGATGGCTTCGAGCGCTGCCGGCGCAATGCCCAGCGCTTGCAATCCCGGCAGCTTGCCGCTGGCGACGTTGTCAGTTTTCATCGCGTCGAGGTTGTCGCGGCTCAAAAGCGGCTCGCCCGGCGCGAGCTCCATGAAAAAGGCCTGCAGCCGGGCCAGCGCGTCCGGCAGCGCAAGCACGGGCCGGCCCCGGCCGTGGTTGATGCCGCCATAGTGGCCCGCCAGCTGCACCAGCTCCTTCAGGGTGTACACCCGCGGGCCGCAGGCTTCGAAGACCTGGCCGATGGTTTCGCTCAGCTCCAGGCAGTGCAGCACCGCGCTGGCGACGTCTTCGACCCATACCGGCTGGAAGCGCGCCTGGCCGCGCGCCAGCGGAATGACCGGCAACACCTGCTCGAGCCTGACAAAGGTGTTCAAGAACCTGTCGTCGGCGCCGAAAATCACGCTCGGGCGCAGGGCCGTCACGTCGAGCCCCGAGCCCAGCAGCGCCGCCTCGCCGCGCGCCTTGCTGCGTTGGTACTTCGACGCCGAGCCGGGCGCCGCGCCCAGGGCGCTTAAGTGCACGATGCGCCGAACGCCGGCGGCCTTGCAGGCGCGCGCCAGTTCCAGCGGCCAGGTGACATGCGCTTTTTGAAAGGCGTCTTCCGAGCCGTGCAGGATGCCGATCAAATTGACGACCGCGTCGTGTCCGGCCACCAGGCGAGCCAGCGCTGGTCCGTCATGCAGGTCGATCTCAAGCACATCGACCAGCGGCAGCAGCGCCACCTGCCGCGCATGGCCCGCGCGGCGCGTCGCGACGGTGGTCCGGCAGCCCAGCTCGTTGAGTTTTTCGCAAACCTGCGAGCCGACGAAGCCGGCGCCGCCGAATATCAAAACTTTTTTCATGGCGTCTAATTTAGCGTGTTTGCCGCGAGTTTCCCCAGGCAAACCCGGTTTGGCATCGATTTATGGCGCTGACGCCCGCCGCACTTGCGCCAGCAGCTCTTAATTCGATAGCAATTTCGGCAAAACCGGCAGGCCCGTCCGCGGCCGATGATTCGCAGGCGGCCTGGACCCTCGGCGCGCCTTGTCAGCATAATGACGCGATGAATATTTTTGAAGCCTTGCGCATCAGCCATGCGACCCAGCGCACGCTGGCCGACAATTTGCTCCTGACCACCGGCGACAGCCCGGAAAGAGTCTCGATTTTCAACGAGCTCAAGCGCGAGCTCGAAGCGCACGCCGTCGCCGAGGAGCGCTTTTTCTATGTGCCGCTGATCGCGCACGACATGACGCAGGAGCCGTCGCGCCACGGCATCGCCGAACATCACCAGATGGACAAGCTGGTCGAAACGCTCGAGGCGACCGACCGCAGCTCGCCGGGCTGGCTGGCCGGCGCCAAGGCGCTGCACCACAAGATTTACCATCACCTCGAAGACGAAGAGCACGGCGTGTTCCAGCTGGCCGGCAAGGTGCTGAGCGACGCTGAAAAGCTGTCGCTGGCTCTAGGCTACGAAGCCGAATTCGTCTCGCAGCGCGTCAAGCTCTGAGAGTTCGGGACTTTGCAACCGCCGCGGACTGATCGCAGCTCAGCCATCGATTCGGATGCCGGCCTGCTTGATGAGCGCGGTCGTGGCCACGGTCTCGTCGCGCACCAGCTGCGCGAACTGCTGCGGCGACATCGGCGCCGCGTCGGCGCCAAGCGTCGCCAGGCGCGAGCGGACTTCGTCCGAATTCAGCGCGCGCAGCGTTTCGGCGTTCAGGCGCGTCACTACCGCCTCCGGCGTCTTCGACGGCAAAAACATGCCGACCCAGAACGTGTGGTCGGTGTCGCCGAATCCGGCTTCGGCAATGGTGGGAACGCTGGGCAAGAGCGGCGAACGCGCCCCGCCGCCGATGCTCAGCGCGGTGAGCTTGCCGTCCTTGACCAGCGGCACCGCCAGCGCCAGCGGACACAGGAACCAGTCCACCAGCCCGCCCATCACGTCGGTAAGCGCCTGGGGAGTGCCCCGGTACGGGATGTGCCGGGCCTGGATGCCGGTGGTGACGCGAAATTTTTCGGCGGCGATGTGAGAGCCGCTGCCGTTGCCCGACGAGCCGTAGGTGTATTTGCCGGGCTCGGCCCTGGCTTTGCGAACCAGGTCCTGCAGCGACGCGAACCCCTTGCCGGGCGTCACGACGAACACGTTGGGCATCGACACCAGCATCGTGACCGGCGCGAAATCCTTCAGCGTGTCGTACTTCAGCGCGGGGTAGAGCGCGGCATTGGCAACATGGCCCGCCGAGTGAATGAGCGCGGTGTGTCCATCGGGGGCGGAGGACGCCACCACGCTGGCGCCGATCGTGCCGCCCGCGCCGGCCCGGTTGTCCACCACGCACGGCTGGCCGAGGTATTGCTGCAGCCGCTCGCCAACGATGCGGGCGATCACGTCGGTCGTCGAGCCCGCGGTGAATGGCACGATGAGCCTGACGGCCTGGCTCGGGTAGGCCGATTGCGCCAGCAGCGCGGCTGGAAGGCTCGCGGCGCCCCCGGTGGCCGCGGCGAATTGCAGCAGTGTTCGGCGATGGATGTTCATGGCTGTCTCCTTGTGTCTTTGCAAATAGGCTCAACGCTTGCCGATCTTGCGCGGCTTGCCGTTGTCATCGATCGCCACGTAGGTCAGGCTCGCCTCGGTGACCTTGATGTAGCGGCCCTGGGCGCGAAAGCGCTCGGCGAACACCTCGACCTGCACCGTCACCGACGTGTTGCCGATGCGCGTCACGCCAGCGAAAAACGACAAAATATCGCCGACCCGCACCGGCTGCTTGAAGATGAACTGGTTGACCGCGACGGTCGCCATGCGGCCGTCGCCATGGCGCGCCGGCAGCACCGAGCCGGCCAGATCGACCTGCGCCATCACCCAGCCGCCGAAGATGTCGCCGTTGGCGTTGCAGTCGGCCGGCATCGGTATCACTTTCAGCACCAGTTCCTTGTCGGTCGGCAATTGCACCTGCGGCGCCTGCGAAGCCTGCATGTCGGCCTGGGAACTGGTTTTGGCGTCGGCGAGGACGACCGGCGCATTGGCGGTCTCATTGGTATTGGCGGGCGCAGCGCTTGATTCGGATGACATAGGCACAATCTCTGAAGGTTGAAAAACAACTCCAACGATTGTGCCGTATGCGTTCCCGAGCCTCCACCGCTGATTCCTTTCCCGTGCCCATCACGCCGACCACCACGGGCGCGCGCGCCGCGCCGGCGCCGCCGCGCTCCGACTGGGCCACGCTAAAGCGGCTGTTTCCCTATCTCTGGGAGTACAAATGGCGCGCGCTGGCAGCGCTGGCCTTTATGCTCGGCGCCAAGCTGGCCAACGTCGGCGTGCCGCTGCTGCTGAAAAACTTGGTCGATTCGATGAATTTCAAGCCCGGCGATGTGAAGGCCGTGCTGGTCGTGCCGATCGCGCTGCTGCTGGCCTACGGCCTGCTGCGCCTTTCGACGACACTGTTCACCGAGTTGCGCGAGCTGGTGTTCGCCAAGGCCACCGAAGGCGCGGCGCGGCGCATTTCGCTCGAGGTGTTCCGCCATCTGCATGCGCTCAGCCTGCGCTTTCACCTGGAGCGGCAAACCGGCGGCATGACGCGCGACATCGACCGCGGCACGCGCGGCGTGCATTCGCTGATCTCGTACTCGCTCTACAGCATTATTCCGACGCTGATCGAGGTGGCGCTGGTATTGACCCTGCTGGCCGTCAAGTTCGACGTCTGGTTCGCCGGCATCACGCTGATCGCGCTGGTGTTCTATATTTTCTTCACCGTCACGGTGACCGAGTGGCGCACCCAGTTCCGCAAGACCATGAACGAGCTCGACTCGTCGGCCAGCAGCCGCGCCATCGACTCGCTGTTGAACTACGAAACCGTCAAGTACTTCAACAACGAGGAATTCGAAGCGCGGCGCTATGACGAGAACCTCAAGCGCTACCGTCAGGCGGCGATCAAGAGCCAGAAGACGCTGAGCATGCTCAACGCCGGCCAGCAGGTCATCATCGCCATCGGCCTGGTCGCGATGCTCTGGCGCGCGACGCAGGGCGTCGTCGATGGCCGAATGACGCTGGGCGACCTGGTGATGGTCAACGCCTTCATGATCCAGCTGTACATTCCGCTCGGTTTTCTGGGGGTGATCTACCGCGAAATCAAGCAAAGCCTGACCGACCTGGAAAAAATGTTCACGCTGCTCGAGCGCGAGCGCGAAATCGCCGACGTGCCGGGCGCGCAGCCGATCCGCATCGACGCCACGCCCGCGGTGCGCTTCGAGCACGTCAGCTTCGCCTACGAGCCGGCGCGGCCGATCCTGCACGACGTCAGCTTCGAGATTCCGCCAGGCAAGACCGTCGCGGTGGTGGGCTCGTCGGGCGCCGGAAAATCGACGCTGGCGCGGCTGCTGTACCGTTTTTACGACGTGCAGCAGGGCCGCATCACCATTGCCGGGCAGGACATCAAGCAGGTCACCCAGGCCAGCGTGCGCCAGTCCATCGGCATCGTTCCGCAGGACACGGTGCTGTTCAACGACACGATCGAATACAACATCGCCTACGGCAAGCCTGGGGCGACGCATGAAGAGGTCGAGGAAGCCGCCAAAGCCGCGCGCATCCACGGCTTCATCGCATCGACGCCGCTGGGTTATGACACCATGGTCGGCGAACGCGGCTTGAAGCTGTCGGGCGGCGAGAAGCAGCGTGTGGCGATCGCCCGGACGCTGTTGAAAAACCCGCCGGTGGTGATTTTCGACGAAGCCACGTCGGCGCTGGACTCGGCCAACGAGCGCGCCATTCAGAGCGAGCTGCGCACCGCCGCGCAGAACAAGACCACGCTGGTGATCGCGCACCGGCTTTCGACGGTGATCGACGCGCACGAGATCCTGGTGATGGACGCCGGCCGCATCGTCGAGCGCGGCACGCACGCCGAGCTGCTCACCGCCGACGGCCGCTACGCCGGCATGTGGGCGATGCAGCAGCAGGCGAGTGAGCGGATTATGGATGAAATCGGGGTCTAGCGCTTGTCCTGAGTGTATAGTTTGCTATTTATAGTATATCAAATGGCGGCGCCGGCCGGTTCGCGGTCACCGGTCCGTTTTGGCTCGCGGGCCTGGGCATCGGCTTGGCGGCAGGCCAGGGGCGCGGATTGTGCAAAATGACGCATGAACATTCTGCAAATCGACGACCATTCGCTGTTTTCGGCCGGTCTGGGCATTTTGCTGCGTGAAATGGCCCCCGGTGCGGCGGTGGTGTCGGCGACCGACGTTGCGCACGGGCTCGGCCAGCCGGGTGTGTTCGACCTGATCCTGCTCGACCTGCACTTGTCTGACGCCACCGGCCTGGATGGCCTGACCCGCATCCGGGCAGCGCATGAGGCAACGCCGGTCGTGGTCGTGTCGATGGAGGAAAACCCGGTGCGTATTCGGGAATGCATTCAGTTCGGTGCGATGGGTTTTGTTCCCAAGTCATCGACGCCGGCCGAATTGTTCAGGGCGGTGGGCCTTATCCTGGCCGGACAAATCTACTTGCCGCAGGGCTGCGTCGCTTCGATGGAGCACTCGGGCGAGTTCAGGCCGGGCGGATTTCAGCCGTCGCCGAGGCAGCGCGAGGTGCTGTTCAAGGTCATACAGGGAAAGCCCAACAAGGTCATCGCGCGCGAACTGGGGATTTCCGACCACACCGTCAAGTCGCACGTCATGGCGGTGCTGGCGCTGCTGGGCGTGAGCAACCGGACGGAGGCGGTGTATCGGGCAGCGGCGTTGGGAATGCCGCTGACCGGCACAGAGGCTTCCCGCTGAAAACATCCGGCGTTCGCAGCCGCTCGCCCGCGACGATGAATTCGGCGCTCACCACGGTCTGCGAGCCCACGCGTTTGACCTCGATGGTTGTGAAGTTGTTGCCTGCGGGAACAAATTGCGTCATTGCCGAGCAGTGAATGCCGCCGGTCGGAAAATCGTCAAGTCCATCGATGAAGTCTTGCCGCCGCGCGTTGGCAAAAGGGAAAGGCGCATACAGACCGGACGCGTGAACCGAAGCGATCTTGATCTCATTTTTTCCAGGCTTCGAAAGCGTCGCGCTGGCGACGCAGGACAAATGTTCGTCGCCCGACAGAAAGACGACGCCTTTAATTTCTTCAGTCACGATAAATTCAAAAAGATCGCGCAAGTTTCCCGGGTAGCCCTCCCAGCCATCGCTTTCAGCCACGCAGCCCGCACCGTCGTTCAGTGCGCCGAGGTGGCGCGGCAGCACGATCGAGGGCGACACGATGAACTTCACAGGCTGCTGATTTTTCCGCAGCCATCGTTTCAATCTGGCCATGTCCTGCGGAAAAAGCAGGCTGCTGGCGTCCTTGTCGCCAGGCGCGCGGTGCCTTCGCCGCGAGCGGGTGTCGAGCAGATAAAACGATGCGCAGCCGTGGTCGAAAGTCAGCGACAGGCTGCGCCGCAAGCCCGACGGGCTGCTGGCGCGGTGATCGTCCATCCGCTGGTATTTCCAGAACGCCTTGACGCCCTGCCGGCGAAGCCGCTTCAGGCGCGCCGCGCTCTTGTCCGATTGCCAGGCAGGCTCCCAGTTGTCAACGATTTCATGGTCGTCGAGCATCATCCAGGTTGGTACGCAGCGCATGATGCGGCGCATAGGCGCCGTTCTCAATGCCATTTCATAAGGCAGGTCGAAGCGCTCGTCGGTGCGGACCGGATCAACCAGCCCGGCGGTCGCGTCGGCGTAAATCTGGTCGCCGGTGAAAATCATGAAGTCCAGGGCTTTTTCGCCTTTCTCTTCAGCTAGTTTCGCCAATTGCGTTAGCGAATCGTGCGCGATTTTTCCATCAACCAGGCCGGCCGGGTACTGGCAACTGCCCAGGCCGAAGGTAAAAGAGGACGGTGCCGGGGCGTACAGCCTTGCTATGGATTCCCGAGAAATAAAACAGGTTTGGAAATCGACATCTTTGAGATCGAGCCATCTTTGCAGGTCCCGTTCCAATCCAGAGCGGTTCAAGGGTTCAGTGATGGGCATAGGTGGCGACTGGACTTGGGATGTGGTCCTGGCCCGTCTGGCAGGTTCGAGCAGTGATTCAAATATCTGCCGCACATCCTTCGATAAGCGCTTGAAAGGGCTCTGGAACGGTGTCATAGGACCTCTGCCGGCAGCCCTTGGGTATTGCCGCGATGGCATTTTTTCGGTTGCTTTGCTGGACAGATAGAAGGGTTCGGTCAAGGTCGTCTGGCCGAACGGATGGGCGATGACCGCGAGCCATCCCACCAGATCGCCAGCCTGCCCAATCGAGGCGAGGTCCGCCTCCAGTTTTAACCAAGCTCGGCTGTCGCCCACTTCAGATTTCAAGAACTCGCCCGCTTGCACCAGCCTTTCGCCATCATCCATCTGTCGCCGTGCGACCGGAACAAGCAGCAAGTACGCATCGCCATACCTGGGTGCTGAAAGGGCAAGGACTTCCACGCCGCCGGTGTTGCCCCGCAACCTTGGGCCGATCCATGGCGGGTCGAAGCGCCAGTCCAATTCGTCGGCGGCTGGAGGCGATGCGGTTGGCGGGGTTTTCAAAAAACCTTCAATTTCTTTAAATACGTTTTCGGATGTTTTGCCGATCCAGACATCCTGATGCTCAAGATCGGGATAGGTAAATTTTTCGAACGGAACGCCGGCTGCGCGAAAGTTGACGCCCAGCAGCGTCTGGGTCGAGACATCAACCAGGCCATTGCCGGCGCCGTGGATCGCCAGCGTTGGAATGCCGCTCCAGCGCTTTCGCAGGTTGTCGAGCCTGACGAATTCGCCCCGACCGCGCTGGTTGGTGACGCAGCTGAACCGCACAAAATGAATCGTCTCTGAGACCGTGTCCAGGTTGATCGGACCGAACAGGTCGTTGATGGCGCTAAGGGTTTCATTTTTCAGATTACCCGCCGCGAAGTCGCGCCCGTAAAGCGCGTCCATCCGATGCCGCGTCGCAGTCCAGGGTGTGGTCTGCCAGGGCCAAAATGGGTTTTCAATGTCGTAGTCGCTGTCCGGGTAAGGCAGTGAGGAAAGCAGCCGGTCAAGCAATTGGTCGGTAACCTTCGGTTCGGACAGCGGCTCGAAGCGGTAGCCCTCCGGCACCAGCCAGCGCCGCAGCGACCGCATGAGGTAAGCGCGAAAAATGTTGCCTTCGGTATAGCGCAGCAGGGGACCCTTCTGGCTGAGCACGACAGAGCGCACTGTGGGATGCTTCTGTCCGATTCCGCCAGCGCCGTTGAAGGCCGCGAGCGTGCCGAGCTGGCCGGTTGTGATCCATGTGTCCACCCCCAGCTCCACCGCCGATTCCTTGACGTCTAGGGCATCGGTCAGCAAGGCCATGCCCATCATGGCCGCGCCAATGCAATGCGCGATGACATCGACGCGTTCGCCGGTGAGGTTTTTGATGTGCAGCAGCGCCGCCGGAATATCGACCAGCGCCACTTCCTCGATCGACCACGGCGCGGACGCTGTGCGCATGCCGGCGCTGGTGCGCAGATCGACGATCCACACATCGCGGCCCTGTAGCCAGAAGTACTTGGCCGCGCTGATGGCGAGGGAAGGATGGGTGAACGTGGTGCCGCTGACGCTATAGCCATGAATCATCACCAGCGGTGGCAGCTTGACCGGCGCGTTGATGGGCTGAGCGTACCGGGTCAGGCGAACGACGCCCGGCAGCTTGCTTTTCCTTTGCCAGCCCAGCGGCAGTTTGGTAATTTCGGGTTTCGGCAACCCGTCAATGTCGCCCGGCAAACGTTTGGGATGCGACTTGCCGGCATGGTCCGGCTTGCGAAAAGTCCAGAGGTGGATGTTCAGCATGACGCGCATCATGAACAGCGCGAACGATGCCATGTCCAGCAGCGCTTCGGGTTGATTTTGCTGCTTTGTCAATTGAAAAAGCGGCACGCCTTGCCTGGCCAGAAACGGCGCGTCGAGCTTGAGGATGTCGTTGTTGCCGCTGGCAAGAAGCGGCATCCGGGTCAGCTTCAGGCGCGTCAGTTGCAGCCAGGGATTGGCACGGCGGTTGTAAGTAAGC
This sequence comes from uncultured Polaromonas sp., assembly GCA_964236835.1. Classification (GTDB taxonomy): domain Bacteria; phylum Pseudomonadota; class Gammaproteobacteria; order Burkholderiales; family Burkholderiaceae_C; genus Polaromonas. Next base: position 13,505 of record CAXSGT010000053.1, read on the forward strand.
CGTTTGTCGCCGGCAATCGTCTGGCCTGCAAACGCCTTGGCCAGTTGGTCATCCCCACTGCCCACAAGGCGCATGGGTGTGCCAACTTTCAAAAGGTAGTCAAACCGCCGGACTTCCCCTGCGCGCGACGCCAGCCGAAGCAAATCGGCCAGAACGCCAATGCCCTTCCATAGCGCGGCAAAAAAACCGGTTCGCTTTTTTGTCGGCGCGTTGCCAGCGACCGTTAAAGCCACTTGGGGTGTACCCGTCACCTCCTGCCAAAGATCCCGCTTGCCCCGGTTGCAAAAATATGAGCGAAGACCCCTGAAAACCCGCACTATCGGATGCGACTGCTCGCGGTGCAAAAATTGCAGGCTCCCCGATAGAGGAGCTTTAAAAACTGCGAACCTTTCCTTTTCCCCATCGTCCGCGAACCGCAGGGTATCGTAGTCATAGCGCCTGGACTCTGGGTCTAACACGCCGGATTTGAAGATGCGAATGCAAGAGGCGTCGGGTTCAATCTTCAGCTTGCGTCCACCCCAGGCGGACATGATTTGCTGCAACGCGACCTCTTCGTAGGCAAGGGTTAGCTCGACATAAAACTTTTCGGTCTTGAACGCGCCGACTTTCAAAGGTACATGGCCGCCCAGACGTTCCATGACTTTGATCCTGGTTTCGGCAGCCACAGCGGTCTTCGCTGGTTGGGGCGCCGCGAAGATGGGCCGCTGAGCCAGATATTCGGCAGGTTGTTCGACAGGTAAAAAGCCCCAGTCGTCCCGCAACCCCTCGACGGCGCGCAACGCCAGCGCGCTGATCGTCAGCGACGGGTTGGCGCCAAGAGAGCCGGCAATGATCGAGCCATCAAGCACGACCAGACTGCCCTGCCACGGGTCATCTTGATAATTACGCAGGTCTAGCACCCGGCCGAGTTCATCGACGACGCCAGGGGTTTCCGGCGTTCCCATGAAGCAGCCGCCCAGCGGATGCACCGTTAAAACCGGACCCAACGGCTGCGACACCAGATTTTCCAGCTTGTCGGGCAGCAGGCGCCACATCGGATTGGCGACGATACTGGCGCCGGGAAACACCGCTTTGGCATGCGCCTTGAACAACTCGTAGGCGGCCGTAAGGTATTGGCCGGTTCGCGCTTCGGGCCAGACGATCTGCACGGTTCCTTCTTGCGCATATAGGTTGGCGTCAGCGGCGGCCTGCCGCAGTTGCAAGACGCCGCTGGCGCTGTCATGACCGATCAGCCCGACCAGCAAGGTACGTTCCATGGCGTCTTCATCAACCGCGCATGGGTCCAGAGCGCTGTCTTTTTCCATGCCGTGAAGCGAGCAGTCGGCTGTCTGCAGTCGCGACAGGCTGTGGCCGGTGGTGACGAGTTCTGCGAACAGGCGCTTGAGCGGCGCGGGAACCGAGAACTCCTGAACCCAGAAGCCGGGCTGCTTTTCGTCCGCGGCGACTTTCACCATGTTGGTGATCGTCGGCCCAACCCTGCGCTCGTCCAGCGCCCTGTGCTGGTCATCGGTACAGTGGGCCGGCCGCGCCAGCTGGTGAAGGGCGGCGATGTTGTCGCCATTGCACGAAAACCGCTCGCCAAGCATGTTCGAGAAAGCCAGTTCGGCGGTGCGCGATCGCAGCAAAATTTCGGGCGACCCCAGCGTACCCGCGGCCAGGATGACTTTGCGGGCTTTCACCTTCAATGTCTCGGCCTCGCGTCGGCGTAACGATGGGTTGGTGTGAACGACCTCCAGCGTCCATAAAAACTTGTCGGCGTTGGTTTCAGGATTTTCGGTTGGGGTTCTTGACAACGCCAGCACGCTGGCGCCGGTGTAGATGGCGGCGCCATCGCGCGCGGCCTGAGCCAGCAAATTGGTGTCGAGAGACGCCTTGGCGCCGACATTGCAGCCCGTCATGCAATCCCCACAAGCCACGCATGCCGAGAGGTTGACACTTAAGGGCGTGCATGCCTGGGGTGCCAAGGCGACGGAAATTTCCGCCGGCCGGGTGTCGAGCGCGTCATGCGCGGTATGGCCATTCGCTGTCGGCGCGGCGCCGGCCAGGTCGGACAGCCGCTGGAACTTCAGCGGCAATGCGGGGCGACCGCCCGGATCCGCATAGAGCGGGCTTTTCTCGACAACGTTCGGCGCGGTCAGTGCAAGCGGTCCGGCGAGCACAAGACTGCGCGCCTTGTCGAGATAAGTATTTTCCAGGTCTCGAGCCACTGCCTCAGGAAACGCCTTGGCGAGCGAGGCCGAATCAGGTTTGAGCATGACGCCGGCGTTGATCAGCGAGCCGCCGCCCAGCCCGTTGGCGACCAGCGCAGAGACATCCTCCCCGAGCCGGAGATCGAACAGCCCTTCAAGATTGCCGGTAACCTTTCCCAAGCTCTGCGTGCTGTAACGCGTGTGGCCGGGCAATTCGCCGAAGCTCAAGGGAAACATGCCCGGCAAATACTCCGAGCCGCGCTCCAGCACGCAAATGCTGACATTGCGCGGGTGCTCGCCCGCCGCATTCGTGGTTTTCATTCCCGCCAGCTGCTGCGCCGCGATGCTGCCGCCGTAGCCGCTGCCGACAATCACAACGTCGAATACCGTGTTCGGTTCCTTTCGCAACTCAATCGTGAGGTCAACCAAGCTGCGAGACAACGACCGGGTCCGGCGCTTTGTTTCAGCACTGGTCGCACGGGCACCGGAATTGCCGTCAGGCATTTTGGAATCAGCGTTCATGATGTTCTTTCGCCTTGTGTAAATGCTTGACCAGTTCCTCGATCGCGACCGGTTTGTGCAACAGCGGGATGCCAACAGCGTGTGCCTGCCGCAGCCGGTCAGGCGCCGTATCGCCACTGACAAGAAGCGCGGAAATGCCCGGTTGCGCCAGCCGCAATTGCCGTATCGCATCAATACCGCTGGTTTCACCCTGCAGCCTGAAGTCCGAGATCACCATGCCGATCAGGCCATCCTGCGCATGCTGGCAGGCTTGTTCGACATCCGCTGCCAGCAGCACGAGGCAGCCCATCTCTTCGAGAAGCAGCCGCATCCCGGCGCGCACCGCCAATTCATCGTCGATGACGAGTACCCGCAAGCCGAGCATATCGACGGAGCGCGCGCTGTTCAATTCCGTGGCAGGCCGGCTCGCAGCATCGATCAGCGGCAGCAGCAAGGTAAACCGGCTCCCTTTGCCTGGAGTTGAATCGAGCGTCAACCGAATGTTCATCAGTGAACACAGCCTGTGCACGATGGCCAGCCCCAGACCCAGACCTCTTGAGCGGTCGCGTTCGCTGTTGCCGACCTGGTAGAACTCCTGAAAAACCAACTGCTGGTGTTCGAAGGCGATGCCCACCCCGGTATCGACCACTTCGATGCATGCGTGCCCGTCGCGGCGGCTCATAAATACATCGACACCGCCTTTGTGCGTGAACTTCAAGCCATTGCCCATCAGGTTGGCCAGGATTCGCCCAAACAGGTTGACGTCGGCCGATACCGTGAGTCTTTCCACGCCATGCGCCTTGATATGGAGTCCACGCTCGGCGGCGAGCGCTTTCAGCGATGCGAGGTTCGCATGAACGATCTGATCGACAGACTCGGGCCGCAGCACCGGCTGAACGATGCCCGCGTCAAGTTTTGAAATGTCCAGCAAACCGTCGAGCTGGCCCGAAAGCGAGTCGCTGACAGTTGCCATCAGATCCACAATTTCGCGGCTGCGGTCGTCGAGCCTTCGTGAGCCCAGGGCAGCCACCAGTACGCCGATAGTGTGCAGTGGTTGCCGCAAGTCGTGGCTTGCAGCGGCCAGAAACCGGGTCTTTGCCTGGCTGGCTAGGTGCGCGCTATCCAGCGCAACGGCCAGTTTGCCATTGAGCTCGTGCTCGACAAACCGGATGCGGCAGGACTCGTCGAACACCCGAAACGCATCGCGGCCCAGCGCTGCGAGAAACATGAGGTACAAGAGGATCAAGGCGCCAAGGCCTCGTCCTGTCCAAGCGGTTTCGTCAAACCAAGTGGACACCGCCCAGGCCGCGCTGAGGGGCACCAGTAGGGTAACGGCGAACCACAGGAAAATGGCTCGATATCCACTGGTGGTGGCGACCGATCCGGTGGCCAGCGCCATCAGCACGATCGAGACAAAAGCCTTGTCGATATCGGAAAACCGGCCAAACGCCAGCACGGGAATGGCCAGACAGACACCGCTGAGCAGCAGCAGCGACGAAATCACTCGAACCGGCTGCGAATTGCGTCTGACCAGTCTTTCCGTGACCGAAAAGCGTAGAACGCTCACAAAGCCCACCGCAACGAGCCATGCCGGCGCCCATGCCACAGGACTTCTGTATGTCAGCAACAGGTAAACCAGCACCGCGCTGACCAGAATTCCGATCTGAGCCCTTTTGTTCTGCTGCACGAACATTGCGATGAACTGGTCCTGGACGAGTTGTCTCTGGTCCGGTTCCGAAAGCGCCTGGTTTGATTCTTCTTGCGGCATCGGCCAAGGGTACCGACCGGATGCTGGTTGTCAATCCACCAAATGGGCGAGTGCGGTAGAGCCATCAAATTTGTCGTCCGACTCATCCATTTGGGTGATGGCGGCAGACCGCTATTTTTCGCATAGTTGAGGCCAGCAAGCACCTGTCCAAATCAGTTGGACGGTCGCAGCAAGTTAGGGCAAACAACTTGTGAAAGGGAAATTCATGTTCAACATCCATCGGAAGTTTGTTTCCGTCCCTTTGCTATTGGCCGGCTTCATTAGCGGATGCAGCAGCACCAATCCATATCAGCGCAGCCAGCTGGTCGACAGGCCAATCGACGAGCTTGGAAACATTGCTTGGCGTGACGGTGCAACGTTACTAG